>NZ_FQZX01000001.1:2373824-2431341 GCF_900142175.1 Maribacter aquivivus | reverse complement strand
GATGCGAAAAAGCCTTTCTTCGTCTCTTCGTTGATAATGTACGAGAAGTCGTCTTCCTCGCCGTTCAAAGGGCGTCCTACATTGTAGATCTCTCCCCTTTCGTTCTTCAGGTCCGTTGCGAAGACATCAAGTCCCCCTAGTCCCGGATGCCCATCCGACGAAAAATATAATTTATCGCTCTTGGTCACGAACGGAAAGGTCTCCCTTGCCTCGGTATTGATTCGTTCTCCCAGGTTCAGTGGTGTACTAAAAGTACCGTCCTTATTGATATCCACAACGTAGATATCCGATTCCCCTTTCGTGCCGGGCATGTCCGAGGCGAAGTATAATTTCGTCTCGTCGTTGTTCAGTGTCGGGTGTGCTACCGAGTAGCTGTCCCCGTTGAAGGGCAGTTCTTCGATTTCGTTCCATTCGCCGTTTTCTTTGGTGGCCCTGTATATTTTTAATCTGCTCACTCCTTCCTCGTCCCTTTCGAACTTGCCTTCGTCGGAATTGTTACGTGTAAAGTACATCGTACTTCCGTCCTTGGTAAATGCCGTTGACGATTCATGGGTCTTCTTGTTCAATCTTTTGCTGAGCTTGTCTACATTGGTGAAATTTCCTTGGTCGTCCTGTTCAGCTTTGTACAGGTTCAAGAAAGAACCGTTGTTCCATCTATGGATGTTCTTCGTTAACAGTCCGCTGTCACGTGCCGTGGAGAACACCAACCCGTCTTCATAGAACGAGGGTGCAAAATCAGATACCTTCGAGTTCAGGCCTATGTTCTTCAGTTCGTACCTGCCAGAGCGTTCCTCGATCTGTTCCAAATAATCTTGGTTATCGCTATATAGTAATCCGCGTTGATCGTTCGATCTTGCGTTCTTGAACTTGTTCATCCAAGTGTCGGATTCCGTATAGTTTTCCAAAGATTTTAAGGTCTGTGCGTAGCGGTACATATATTCCGGGTCGATATCCGCCTGTTTCAGTGCGAACAGCTTGCCGTACCAGCTAGATGCCTCTTCATAGTTTGCGTTTAAATAGTTTGCGTTACCTAAATTCTTGTACACCTCTTCTTCGGTATACCCGTCCTTTACCAATTGCTCGTACGATTGTATCGCAGAGGCATAGCCATAGTTCGTGAATTTTGTATCCGCTTTTTTGATCTTCTTGTCCTGTGCGTTCGCCATCATAGCCATTACCGCCAAGCCACAAAAAATATATCCTGTTTTTTTCATGTCGTTTTTTATTAAAAGAATCTTGGGGTGATCACTCGTTTGTACTTGTTCAAGAACTCATATCTCAGCATGATCTCGAAAGAACCGTCGTTGAACCGTGTAGCTCCCAGGTCGGTCGTTTCCTTGTCATAGGCAAGACCCAGCATCAACTGGTCGTTCAGTTGAAAACCGAACAGTGCGCTCAATGCCGCGTCCCATCTGTACGCCGCTCCCAAAGAGAACTTGTCGTTGAAAAGGAAGTTCGCACTTAGGTCAACTTGTAACGGTGCTCCCTTTACTGCTTTTATCAGTGCCGCAGGCTTGAACTTTACGTTGTTCTTCAGATCGAACACATAGCCCGTGATCAAATAGAAGTTCATACGTTCCTGTGCGATAAGGCTGGAACTGTTCGTATCCGAACTGTCGAAATGCTCGGTCTGTAAAAAGTTCGGTACCGATAGTCCTGCATAGAACTGGTCCGTATGGTAATAGATGCCCGCTCCGAAGTTCGGCGAGAACTTGTTGTCTATGTTCGGTAGGTTGGTCTCCGCACCGTAGTTTCTTAGTTTCGTAAAGTCGACGTTGAACAGGTGTCCGCCCGCTTTTAGTCCGAACGACAGCTTGCCTTCTTCAGAGGTGTTCACCGTATAGCTGAACGCCGCATCGATATAGGTATCCTGGTTGGTTCCGTTACCGATCTCGTCGTTCACCACCGATAGCCCAAGGCCTACATGGTCCGATACCGGCGTATGGAAGTTAAGCGTCTGCGTCGTAGGTGCGCCGTCAAGCCCCACCCACTGCGAACGGTGCAGTGCCGCTATGCTCAATACCCCTCGGGAACCCGCATACGCTGGGTTCACCGATATCGTATTGTACATGTACTGTGTGTACTGCGCATCTTGTTGGGCGTAGCCGCATAGTACGACTGTAAGTATTAGTAAAATTGTGAAAATTAATCTTCTCATCTCTTTATCTTTTTTGGGGGATTTTTTTATCTGTTGATGTATAAATATCCGGACTTGTTTAAATTATCTCCGTTGTTTGTGAATCGTATAACATAAAAGTATACACCTACTGGTAACTCCGAATCGGTATTAATAGTTGCTCGACCACTAGATATACCGGTAAATACATTAGTACTATTATCATAACCTGACTTTTCGTATACAACTACTCCCCAACGGTTGTAAATCTGAACCGTATTATTAGGAAAGGATTCAATGTTTTCAATCCTAAAGAAATCATTAGTTCCATCATTATCTGGGGTGATTACTTCATTAGAAACTGCAATACCTGTCTCAACAACTTCTGCATTACAACCAGCTGATAAACTTGGCGCTCCACCAATTGAATCACATGGATCTAAAGGGTCTGTGCCCTCTTCAACCTCTTGACCATCAGGAATAGTATCTCCATCAGTATCTGCATTATTAGAATCCGTACCTAATGCATCTTCAACAGCAGTGGTTAATCCGTCACCATCACAATCACTTTCTGGTAAAGCAGTACCACCATCATGATCACAATCATCTAATGGGTTGGTATTATCTAATACCTCTTGCCCATCTAAAATACCATCACCATCGGTATCTGCTATATTTGGATCTGTACCTAACGATACTTCTTCATCTGTAGTTAAACCATCTTCATCACAATCTGATGTACCTAAAGGAGCACCTCCATTAGAATCACAATCGTTTAATGGGTCAGTACCGTCTTCAAATTCTTGACTATCAGAAACACCATCGCCATCCGTATCGGTATTGTAAGGGTCAGTACCGTTAGTCACTTCAGTACCATTATCAATTCCATCACCATCGCAATCGGCTGTTGCCCAAATTGCATTGGTAGCATCATATTCCGAATAGCCTATTTCTTGTGATGGACTACAAGGGTCTAAAGCATCTGAATCTGTAGCATCTGAAATGCCGTCACCATCAGTATCCGCATTATATGGATCAGTACCGTTGGTAACTTCCTCACTATTAGAGACACCATCATCATCGCAATCGGCTGCTGCCCAAATAGTATTAGTTGCATCATAAGCTGTATAACCTGCTTCTTGTACTGGGTCGCACGGATTTAATGCGTCAGCATCCGTATCATCTGGAACGCCATCACCATCCGTATCGGGATTATAAGGATTAGTACCGTTAGTCACTTCAGTACCATTATCAATTCCATCACCATCACAATCGGCTCCTGCCCAAATAGCATTACTAGCATCATAACCTACGTAACCAGCCACTTGTACTGGGTCACAAGGATTTAATGCATCATCATCTGTATCATCGGGAACACCATCACCATCGGTATCTGTATTGTACGGATCTGTACCATTAGTATCTTCATCACCATTCGTTACTCCATCATTATCACAATCGGCACTTGCCCAAATTGTATTGGAAGCGTCATATCCTGTGTAGCCAGCTGCTTGAACTGGGTCACAAGGATTTAATGCGTCATCATCCGTATCATCTGGAACTCCGTCGCCATCGGTATCTTCATTATATGGATCTGTGCCGTTGGTGTCTTCATCACCATTGGTAACATTATCGCCATCACAATCTGCTGCTGCCCAAATAGCATTAGTAGCATCATAACCTGTGTAACCGGCCGCTTGTACTGGGTCGCACGGATTTAATGCATCATCGTCTGTATCATCTGGAACGCCATCACCATCGGTATCTGTATTGTATGGATCTGTACCATTCGTATCTTCAGTTCCATTATCAACACCATCACCATCACAGTCAGCCGCAGTCCAAATTGTATTGGTTGCATCATATCCTGCATAACCTGCTGTTTGTATTGGATCACAAGGATTTAATGCGTCAGCATCCGTATCATCTGGAACTCCGTCGCCATCGGTATCTTCATTATAAGGGTCTGTACCATTGGTATCTTCTGTACCATTTGTCACATTATCACCATCGCAATCGGCTGCTGCCCAAATAGCATTAGTTGCATCATAACCTGTATAGCCTGCTGCTTGTGTTGGACTACATGGATCTAAAGCATCTAAATCTATATTGTCTGGAATACCATCACCATCGGTATCTGTATTGTATGGATCGGTACCGTTGGCATCTTCATCACCATTAAGTACACCATCATTATCACAATCTGCATTTGCCCAAATTGTATTGGAAGCGTCATAACCTGTATAACCGGCTGCTTGAGCTGGACTACAAGGATCTAAAGCATCTGAGTCTGTATTGTCTGGAACCCCGTCTCCATCAGTATCTGTATTATAAGGATCTGTACCGTTGGTAACTTCCATTCCATTTGTAATTCCATCACCATCACAATCGGCTGATGACCACATAGTATTACTTGGATCGTAACCAGTATAACCTGGATTTTGTATTGGTGTACAAGGATTAGTTCCTTCTTCATCTGCATTGTCAGGAACGCCATCACCATCTGTATCGGTATTATACGGGTCGGTACCATTAGCGGCTTCTACACCATTACTTGCTCCATCACCGTCACAATCTGCTGCTTGCCAAATGGCATCACTAGCATTATAACCTGTGTAACCAGCTACTTGAGCAGGATCACATGGATCAAATGGGTTATCATCTGTATCATCAGGAACACCATCACCATCGGTATCATTATTATATGGATCTGTTCCATTATTATCTTCTGCGGCATTCGTAATATTATCACCATCACAATCTGCTGCTGCCCAAATAGCGTTGCTAGCATCGTATCCTGTATAACCAGCTGCCTGAACTGGGTCACAAGGATCTAAAGGAGCAGCGTCTGTATCATCAGGCACTCCATCACCATCGGTATCAGTATTATATGGATCTGTACCATCGGAATCTTCATCATCATTAAGTACACCATCATTATCACAATCTGCATTTGCCCAAATTGTATTGGAAGCGTCATAACCTGTATAACCGGCTGCTTGAACCGGATCACATGGGTCTAAAGCATTATTGTCGGAATCATCTGGAATACCATCACCATCGGTATCTGTGTTGTATGGATCTGTACCATTAGTATCTTCATCACCATTAGTTACACCATCCCCATCACAATCTGCTGCTTGCCAAGTACCATTAGCTGCATCATAACCTGTGTAACCTGCTGCTTGCGTAGGGTCACATGGATCTAAACTATCTGTGCCATTTGTTAATTCGGTTTGATTATCTACACCATCTCCATCACAATCTGCTGTATTCCAAGCTGAACTTGGTGCTACTGTTGCACTAGTAATTACATACTCACATAAATCGTTAGGATCTGTAAAATCTGTTTTAACCTCTGTACCATCTGTTACTCCATCTCCATCGGAATCTGGATTTGTAGGATTTGTACCTGCTGCGGTTTCTTCATCTGTAGTTAAGCCATCATTATCACAATCGCTTGTTCCTAAAGGAGTACCGCCAACAGATTCACAATCATCTATTGGACTTGTACCATCTGTATTGACTTCTGTTCCGTCATTAATACCATCACCATCTGAATCTGGATTTGCTGGATCAGTACCTGCTGCTGCTTCCGCATCATTATCAAGTCCGTCACCATCACAATCATTAGTTCCCTGAGGTCTCCAATCTACATGTGTACTTGGTTCACATGGGTCATTAATAGTTGCTGCAGTTTCTGCTGCATCACATACATTATCACCATCACTATCAACACATTCAGGTGTTTCTACAGATAAAATTGCATCGTCACAAACTGTACCATTGCAAACTTGGTACACTATAGTTACTGTAGTGTTGTTTTCCGCATTCGTTGGTGTATAGGTAATTTCACCTGTAACTTGGTCAATAACTATTGTTCCTACTGCAGTACCTGTACCTAGGTCTGTAATTGTACTGCCAGGCAAAAAGTCATCATTAAATAAAACATTAATTGTCTTTGCTACTAATACAGTTGCTGTGGTATAATCATCATCTGCTGTAGGTGCAAAAGGGTTTGGATCGGTATCGTTAATATTACCATCACCATCACAATCTGCTGCTTGCCATATGGCATTAGTAGCATCATAACCCGTATAGCCTGCTGTTTGTGTAGGGTCACATGGATCAAGTGGGTCATTATCTGTATTATCAGGAACTCCATCACCGTCCGTATCAGTATTATAAGGGTCTGTACCATTGGTAACTTCTGTAGTATTATCTACTCCGTCACCATCACAATCTGCTGCTGCCCAAATAGCATTACTAGCATCATAACCTGTGTAACCAGTATCTTGAGATGGGTCGCATGGATTAAGAGCGTCAGTATCTATATCATCAGGAACACCATCACCATCAGTATCGGTATCATAAGGATCCGTTCCATTGGTTTCTTCTGTACCATTAGCAATTCCATCTCCATCACAATCTGCTGCTGCCCAAATAGCATTACTAGCGTCATAACTATCGTACCCAGCTGTTTGTGCAGGGTCGCAAGGGTCTAGTGGGTCATTATCCGTATTATCTGGAACACCATCACCATCGGTATCGGTATCATAAGGATCTGTACCATTAGTTTCTTCCGTTCCATTATCAATTCCGTCGCCATCACAGTCACCTGCTTGCCAAATCGAATTGTTAGCATCATAATTTGTGTAACCTTCTGCCTGTACAGGGTCACAAGGGTCTAGTGGGTCATTATCTGTATTATCAGGAACTCCGTCTCCATCGGTATCTGTGCCATATGGGTCAGTTCCGTTGGTATTTTCTGTACCATTATCAATTCCGTCTCCATCACAATCTGCTGCTTGCCAAATCGCATTAGTAGCATCATAACCTGTATACCCCTCGTCTTGTGCAGGGTCACATGGATTTAGGGCATCATTATCTGTATTATCCGAAACACCATCACCATCGGTATCAGTATTGTAAGGGTCAGTTCCATTAGTAACTTCTATACCATTGTCGACACCATCACTATCACAATCCGCATTTGCCCAAATGGCATTAGTAGCATCATAACCTGTATAACCAGCTGCTTGTGTAGGACTACAAGGGTCAAGTGGAGCTGTATCTGTATTATCTGGAACACCATCGCCATCCGTATCATTACTATATGGGTCAGTTCCATTAGTAACTTCGGTACCATTAGTAACACCGTCATTATCACAATCTGCTGCTGCCCAAATAGCATTAGAAGCATCATAACCTGTATAACCAGCTGCTTGTGTTGGAGAACATGGGTCTAATGGGGCTGAATCTATATTATCTGGAATACCATCACCATCAGTATCTGTATTATAAGGGTCTGTACCATTCGTATCTTCTGTACCATTGTCAACTCCGTCACTATCACAGTCTGCTGCTGACCAAAGAACGTTATTTGAATCATAACTAGTATAACCTGCTGTTTGCGAAGGGTCACATGGGTCTAAAGAATCTGTTCCATTGGTAACCTCTGTACCATTGTTAACTCCGTCACCATCGCAATCTGCTGCATTCCAAGCTGCACTTGGTGTTTCTGTTGCACTATCAATTTTATAACTACATAAATCTAGAGGGTCAGTACCATCTACAGTTATTTCCCAACCATCTTTTACTCCGTCTCCATCTGAATCCGGATTTGTAGGGTCTGTTCCTGCGGTAGCTTCCTCTGCTTCTGTTAGTCCGTCATTATCACAATCACTATTACTTAATGGTGTACCTCCGTTGGATTCACAATCATCTAGTGGATTTGTACCATCCGTATTAACTTCGGTACCATCATTTATACCATCACCATCACTATCGGCATCATTAGGATCTGTACCTGCAGATGCTTCTTCATCGTTTGTAAGTCCGTCATTATCACAATCATTAGTCCCTTGTGGTTGCCAATATGGGTCACTTGATGGTTGACAAGGGTCATTAATAGTCGCTGCACTTTCTGCTGCATCACAAACATTATCGCCATCAGAATCTATACAAGCAGGAATTTCTACATAAAATATTGCTGTGGCACATATCGAACCATTACAAACTCTATAATCTATAGAAACAGTTGAAAAATTCTCACTTATAGGCGCCGTATATGTAATCTCGCCTGTTGCATTATTAATTACTACAGTACCTGAAGCGGTACCTGTACCTAGGTCAGTAATTGTACTACCAACTAAAAAATCGTCATTATTTAAAACATTAAAGGTTTTAGCAATAGTTACACTTGCTGTGGTAAAATCATCTGTTGCCGTTGGCGCAAAAGGATTAGGGTCGGTATCGTTTAAATTTCCGTCATCGTCGCAATCTGCTGCTGCCCAAACCGCATAATTTTCATCTGTACTTTCACGATCGGTTGGTGTAGTTACCGAACAAGGATCTGCAGGATCTGTACCGTTTGCTATCTCTGTTCCATTATTTTCACCGTCACCATCGCAATCTAACGCATTCCAATTTGGGTCAACATTGGCAACTACTTGGTTCGCACTGTATGTACAAGCATCATTAGGGTCTGGATCTGTACTATCTGGATCACCATCGCCATCATCATCGCTATTTTCTATTGTAATTGTTTCTTCTAAATCATCTGCTGTTTCATTAGAATCTACTTGATCTTGTGTGTTTGAGACCGTATTTGTAACCGTAATTTCTCTTGTTGGTGATGCAATAGCAACTGGGGTAGCTACAATAGTTAAGGTTTGTTTTTCCCCACCTGTCATAGTACCTATGTTCCAGTTTGGAGAAGACCAAAAGCCAGAAGAAGGGGTTGCACTTGATAGCGTTAAACCAGTTGGTAAAACATCATTAATTACCACATTGGTAACATCAAAAACGCCTAAACTTTCTACGGTTATGGTAAAAGTAACGGACTCATCTTCGGAGTAAGTAAACTTATCTGCTGTTTTTGTTACTGCAATATCTGGATTACAATAATATATGTTGATGACATTGGAATCATAAAAACAACCACCTGAAGACACTTCTACAAAATAATCACCAATAGCAGTTGGAGTATAGGTTGCGGTATTTGCTCCTGGAATTAATTCACCATTTCTATACCATTGGTACGTATCAAAAGAATTAGTTAAGGTAATATCACTTCCTACACACCCGTCACCAGAGATAGTATAATCCACTACTGGCACAGTATCAAAACCAGAAAAATAACCACCAATACCCAAAGCGCCACTTAGTCCAACAACGCCTACGGCTATTGGCCCTGTAGATTCTACAGAAACATTACCTGTAACACCGGGTACATAAAAACTTTTCCAAGGTAAACCTGTTGCTTGTTGAGATGCAGGTAGGGTAACCACTCCTGTACCATCTGTTACAATAATATTACTATCTAAGGTTGTATTTGATGCAAGAATAGTTAAACCTCCGTCAATATCAACACCTACTAAATCCTCTATTTGAGCAATATTATTTAATTCATTTGGTAACAAACAATTTACAGGTGCTATAAAATTTAAACCTGTAGTAGCAACACTGCTACTACCGGCCAATGATTGGTAAGCATATACATTATTCGAAGTAGTAACTGTAAGATTACTGCCAGGTGTAGAACCAGAATAATTGGAGCCCGGTATTAAAAAATACTCCCCTTCATTAATTGTCGCTATTGGTGTTGTGGCACCATTTACAAAAATATCCGTACCATTAGCCGTACCTATTATAATTGGAAATTCTAACCGATCACTACCACCGCCTCTGATAAAAACATATTCACGCCCTAGAGATTCAATAGCAACCGGTTGATCTATACCTGCATCTTGTGCATTGGAACTTTCTACTACACCAACCAAGATATTACCATTACTAATAACGATATCTTGATCAGATAAAATATCGGCACCTAACCAACCATCTTTATTGGCATCTCCTAAATCACCTCTACTTTCTACTACATAACTTTGCCCTTTATTTAGCGAAACTGTAATAATATCATCAGTTAGACCTTGAACATTACCTCCTAATCTAAATTTGGTATCTGGGTTATAATCAGAGATAGTAACTGTTGTATTGTCTTCTGTTGCCATAATACCCAAAGTAGCATTATGAATATTTCTATTTCGTATTAAGGGTACGCCACCCCATTTAAAATGCTTTCCTCTTGCGGCTCTACCTTTAGAAGTTAACGAAGCACCTTGCGCTCCATTTCTACCTCTATAATTTACATAAAACTTTTCTCCATTTGGTGCTTCAAATCGAAGTCCGCTAGAACTTAGCACAAAGCCAACATTAGCCGCATTAACCATAGTTATATCGTTATTACCATTTGGCAAAACATATACATAAGGAGCAGTATTTGAAACACTTACCGTAGTAGGAGTTGTTGATGTTCCCTGATAGATATTAACATTAAAAGGCGTTGCTTCTGGTGTAGATAAATAAACTGCTTGATCATCCATATCAGTAGCTCTTTGTCTTAAAGGTGGCAAGTAATGGATGTCGCTTAGTTGGGCGTAAGATTCAATTATTGCAAATAGTATAAAAACAAAACTGAATATGGTTTTCTTTAATTTAAAATTCACGATAGTCATATTTATATTTTTGATATGATTTCTTTTACAGAAAATAGTTGGCTTAAGTTTTTTAAGACGCCATTACATTTTATGGGCTCCATTTCTTTTATTTCGAATAAAAGCATCACTAAACTTGTAAGAAAACAAGATTTTAAAGAAAATATCATATCGGGGGGTTAGTATCAATATTATGAGAGTCTATCAATTTTTACACGATTGGACTACAAAATATTTGTTATAATCACAAAGTTAATCGAAGGTTAAACCATGATACATTATTTGTTGTGAAATAGCTTTAGCTGTATGAGAATTGGTTAAAACTGTATGTCAAAATTTTTAAATTTTATGCATTTTATCGATAAAAGCCTACTAAAAGGGAGTTCACAAGAAAAATTTGATTTTAGGAATGTTCTAAAAAAGAGTCTTTTTAGTAAAAAGTCAACAAAAATAGGGGTCACAAGAGATAAAAATGTGATTTTACAATCATCAAAACCTTTGTAAGCAAGTGTAAAGTTCAGGCGGAGCTTAAATTAGTGAACCAAAAAAATTCCTACAAAATTTGCTTATAAAATTTCTGAGGCAAATCTCGTTTACAAAAAATAATTTCCTACAAATTTAAATATGATTTTTATCTAAAAAGCATGCACATCTTGATTGAAAATTTAACAAAACTGAAGCAGATAATTCAAACATTAATTATACAAAATGCTAACGATTATTAATATTATTTTCAATTTCAGTTAATTATTGTTGACCTTTATATACATATATAATACGTTTTTGGTATGAACACAGCAGAAGATAAATTAAGAGAACGTGTAAAGGAACTTACCTGTCTTTATGAGGTTACTTCTATTATAGTCAATTCTGATTATGATCAATTAGATGCCTCTCTTGAAGCTATTGCTTATTGTCTAAAAAGAGCTTGGCAATTTGAAAATGTTACGGAGGTCTTTCTAAAAACTGGCGATTTTCATGTACAGACCGATGATTATAAACACGACATGGTCACTTTGGTGTCTAAAATTAAAGTTTTTAACAAGGTTGAGGGGGAGGTAATGGTAGGCTACCCTTCAAATAAATATACCCTTGACGATTTTTTAGTTGAAGAACAGACCTTACTAAATAACGTAGCTTTAGATATTGGTAATCTTATTGAACGTAAACAGATTCGTGATAGCGAAGCCATTACCCGAAGAAAGATGGAACGTACAGACCGCTTGCATATTCTTGGCGAAATTACCGCAGGCATTGCTCATGAATTAAACACTCCCCTTGCCAATATTCTTGGTTTTGCTGAATTATTAACAGATAAGATTACTGACAAAGAGACCGTTAGAGACCTCGAAAAAATAATGGACAGTGCCATTTTTAGTCGAGAGATTGTTAAAAAACTAATGTTCTTTGCTTGTGAAATGCCACAAGAAATGAAAAGGGTACAGCTTATACCTATTGTTACCAGTGTTATAAAACTACTTGAACCTTCTTTACGGTCTAAGAATTTAAAACTAACTAAAGCTTTTGATAATGAAAATATTGAACTTAGGGTAGATACAGTACAGCTGACTCAGGTATTATTTAATTTAATAATGAATGCCATTTACTATTCTCCCAAGGGTAGCACTATTACCGTACATGTTTTAGAAACCGAAAGTCATATAAGTATTGAAATTTCTGATGAAGGTAATGGCATACCTCAAGAATTAGAAGATAAAGTATTTGAGCCTTTTTTTACTACCAAACCTATTGGCGAAGGTTCTGGTTTAGGACTCAGTGTTGTTCACGGAATTATCACCAGCCACAAAGGCAAAATTGAGCACAAAAGTAATACACCGAAAGGGACTATATTTACCGTTGATTTTCCTAAATTGTAATTGATGGATCTGCGCAAAGAGAACATTCTTATAGTTGATGATGACATAGATATTCTAGAGCTTTTACAAAGGCATCTACAATCTATGGATTATCATACTTATAAAGCAGTTTCTGTAAAAGAAGCATTGTTTATATTAAAGGATACGTTCATTGACCTGCTCATTACCGATATACAAATGCCCGAAATAGACGGACTCCAATTATTGAAATTCGCAAATGAGCATTATCCTGAAATTCCGAAACTTGTGGTTACCGGTTACCCCTCTGTTGAAGGTACTTTAGAAGTTATAAAATCTGGAGCCACAGATTATTTGACCAAACCCTTCACCAAATTAGAACTTAAAGAAGCGGTAGAAAAAGCGCTAAAGCAAAATACATCACGTAAAAAATTAGTACCAAAAGCCGTAAATCAAAAGCCAAATATCTATGCTGATATGGTTGGCGAATCTGAAGCATTTAAAAAGGTCACCAATATTATTGAACGCGTAAAAGATAACAAAGCAACTGTTATAGTTACTGGCGAAAGTGGTACAGGTAAAGAGTTAGTAGCAAGGGCTATTCACTATTCGGGCAAGTTTTCTCGAGAACCTTTCATTGCGGTCAACTGCGCTGCAATACCAGAAAATCTTCAAGAAGCAGAGCTTTTCGGATATATTAAAGGAGCCTTTACAGGAGCAAATGAAAATAGAAATGGTTTCTTTCAAGCAGCAAAAGGAGGCACCTTATTTTTAGATGAAATTGGCACAGCCTCATTAGCCGTGCAGACCAAATTACTGCGCGCGCTTCAAGAAAAAGAAATTACTAGAGTAGGCTCTCAAAAAATTGAGAAAGTAGATATTAGAATTATTGCGGCTACCAATGCCAATTTAAGAGAAGAAATTAGGAACAATACTTTTAGAGAAGATCTGTATTATAGATTAACCGTGGTAGAAATCAATGTTCCTCCCCTACGCGAACGTAAATCTGACATTGCACTATTAACAGAAAAATTTCTACGTAAATATGGCATTGAATTTAAAGATCGATTGTTACGTATTTCTCCTGAGGCTTTACAAATTCTTCAACGCTACAACTGGCCCGGTAACATTAGAGAGCTTGAAAATGTAATACAGCGTGCAGTAATTATGGCCGATGGTAGTATTGAAGTGAAAGACTTGCCAGATTTTTTAAAGTATCAAATTGATTTTTCTGATAATGAGCTGCGTCCGCTTCGTGATATAGAGAAAGAATATGTTCAGCGTGTTTTGAATCATACAGATGGTAACAAAACCAAAGCAGCCGAAATTCTTCAAATAGACCGCAAAACCTTGCGTGAAAAACTGAAATAGTACCGGGTAATATTTCCCCGGCCGAGAAATATTTCCCCAGTTAAATATTTCCTTTTAAAATTCTAAGTTATTATTTAATACTGATTTCCAATACTTTACATGTCTTGGCACGCATTTGATATTTTCTAGGCATATCAATTGCTATTTAGAACTCGATTACGTAAACCACTAAAAATCTATACCAAAAGATTAAAAGTAGTAGACGTAAGATGTAGAATTTTAAATAGTAACAAATGAAATACGGCAGTTTAGTTTTTGAGGAAAGTGAATTTTTGATGATTAAAAAATATCAAGAAGAGAATGTAACCTTTGAAGACTATGCACACAAAAATGTGTTAGAAATTCTAAGTCAGCATATGACTATAGCCATGCGTTTAAAGGCAGAAGATATTCCGTTCGACATTATTACTATAAACTCTATTATAAAAGTTAGCGGCGCTTCTGGCATTCGTCAAACTTTTCAAATAGTATCGCCAAATGAAATAGATATAAAACAAAATAAAATTTCTGTCATCAGCAGTTTAGGTGCGTTGGTAATAGGGCGTGCCGTTGGAGATAGAATTTCTTATGGATTACCTGGTGACCGTGTGTCTTTAGTAATCACAAAAGTTACCCAACCAAACTCAGCCAACAAAAACACTACCGAAGTAATTGAAACCAAAAAAGTTAAAATTCATTAATTCTAAATTAT
Source organism: Maribacter aquivivus (assembly GCF_900142175.1). Taxonomy (NCBI): domain Bacteria; kingdom Pseudomonadati; phylum Bacteroidota; class Flavobacteriia; order Flavobacteriales; family Flavobacteriaceae; genus Maribacter; species Maribacter aquivivus. Next base: position 2,416,827 of record NZ_FQZX01000001.1, on the reverse strand, counting down.
TCAGTTATGTTAAAATACGCAATTACCTTATTATTTTCAGTAAGTCTATTAAACGCACAAAGCAACGACACTAGCCAAACCGAGGTTAACGTTGGCGATGTTTTTGAAATAGGAAAACCTGTAACGAATAAATACAAACACATAGATTTCCCTAGAGAAAACTTCATTATTAAACGCGGTGGCATAGCCAATTATAGGCGGGCTCACGGCGAAGAAGTTGTAGTAACTGCCGTTAAGGAGTTGAAAGACGGTACAACACAAATTAAAATAAAACGCAATGACGGTGGTCGTTTCTTTAACAGTCATACTGTAGTTACAGCAGACTATAAAGATGCCATTACCTCTGGCGAATTACAAGCTCTATAATTTTTTTTAGTTGATTGATAATCCACTTGGTCTCTATAAATAAGTTGGCTGATTTATTAAGAGTCAACCAAGTGGATTTCCTAACAAAAAATGCTACAGTATAATCACAAAACAAAACCCATGTTCACAAAACTTAAAACACCGCAAAGATTGCATACTGGCTTTATATTGGTCATCGCATTTTTATTGGTTTTGGGTTCTAATAGATTATACCATAGACATTTTTCTACCCTACAGAACACGGTAAACTCTGTGTATGAAGACAGGGTTAAAGTTCAAGGTTACATATATCAACTGAACAATATTTTTCATTCAAAGAGGCTTCGGTTCATTACTGAAGATAATTTTACCCCAGTAGCAACTGAAAATGAAAAAGCAGAAAAATTACTTTCTCAATTTGCGCTTACAGAACTAACTGCAAAAGAGTATAGTGCACTTAACCAATTGAGCACACAATTTCAAAAGCTAAAAATATTTGAAAACAAGGTATTGGAATCTCAAGATAATCTTATCAATGGGGTTACCATTCTATCACTACAAACACTAAAGGAAATAGATAATAAATTAGATGTACTGGCAACAATACAATTAGAAGAAAGTAAGCAAATGACGCAGCTATCTAATAAAGCTTTAGAAAGCAACTTACTCATGTCTAAACTATCACTTGGCTTTTTAATACTTATTGGTCTAGCCCTATTGGCATTGATTTTTTATCCCTTAAAAACGAAACAACCCGTCCTTGATTAAGGGACAATTAAATACATCTTAATATGAGCTCGATGAAAAATTATATGCGGAGCATATGCTCAACTTGTACCCACGCCGCTTACTGTTCTTTAACAAAAGATAAGAATAGCATTTATGCGTGTAGCGAATATTTTCATTTTTTAGATAGCACCAACGAACCCGTATTGGTAATATCTAATGAAATGTCTAGTAGTGAATTAAATAGAGAATTAGTCTTAAACTAAATATAATGATAGCAAAAGTAGCATCTAAAAAAGCACCTAAACAAGGTATGCTTGAAAACGTAATGCGACAATTTGATAATGCCGCAGACATTATTGATCTAAACACCAATATTAGAAAAATATTAGAGGTGACCAATAATGAAATAGTTGTTCATTTTCCTGTGCGGATGGATAATGGTGAGGTTGAAATTTTTACTGGCTACCGTGTTCAGCATAACAATGCGCTGGGACCATATAAGGGCGGACTACGCTACCACCCTACCGTTGATATTGATGCTGCAAAAGCATTAGCAATGTGGATGACTTGGAAAACCTCTTTAGCAGGTTTACCCTATGGTGGTGCAAAAGGTGGTATTCAATTAGACCCTAACAAATATTCTAATTCTGAGTTAGAGCGTATTACTAGAAGGTTTACGTATGCACTGGGCGATAATATTGGTCCGGAGTTAGATATTCCTGCTCCTGATGTAAATACCAATCCGCAGACGATGGCATGGATTCTTGACACATATATGTCTACCAAATCGCCTGCAGAGAGGTCTACCAACATGCACGTAGTTACGGGTAAACCTGTAGGTGCCGGTGGCTCAAAAGGTAGAGACAGAGCTACTGGTTTCGGCGTATTTCTAACCATTAAGTTTTGGGCAGAAAGTCATAATGTAGATTTAAAGGACAAAAAATTTATAGTACAAGGTTTTGGTAATGTTGGGTATTGGGCAGCCTATTTCTTAGTGAAGGAAGGTGCTATTTTAACAGCTGTACAAGATGCCTATGGTAGTATCGCAAATGAAGAAGGTATAGATGTAGATCAATTATTAGATTATTCTAAAGGTAATAAGGGCAGTATACTAGGCTATGCAAAGGCAAGAACAATAGATAGTAAAGATTTCTTTTCGCTAGACTGTGATATTTGTATACCAGCAGCATTAGGCAACCAGATTACACCTAAAAATGCCAATAAGATAAAAGCGTATTTAATTGCCGAAGGTGCTAACGGACCAACCGATGTAGATGCCGAAGAAATTCTATTGAAAAAAGGTATCGATATTATACCTGATATCCTTTGTAATTCTGGCGGAGTGATCGGTAGTTATTTTGAATGGTTACAGAACCGTAATGGCGAAATATGGACTTTAGATGAAGTGATGGTGAAATTAGAAAAGAAAATGAAAGAGTCTTTTACCACTGTTCTAGAAACATCTAAAAAGAGAAAAGTAGATATGCGTACGGCAGCATTTATAATTGCCATTGAGCGATTAGAAGAAGCATATGTACAACGTGGTATTTTCCCTTGATAAATAATACAGTATTTAAACAATGATAGTGATTTTTAAAAGTATGTACTGCATACTGCCACAATAGGCGCGGTCGAAATTATTTACAAACTAGCCAATGTTATCAGCTGCGCTTAAAATGGTAATGAACTATACTTAAAAACTCATATCTCAATAAAAGAATTAGAAAATGAAGTACGGCAATCTGGTTATAGAGAAAAAAGAATACGTGGTGCTTAAAAGGTTCATGAACCTATCAGGCTACTATAAAGATGATACATTACGTAAATCTGTACAAAAACTGGTTGGTGAATTAGAGACTGCTATCATCTGCGATGCATCAGAAATGTATGAAGATGTTATTCGGTTTAACACCACGGTCACTATCGTATCTGAAAATGGTTGGCATAAGAAATTTAAGTTGGTGATGCCTACTGACAGTGATATTAAAAATGATAAAATATCTATACTTACCCCAATGGGTGCTGCGGTTATTGGGTACAGCGAAGGTGATGCCATTGTGTGGGAATTTCCATCCGGAGAACAAAAATTAACCATAGAAAAAGTAGAACAAGAGAATGAGTATATGAACATAAATATGGTACTATGATCGCATCTAAACATTTTTATCCGCATGAATCAGACAAAAGAATCATGATGAAAAAAGATCGATTAGAAATTAATAATTGGACAGATGAGCTAGAGTTTTTAAATAAGGAAATCGAATTCTATTTAGACATTGAAGACAGCATGATACATAGCTCGAAATTGTACCAAGAGCTACATGGCATACGCAGAGAAAATGCATTGATGCTGGCGGCGCTATACCGTTATGATAATGCTGTAAGCAAATCTATAGAATGTGACACTATAGCATGCGATGCCTATTATCTAAACCATCATGAAAAGAAGAGAGATGCTTACCTATCGCTAATTGAAAATTACAGAAGTCTGAAAATAAAAATATTATCTCAAATACTCATAAATGCAAGAAGTTAAGTGAATTAGAAACTACCATTACATACCAAACCTAACCAAACCACCTAAAACATCCCGTCATGGAAAATAGAATACTATTACCAACAGATTTCTCAAAGAACTCATGGAACGCTATAAAGTATGCCATAAAACTCTTTGAAAATAAAAAGTGTACTTTTTACATTTTGCATGCCTATTCTAAAGAAACCCATGGCTTAGATAATTTAACCTTATTAGATCCCGATGAAGCTTTTAATAAATTGTCTGAATTAAGATCAAGACAAGGTTTGGGTGATATATTGATACAGTTATCCAGATTTAAGAATAATGAAAATCACGAATTTCATGTAGTATCAGAATCTACCTTGCTATTAGATGCTGTAAAAAACCTCAATGAAAAACTTCATTTTAAAATGATTGTTATGGGTGCAAAAGGCATTACTAACAAGAAAGGAGAATCGTACGGCAGACAAACTCTCGACATTTTAAAACAAATTAGAAAATGCCCCATTTTAGTAGTGCCTGCAAAAGTAGATTTCAATCACCCAAAAGAAATTGTACTCACTACTAATTTCAACACTAAAATTAAATCATCTGAAATTAAATATTTGGTTGAAATTGCCAAATTAAGCAATGCCAACATACAGGTATTGAGTCTAACACAACCTAATAAACTGAGCTTCTCTCAAAAACGAAATAAAGTATTTATTCGTAGTCAGCTCAAAGGCGTAGAATACAAGTTTAACACGTTACGTAATGTAAAAATGGCAATTGCCTTAAGTTGCTTTGTTGAGATTAGAGCCTCTAATATGATCAGTTATGTAGATAAAAAACCTTCTTTTTGGGAACGTCTTGGATTTGGCAAATTATCATTGAGTAAGTTGGGTTACTACGCAAATGTACCAGTATTGGCACTGCATGCCAAATAGGTTTTTTAAGCTCACATTCGTCGTTTCTGGTTATTGCATATCGTACCTTTGTACCGCAAAAATGATCAAGGACTATGAACGACGATTTTCACAGATTACTATATAACTACCTTGTAGAAAGCGGACTAAGCGAAACTGCGGCATCGTATTTAAACCTTGCCATTTTATTAGTTATTGCACTAGTAGTTGCTTATTTCTTAGATCTTATAATTTGGAAAGTACTGCGGTCAGTATCGCTAAAACTAGCACGAAAATCTAAAACTAATTTTGATAATTTTCTAGTAGCTAATAGAGTACCAAGGTATGTTGCCCATATTATACCGTTGAGCATGTTGGTAGAACTTGTGCCCTTTGGTTTTATTGGTTTTGATTATGCCGCACAAATGGTCTTAAAATTTTTAAATGTACTATTTGTAATTCTTGCCCTTTACCTAGTAAAAAATATATTTAGAAGTATAAATGATTATTTAAAGACCAAATCAAGGTTTAGAGATAAACCTATGGATAGTTACATACAGGTATTCATGATCTTCGCTTGGGTAGTGGGTATTTTTACCATATTCGCCATTATAACAGAAATACAGGTTTGGAAGTTCTTTACCGCCCTTGGTGCAGGTTCAGCCGTAATACTATTAATATTTAAAGATTCTATTCTTGGTCTGGTCGCAAGTATTCAAGTGAGTATCAATGATATGGTTCGTATTGGTGATTGGATCAGTTTTGACAAATTTGGTGCCGATGGTAATGTGGTCGAAATAACTCTTGCAACTGTAAAAGTCCAAAATTTTGATAATACGATTACCACCATACCTACCTATGCGTTGATATCAGATTCTTTTAAAAATTGGCGCGGAATGCAAGAATCTGGAGGAAGGCGTATAAAACGTGCCCTGATCATTAGTCAAAAAAGCATTCGTTTTCTGTCGGATGCAGATATCGAAGAATTTCAAAAAATACAATTAATTCAACCGTATTTAAATACACGATCAGAACAGATCAATACGTACAATACAGCAAATAATATTGACAAAGAGCTTGCTATAAATGGCAGAAATTTGACCAATATTGGTGTGTTCAGAAAATATGTAAACGACTATCTGCAAAGTCATTCTGCTGTAAATAAAGGTATGACCTTAATGGTTCGCCAATTAGCACCAACACCACAAGGTATACCTTTAGAGGTATATGCCTTTAGCTCTGACAAACGTTGGGAGAATTACGAGTACGTAATGGCAGACATCTTTGACCATCTACTAGCTGCCCTACCCTATTTTCAATTACAGGTGTATGAAATACCTGTACCTTCAATTTCCGGTGAAAATTAATTTTTTTATGGTGATATAATATTGGATAAAATCTTTTCAAAAGCCCATGGCAATTGAATTTCAAAAGAATGGTTTATCTTTCTTTATTATAATACCTATTGCACATATTTATGTGTTAGGTAGTAATTAAAATAAACCTCATAATCTTATTTGATAGAATAATGTATATTTACCATTAAAAACAATAAACACCTAATAATCAGGATGTTTTTATTTGATTCTTATTTGACGAATGACAGAAATTGAACTAAAATCACTTATTAAAGAACTAGTAAGTTACTCTCAAGAAACAGAATGGCTTGAGTTTAAACTAAACTTTCATTCCAACGAAGAAATAGGAGAAAGAATATCAGCTTTAGCTAATGGAGCCTGCCTTAGTAAGAAACAATATGGCTTTCTAATTTTTGGAGTTGAAGATAAGACGCATAACATCAAAGGAACTACTTTTAAAGTTAAATCAGCTACTAAAGGAAAAGAAGAATTAGAAAATTGGTTAATTCAAAGGTTAGACCCTAAAATTGATTTTAAAACTTATGAATTTGAATATTCAAAAGGTATAAATATTAGTATGTATGTAATTCCTGCAGCAGTAAATAGACCTGTTAAATTTACTAATCAAGCATATATTAGAATAGGTAGTTACACCAGGTTACTTAAAGAATTTCCTGAAAAGGAATCAAAAATTTGGAATCGAAAAGATAATATCAAATTTGAACTTCAATTAGCTAAAGAGAATATCGATGCTGACACTGTTGTTTCTCTTTTAGATACTCAATCGTATTTTGATTTATTAAAACTACCATACCCTTCAAATAGACAAGGAGTTATTGATAAGTTTATTTCAGAAAAATTAATCATAAAAAAAGCACCTAAATTTTCCATTACAAATTTAGGCGCAATACTATTTGCTAAAAATCTAGAAGATTTTCCTGACTTAAAAAGAAAAGCAATTAGAGTTATTGTTTATAAACATAAAAACAAAATTGAAACTGTTAGAGAACAGATTGGAGGAAAAGGTTACGTTTCAGGGTATCAAGGATTAATAGACTGGGTAAATAGCCAATTGCCAGCTAATGAAGAAATAGGAAAAGCATTTAGAGATGATAAAAGAATGTACCCTGAAATTGCAGTTCGTGAATTATTGGCAAATGCTATAATTCATCAAGATTTTGAAGAAAAAGGTTTTCCAATGGTTGAAATATTTTCTGATAGGATTGAAATTACTAATCCAGGAATACCTCTTATTACACCTGAACGCTTTATTGATGAATATCAATCAAGAAATGACGCGCTCGCAGATTTAATGAGGAGGTTAGGTATTTGTGAAGAGAAAGGAAGCGGAATTGATAAAGTAATTTTCTATAATGAAATGTATCAATTACCAGCTCCTGATATTTTAATTCAAGAAAAGCACACAAAAGTTATAATGTACTCCTACAAGACTCTAAATCAAATGGATAAAAAAGACAAAATAAGAGCTTGTTATCAGCATTGTTGTTTAAAATATGTCTCTAATGATAAAATGACCAATCAATCTTTACGAGATAGGTTTATGATAGAAAGTAAGAATGCCGCAATTGCATCAAGAATAATTAAAGAAGCACTAAAAGAAAATGTTATAAAAGAAGATGATCCAGAAAGTAACTCAAGAAAGTATAAAAAATACATACCTTTTTGGGCATAATTCTTATTTGATGGTTATTTGATAGTTACAAAACTAAAAACCATCAACTATCTGATAAACAAACACATCTTATTTGACAAAATAAATAACTACTACCAACAATGGCTAAAATCAATACGGGTTTTGGTGTTTAAGTCAAAGTTTAGTGTGTTTTTATAAAGTCCACCAAATCTTTTGATTTGGCTTTAATTGAAAATTGTATCTTTCTTTGGTGATAATACCGCTGCACATGTTTTTGTGTTGGTTGTTATTAAAGAACTCTCATGCTAAAAGAAACATTCACAGCACTTCTGCTAAAATATACAGGCGATGAGCGTTTGATAAATGTTCTATGGACAGAAATAGAGAAAAACTACTCTGGCAAAAAAAGACATTATCATACATTACAACATCTTGACAATTTATTATCTCAGCTAACTATTGTAAAGGGAGAAATAAAGAACTGGGAAACGATTTTATTCACACTCTATTACCACGACATAATTTACAATTCTACAAAATCAGACAACGAAGAAAAAAGTGCTGAACTCGCGGAAAAACGTATGAAAGAGATTTCTGTTTCTAGCGACATTATTAATCAATGCAAAAAACAAATTTCAACTACCAAATCGCACCATAAATCAATCGACAGCGATACTAACTATTTTACAGATGCCGACCTTTCTGTATTAGGTCAAAGTTGGGAAACATACGATCTATACTACAAAAATGTTAGAAAGGAATATGCTATCTATCCCGCATTCATTTATAATCCTGGGCGTAAAAAAGTTCTAAATCATTTTTTGTCGATGGACAGAATATTTAAAACTGACTTTTTTTATAACAAGTTTGAAACACAAGCTAAACAGAACTTACAACGGGAATTGCAATCGCAATAATAAATGTAAAAAGAACATATGATTAACTTCTATCTAAAAGCAAAACATTGGCAACTATTCATTTTAATGTTGGGTATTCCGTTAATTTACCAACTATTTATTGTGTCTCAGTTATTTGGACCACAAACACATCCGAGTCCGATTTCAGAAAGTGGAACTGGTGTAACTGAAGTTCTAAACGACAACATCTTTTATTTTGACTTCTTCCCGTATATAATGATTTTATATGTCATCATGTTTTTCGATTGGTTTTGGTCTATCGCAATCGGACTTCAAAAAAATATTCCTTCAGAAATTAAAATGAAGGTTGAAAAATTTAAAATTTTATTCTTCATACCCCTTATCTATATCATATCTATAATGCTTTTAATGGCCGGACTATTTTCTGGAACTGAAATTAATAGTTTCTCACTTATCGGTTGGCCTTTGTACATTATTGTACTGCTCCATTTATTCTCCATGTTCTGTATATTTTACTCCATGTATTTTGTGGCCAAAACAATTAAAACTGCCGAATTTAAAAGGAAAGTAGACTTTGGAGATTTTGCCGGAGAGTTTTTTCTCTTATGGTTTTATTTTATTGGCGTGTGGATTATTCAACCAAAAGTCAATAAACTTTACAAAGATGAAAATACTGCAATTAACAATAGTCAAACACACCAGTAATGAATAAAAAGAATCTATCTGAACTAACAGATGAAGAATTAAAAGTTGAAAAAAAGAAACTAAAAAAGTCTAAAATTATTAATGCATTTGTAATTGGGTTTCTTGCTAGCATAATAGCTATCGGAATTGTTTCTTCAATTTACGGGAAAAATTATACAGTTCTTATTCCGTTAATATTTCCTATCTATTTTATTTATCGAATAGTTAGCAACTCTACTAAAAATGATGAATTGCAAGCGTTATTGAGAAAGCGCAACATTTAAATTAAAATTATTTTTGATTGGTAAAAAAAGCTAAAATATTAACTATAATATTTCATTCTATAATCGTCATTGCTGCTGGACATGGTATGGGAATAATGCTCATGTTGGACTTAGTAAGTATTCCGTCTATAATAAAGAATGGATTTGAACTAAACTTAACCAACGAATATGAAAGTCGATTTTTAATAACTGGCTCAATATCGATGATTGGAAAAATAGTATTGATAGTAAGTCTTTTTTCAAAGTCAATTCTAATCAAAAATATATTAGTTATACAAGGGATAATACTACTCTTAATTTCATTTGGAGTACTAACAATTGGTGATTGGTTTTATGAATCCCTATTTATAATTTCATTCTGTTCTGGCATACCTTTTCTAATGTATTCAGGAAGAGTAACATATTTAATGATTAAACAGAATAAGTAAAAACTAAAATGAAAAACAAACTCTCTATCATACTATTACTTCTTTTAACAGCACTCTCTTGCAAAACAATTGAAAAGGAAATTGATTCTAATAATACCATCAATATTGAATGGACGTCAGAATTAAAAGGAGACTTTTCTTTTAAAGAAAATTGGAGTTATAAAGAAGGAGTTTATAAAAACAGTCATGGTCAATTAAGCTGCGACGGCAGTTGCCCTGTAGCAATTGACAGAATGAAAGATAATACCGGTAAAATTTACAAAGATTCGTTACAAGCATTTTATAAGATAATAGATACTACTCACGTATACCATTCATTAAAGTCAGAAAATAGAATGTATGAATATTCAGGTACAAATTATATTGAGTTCAAGAAACTAAAGAATGGAACTATAAAAGGAGAATCTCAAAGCAACGTTTCTACACACAGCAATTTAATTATAGAACTAAAAAACGACTCTTGTACTGCTTCTGTCTATTTCAACAGTATAAGAGATTTAGGGATTAATACTTTCCCTTTAAAAAGCGGAACTATTAAAATAGACGAAGCACTATATGAAAGCGGAATTATAAAAGCTGTGTTTGATTTTAAGTTTATAAATATTTTAGAAACAGATAATCAGTTATACTGGAAAGGGAATATTTACAGCAAAATAATTACCGAATAAAAAGTACGAATACAATACTGCCAATCAAATGAACGAAGATCTTAAACAATACGAGGCGTCTATCAAGAAAAAGCATAGCGTTAATTGGACTCCAAAATTTGAAGAGGAAATAAAAACTGGTTTAAACAAAACAGTGATTATACCTATTGTAAATAAAACTTTTGAAAAATTAGGTTGGGATATTGTTTACCATGATGAAAGAAATGCTGAAGCAAAAAGAAAAGGAGATTGGAACAGATGGACCGAAAAAATCAATGTTTCTTTTGAAAATGGCAAATTAACTGTTAAAAGTATCTCTCTCGGCAACGAAATTTGGGACAATGGTAGAAACTCTAAAAGGGTTAAATTATTCATTCATGCATTTCAACAAACAGAAAACGAATTTGATCATGAAACTTTAGCTGAACTTGAAAAGGAAATTGAAAAAGCAAATAATTGGGATGACTACATAATTCCAGAAAATTTACCAAAACCAAAAAGCCGAAAAAAACCTCAGATTTGGATTCCGGTTGTTGGCGGTTTAATTACAGCGCTTATAGTAGGTGCTATTGTAGCATTTCTTTCTGTAAAAGGAATATACATTATTGGGGTTTTTGAAGTTGTCGTTGCAATTATTCTAGGTTATGTACTTACCCAACTCATCAAATTAAGTAATTATACTTTTTATGATCATTTACATTATTTACTTATAGCAATGATAGTGATCACCTATGTATCAAATCAATATTTTCAATACCAAATAATCTTAAACGAAAACAACTTTCAATCATTTAGCTTTTGGGAATTTTTACAAGTCAGGTTTAATGCTGGTTTAACGATAAAAAACACAAATACAGGTTGGATCGGTTTATTAATAAGTTGGATTGTACAATTAGTAATTACATATTTCATTGGTGTCTTAAGGCTTGCTTCAGGCTTAACGGCCTATCAATTGGAAAGAATACCACCAGAGGTTGTTGATTTCGCCTATTATCATTTCGTGAAAGAAAAAACAGAACATCAAGTACGTTCAGAATTATCAAAAATGGGCTGGACAGATACTCAAGACCAAGATGAAGTCTTTGAATCGATTGGTGCAATAGCAGGAGCTACCGAATTAAATAGAATGGAATAGAGAAGTAAAAGAAACTCGAAACAAATATTAGCTATATTAAAAAGAAGTAATAATTTAACTAGCTCTTTGCAACTTAAACTATACAGCTTTTTACCCTGCTCAACCAACAAAACACAATCTCCTTTTAACAGAAAAAATGAAAACCTTTACAACACTCTTAATCCTAATAGTAACCAGCTTCTCCTTTGCACAAAGTAAAGAAAACATAGAAAAATTTAGAGCATTAGAACCCGATGTTTGGTTGGGCATTTGGGATAGAGAGAATTCTAGCAAAGAAATAAAAATTGATAGCATAAACTATAATGAAATTCCAAAATCATTAGATTTTAAAGGCACCGTTGTTGAAGCCCTAAAATGGACAGATGCTACGGGTGAGAATATTCTAATACAAACGGTAACAGGGAACTTTACTTGGTTGGACTATGAAAAAGATAGTACAGATTATATGCTTCAGGACAAAGCTGAACTCTATGCCTATTTGTTTACAAAAAGTAATACTGAACAAGAGTATAAAAAGAAGTGGCGGGTATACGATTATATAGAGTGTTATGGGGTAGATTGGTTTATTGGCTTTATACCAAAAGCAACTACAGTTACAGATTTGGACCAAGACGGTATTACTGAAATAGCTATACCCTATGTATTAATGTGCCGTGGAGGAATGGATCCCGGCATCATGAAAATCATCATGTTCGAAGAAAATACGAAATACGCCTTTAGAGGAGAAACCATGCTTATGTGCGGTAATGAAAATGCGTATGGCGGCAAATATGAAGCTAGCTCCAATTTAGAACAAAAACCAAGCTTTAACGCTTTTCTAAAACAGCATTGGAATAGAAATAAATGTGAAGAAGGAAAATACTACTAGAATAAAAGTACTTAAATCACACATAAAAAATACCAGTCTAAATATTGGTAAAACACTTCTAGTGCACTACTTATTGCACTTAAAAGTATCGAATACAAACTAAACTACCACGTTTGTCAACTCGGTATAATATCAGGTATAACTATACGATATATTTATACCGATATGTCAAATCCTTTTAAAAAAATAGTAAAAAACGCCAACGAAACCCAGAAAGATTGGGGAACGAATACAACTTCTGAAACCAGTTCTAGAAAGTGTGAAAATTGTGGCGCCGCAAGACCTAAAGACACCAATTTAACTACTTGTGATTATTGCGACTTTAAGTTTATGGATATTGACAACGAGATTAAAACCGATATATAATGTTTGGATTTTCTAAGAAAGATAGTAAAGAAGAAAGAAAAAACCAGCCAGAATACCATGCCTTGGTTGAGAAGTGGGATACATTTCTAGCAAAAATGGAAACACGTTTCAACGAGTCTTTAGTACATGCAGAAGAAGCTGTAATAGACAATTTAGAAGCAAACAACTATGACATGTCTGCAAATATGACTGCATGGAGCGGAATCAAATCTCAGTTAGAGGCTTTAGGGGACAAAATAGAGCAAACGTTTGATGATAAAGTACAACCACAAATGTTAGATTATGTTGAACGGTGGGATATTATTGACCAAGACCAAAAAGGAACAGAATTATCGTATTCATTTAGCACTAGAATAGAGCGGTTTGAGATTGAACTCGAAGGCAAAATTGCTCAAGAATTTTACAACCATGCTATTCAATTATTAAATGAAGATTTTCATTGTTCGCAATGCAGTGGTAAACTAGAGGTTAAAAAAGACATTTTTAGATCACATTATGTAGGCTGTGGCTATTGTAATACGGTAAACACCTTTGTACCTAGTGACAAAATCACCGAAATACGTTGGGTGGTAGATAACATAGCTAAACACAAAGTATTGAAAGAGTGGGATGAAAAAAATGCAGCTCATAAACATTGCCAAAGTTTTCGCAGTTTAAACAAGGGTGATGATAAAACACCTTTAGCAAAAGCCTATGATAATTGGGAAATTAAAGAAAATACTTTCTGGACAAATTATTTTACAGAAAGAGCCTCCTACTTACCAGAATACCAAGAGAACATTAAACACGATGTAAGTGTAAAAATGAACCTCTATTTCTATGACAATAAAAAGAGGAGCGATCTATATAACAATTAAAACCAACCAAATATGGAAATTAACGGAGTAACTTTTAGAGACTATGCCTGTGCATCAGCAAATATGGCAGCAGGTATGCCTACCGAAAAAATTTGTGAAATTCTAGGTATAGAGTTGCCAGTATGGGAAGACACTAAAAACCAATGGAATGGTAAAATGGCAGAATTAAGTCATGACGATATGAAGTTTTTTGGTGAAGTTTTTATGAATCCAAAACAAGGTAAGTTTGCCAATGCTGAAGGCGGAGCAGAAGGTCCTGAGGTAGCTCTGGCAAAATATCCTAAGTGGAGCGATCATATTAAAATGGAAAGGCATTTTGCTATAGCTCAAGATGTAGGTATTGATATAGATTTTCAAAAAGAATATGGCATTTCTATTACCCAATTTTCTCAATTAGGTATGCACTGGGGCGGGCGAATTCAAAAAGCCATGCAAGAAGATCCTAATTCTGGTAAAATTCAGAAACTTATGAAAAAACAAGGAAGACTAACTGAAAAGTGGGAAGCACACTTTAATGAGATGTACCAAGACCAGAGCGCTAACTTAAGCGATGATATTGATTTTTAAGAGATTACACACTATCTATTTACTATAAGTAAGAATAAGGCTGAATAATTTTATTCAGCTTTATTTGTTATAGGTACATGGCACTTTTAACACCATCAAATTAGAACCGCAAATCCAATTATTGCAAATACATGAAATACGTACTAGTTATATACTTCTTATGTCTTCAAATAATGGTTGGGCAGCAATCACAAGAAAATTCAATAAATAACTCCAAAACTTTAGAAGGTTTTTATGATTTGTCCCAGATGGAAATGCCGACTAAACTATACCTATTAGACAATAATCTATTTCATTACTATGCCATTTTTGGGAGTGTAGATTTAGAAGTTTATGGCACCTATAGCATAGAGGGCAATGAAATAAAATTACAGCCAAACAAAGAGTTAGTACAACCTTATATTTTATATGCAAGGCATAATAACCAGTTAAAAGACTCCATATCCATTAATTACATAAGTCCTGAACATCACAGAGAAAAAGTATTTTTCAAGGTAGATCAAGAGTGGGTCACAAACCCAGAAGTCACAGGTAGTTTTGAAGAAGTTTCAATTAAGTTTAAGAGTAAAACCATAAAAGATATAAAGGTTAACCTAACCGCTAGCCAGTTACGTGAAACTCCCGCTTTTAATACGGTAGAACTATATTCAGGAGAAGTTTCTGAAGGCTATAATGAATTTATTATGGATAATAATCGATTTTATTATATGAGAAAACGCTTGGCTAAAACTCCATTGGTATTAGAAGGAGACATCATTATTAGTGATGGCAAAAAAAGATTACAAGAGCCTTTACATGAGTCTGATAAAGAAGCTATAACAAAGTACATTACTAAAGGTGGCATTTTCCCTGACACCACTATAAACCGCGGTAATGAGTTTTATAAAATCGACCTTAAAAAAGAAGATTCAAAACCTCTTTTACACCTATTAAAAAATGGAGAAATAAAGGAAGAATATTAAAGTAGAAACCCCTATTTATTAATAAACCATTCTAAAAACCAATTAGTAATGAAAAGAACCATACTACTTTTCTTCTCGATATACTTTATCGTTCAATTATCAGTATTTACTCAAGAGCCACCTACTCTTGAGCCTAGAATAGAAACAGCATATAATTTTGAAGATAAAAAAGAATTATGGTCTACATGTGAATCATTATTCACAGATATGACCGTTTGGAACAATTATGATGAAGACGAAAGAAATAAATTGACAAGCAAATGTGGAGCGTTAGGTTACAGTGAAGCATGTGAAAACATGTGGAGTATTGTTTGCGGCGATGATTGGACAGATGAAGGATATAACATAAGCCATTTAGATGATACTACTGCGTTCTGCAAAGTATCATCTGCTTTACAACCGCAAAATGGCAATTTATACGACTACTCTAGTATAAGTGACTTGAGTTATGCCACAGCATGGGTTGAGGGTGTTGAAGGAGATGGAATTGGTGAATATGTTGAGTTTAGCTTCCCTGCGCAGCATCCACGTATTACAACTATTAAGATTGCAAATGGATATATCAAAGACAAGACTACCTGGAAAAATAACTCCCGAGTAAGGCAATTAAAAGTATGTGTAAACGATACAGAATTTGCCATTTTAAATCTTAGAGATGTGTATGCAGAGCAGGTTTATGAAATACCAACAATAGGTTTTGAAATAACATACCGCGGCTATAATGACGATGGTACAAGTTGGTATAAATACAAAGATGAGAATGGTAACACATTCAAATCTTATAATAAAGAAATAGAATCAGGAGATACAATAAGGTTTGAAATCATAAGTGTTTACAAAGGTGATAAATACGATGATACCGCTATAACAGAAATATATTTTTCGGGATTAGATGTGTATTAATATATGAGATTAATTAGTAGCATATGAATAAGGAATTAGAGAACATACTAGATAAGTTAGATAACCAAGATGCTAATCAGCAAGAACTAGGTTTTGAGGCTTTGGCAATTATCAAAGAAATATTAAAACAAAACCCTTTTGATATTGATATGCTAACGCTGCGTATGCGTTTAAATACTGATATTTTTGAAAACACATCTCAAATTATAGAGGACGCAACTTTTATAATAGAAAACGACCACTTTAAACAAGATAAAATGGTTGGTTATGATTGGCTTTTCTGGGTCTATAATGATTCGCTTTCAATGCCAGATAAAGCAGCTGAAGTTATTGAGGAGCAATTGGTAGAAATACAAACTCTTTATAAGAAACGTTATATAAAGGATGAAAAAGAAAGTGAGTTACTAGATAAATTAGCACTTTTAAAGCATAATAATAAGCAAACAGATGTTGCCTTAGACCTATGGTATAAAGCTTATAAAAAATATCCGTTTTTTTATAACAATGGCTTTGTAGGCTTAAAACATTTAGAAAAAGAAAATTATAAGATTGCAGAAGAAATTCTACTAACACATTACACTTGGTCTTTTGATAGCGAAGATGGTTATCGATTGCAATACGGCATCAAACTAAAAGAAATGTACGATGCTAAAAAGCTAGATAAGCATCCACAATTACTGGGCTTATTATTTAATATTATTAGAAATGAAAAAAATCATTTTAAAATAACGGATAAACTAGATTTTTACGAAAAGTATTATCCAGAAGTTGAAAAGTGGTTAGAAATTTATCCAAACAATGCATTATTAGTAACTGCTATTGCAAATACACATTACTTTGATACAAAAAACTATGTAAAGGCATATGAAGCTTTTAAACTTCTTTTTAATTGCGAAAACCATACTGCTTATACCGACTTAGATAGAGTTAAAAAAGCGGCAAAAAAATCTAATAATGATTTTTTAAGTCTTCCTTTTAAATTTTCCGGTCCTTCTGTACATATGTACAATACATTATCCACTTTTTCTATTCTATACAATAAAACCAAAAAAAACAAGAAGAAGAAAAAAATAGCCCAAATAGCAATACAGTATGGCGAAGTAGGCTATCAACAATATAAAGATTACCTGCTATTTGGTAAAGGAGACACCCTCAACAACCAACCCCATTTATTTGCCATGCTATGTAATAATTATGCAAATGCATTGGGTAATTATGCTGAGACTCTTAAATATGACAAAGAGAAAGAACTGCTGTATGACAAAGCGGGAAGTATTCACATAGAAGGTTTTCAAATGAGTCCATTTATGGAAAATATTGAAAATGCATCTTATGATTATTTTGAAGGTGAAAATTATCAAAAATCAATAGAAAGTACACAAACAGTTTTTAAGCAATATGGCAAAGAGTTAAGTATAAACGAGAGACAAAAATACTTTTTACGCTTAGTAAAATGTTATGTTGGTTTAAAAGACCTGGAAAATGCAGAAGCAAATTATTTTAAGGCAAAAAAACTTTATAACAAGATAGGACAAGGGGCTAAAGATGCTGCCCATTATGTAATATTTTCAGGGAAAATATTTTATGAATATGCTGTAACAGAAGAAAAAGCATATGATAAATATATACCAGAAATGGAATGGTTTCTTGAACAGGAAATAATACAAGAACAAGAACCTAAAGAAGTAGGTTTAGTAGCTTATTATTTAGGTCTTTGCTACAATGCCACAGACCAAAAGGATAAAGCTGCCAAAGCATTTCAAAAAACGGTAGACTACTTACAAGATATAGATGATTGGGAATTTTACGAAACAAAATGTGAGGAAGCCGAAGATGCTTTAGATGACCTTGGAGTCAAGGTTATTAAAAGAAAGAAAAAAAATAATAAATCTGTTTTTAAAAAAATCGTGGATATTTTATTCTTTCCGTTTATGATTGTAGGTCTTATGGGTGCAGCCTTAGTCGCATTAGTTCAATTGATGATGAAAAAAGAAGAATAAGTGCTATGAGAACCTCATATAACCATACTAATTCAGTTTTTTTCTATAATTATAACCGAACAAAAAAATTAGGTTATACCGCTAACTGTTGTTTTATAAATAAAAAATAATATGAAAATAGTACAGTTCCTAATGCTTACATTACTAGTTGTTCTACACTCTTGTAAAGGGCAAAACAATCAAGAAGAAAAACCACTTACTGGCTTTAACAAGGTAGAATTAGTTCTAGACAATGAGTTTGTAACTAAAGATACCATTACCCAAAAAGGAACAAGCTTTTTAAATGCTTCAACCAACCAAAATGTTTCTGTTTTACATCATATAGAAGAAACAGGGTTTCATATGTATAATGGTATGTCTTTTAAAAACAAAGATATTGGGGTAATCGTTGGTGGCGCAGGATTAATAACAAGAATTACCAAAGATTGCGGTAAAACGTGGTTAGAAAATCGTTTTTCTAGATTCGGTAATCCGTTTTATTCTGCAGCATTTTCAGGTGACAACATCTTTGTTATAGGTGATAGCGAATATATTTTTAGCACACCAGATTTAGGAGAAAAATGGAGTGTATTTAATACAAAAGATCTCTATGAAAAAAGAGGTTATTTCTTTAACAAATATTACAAAATACGCTTTGTTAACGAGCAAGTTGGTTTTATTACCGGTTATGGATATATCAATGGAGAAGACGAAAGTTTTGCTGTCATTCTAAAAACCGTAGATGCAGGTAAAACTTGGGCTACTATTGAACACAAAGGCTTAGAAAAAGAAACAGAAGGAATTTCAGACTTTATTGCGTTTTCAGAAAAGGAAATAATCGTAGTAACTTTTTCTGGTAGAAGCTATAAAAGTACTAATGGCGGTTTAATTTGGCAACTACTGTTTGAGACAGACGGTGAAGATTATGTAAACCTCAACTCTATTGCATTCTTAAACCAAAATACTGGCTTAATAGGCGGTCTAGGAGGCGATTTATTCTATACAGAGAATGGTGGAAAAGAATGGCGTAAAATTGACATGCCGCAAGACGGTGACGGACATAAAGCCAACATTTCCGATATTCTTTTTACCCAAAAATCTGCATTAATTACAACAAGTATATCTTCAGATTATTACAGAGATACCTTTGTTTATGAATTTAATATAGAAGATGCCACGATTAAACCTTTCTTGACATCAGAAAATGAAGAGGTGCTATTTTCTGGTGAGTCATATGGAATTCAGGCTATGGACGGTGATATTTTGATTTTAGATAGAGACAATTTGTATAAAACAGCAATACACCTAAAAGAACACCAGCCTATTTCATCTAGAGAGAAGCAACAAGATAGGCTCAGAAGACCAGTGCAAAAAACGGATGTAGCTCCAAATGCATTCAAAGGACAAAGACAGCAATTTGAAGATGGTCTAAACGATATAGTAAATGAGTTAGAGGTAAAGCATGAAGAAATTCCTGCTGATGGAGAATACATTTATGACATATCTTATGCAGAGTATCAAGAACAAACCATGAGTGAAAAAGTACGTGTTGTAATTAAAGGGAATTCCATTAAAATATTATCAGAAGACAACCCATCTATGACAGCAGAAAAAGGAGATATTTTAGATGAAGGCATTCTAAGAAAACATAATGAAACTGGTGATTGGTTAATTAGTAATAATCCATCTGATGTCTATTTAGAAGCTTACGGCGATTGTGTTGGAAGCCCAATGGTTATTGATTTCATCAAAAAAGCATATAAGACTTGCTAAAAGTAAACAGATCTTTTTTGTTTAAAAACCAAGCCTTAATCGAATCTAAAACATCAAGAAATAAAAAATAAAAATGAGAAACTATAAAATAGTACTCTTACTGCTTTTGCTCTTAGTAGCTTCTAAATTATGTGCCCAAAAAGACACTCTTTATTTTAATTCGAAGTGGAATCAAACAGATAAAAACAATGCTGCTTTTTTTAGACTGGTCCCATTAGAGAAAGAAGGTGATTTATATAAAGTAGAAGACTATTATATAAGTGGCAATCTGCAGATGCAAGGGTACTGGTCTAACTTAGAAAATGAGACCCTACACGGCAAAGTTACTTGGTATTTTGAAGACGGAACAAAATCTATAGAATCAGAATACAAAAATGGCGTTTTAGAAGGTGCAAATACCATTTATAAGGAAGGGGGGCTTGTTAGCTCTAAAGGCACTTATAAGAACAATGAGCCTTACTCAGGTAGTTTTATTGTTTACCGTTTGCTACAAACCTATACCAATGGTGTATTGAATGGCGAAGAAATTAGCTATGCAGATAATGGCACAATAGCCACCACAGGAATTAATAAGAACGGAAAACGATTTAATGGTGAATTCACCAATACCCAAACAGAAAAAACCACCTATAAGAATGGCAGAAATGATGGCATTACAACTTCTTACTACGATTTAAATTTCACGCAGAAAAAGCAATCTTATGCTGTTGTTAATGGCATAAAAGAAGGCGAAGAAGTTTCTTATTATGAAGATGGAAAAGAAAAAGCAAGAGGCATCAATAAAGCGGGAATGTCCTATAATGGTTCATTTTACAATGAATATACGCGCAAAATCGCCACTTATAAAGATGGAGGCTTTTATGGTCCGCTCACCACTTTTAATGATCAAGGTAAAATAATTTCAGTACGTGAATATGTTAATGGAAAGGTTTCTGGCAGGGTAATGAGTACAGGGCTTTTTGAGAATAAGGCATGTGAGTGTGAGTATAAAGAGCAAGAACCTTTTAATGGAGAGGAATGTAAAGGTTATGATGTTTATAAGTATGTAGATGGTCAATTAGTAACGTTAACCTCCTACAATTCTGAAAATCAAGATGAAAAAATAGAAATTCAGTTTTTTAAAGAGAAAGAGAAAACTAAAAAACTCGTCAACCTAAACGGAGAAGCATACGAGTTAATTTATAAAAATGGCAAGGCATATTCTGGTCAAGATTATAATCGTATATCGGGTAGCTTAACCACTTTTAAAAATGGCACAAAAGAAGGTCCTTTTCAAATTAATAAGAAGTACAAGGATTATATCGCATCTGGTAATTATAACCAAGGCGTTTATGACGGAAAAATAGAATTCGAGAATTTACAAAGTAAGGCCAGTACATTCTGTACGTACCAAAATGGAAAACCAATTGATGGTACTGCAATTTACAAAGACACCATTGTATCCTATAAAAACGGACTTAAAAACGGATTAGAAACTCCTATGCGTGCTTATGGAGCTTATAATTCACCTTTTGATAGTATTAGCAGAAACTATAAAGAAGGTAAGTTACATGGTCAAATTCAATATTTTGAAGAAAGTAAATTAATTGCCGAAGGACAGTACCAAAACAACAAACCTTTTACGGGCGTATTTTATGAATATTCTGGCGGAACCAGTTATACGAGAAAAACCTATAACGAAGGCGCACAATTAAAAGAGGAATATATTGCTCAGAAATTTAAGGCTATCTATGAGTACAAAGACAATAAACTTCAACAAGGAAAATTCTATTGTAACGAGGAATTAATTGCTGAAGGTGTCTATAAAACAGACGGTCCGTTTGAAGGTAGTTTTGCCATATTAGAAAAAATTGACAAGAACTATTTCCCTGAGAAATACACACTTACGCACTATAAAAAAGGTAAGAAAAATGGGGATGAAACTGTGGTTAATTTTAACAAAAATTCAATAGAAGAGGTTACTCAATATAAAAATGGAAAAATTTTAATTAAAACAATTTTCCTCCCTTTTAAAGATAAAGTTAGCCTCAAAGGCACCTATAAAAACAACATGCCTTTTTCGGGAGATTTTTTAACCACACTAGCTATTAACCTACCAGATACAGAAACGAAAAGTAGCTATCAATCTGTAAGTCATTATGAAAATGGTCAAAAATCAGGCATGGAATATTTTACTACCATGGGTTCTAATATGCGGGTGGTACTAGATAGTGTAAGCTATAAAGACGGAAAACCATTTCAGGGCAATCTACTTGAAGTATACAATAGCGATACCCTAGAGCATCATTATGAAAATGGAAATTTAGTACAGACTAATATTTATACATGGGGACTAAGCAAAAAACCAGATGCTATAGTTAGGTATACTGACAAAGGCTATAAAACCTCTAAGGAAAGACCTTCTAGAGACATAACAAGCTATTCTACCGAAGTAATTTATACAGATAACGACCCTAGTGAAGGAACCGCAATTATTACCGGTAATGGAAATGAAATGGGCAGATTTTCATTCTCAGAGAAAGGTATTTCTAATGCTTCATTTTCATTTAAGGAATATGACACAAACGTTACCATAGAAAGTATTGCCCTAAATAAAATAGCGCTAGTTTTTGACTTAGAAAATATGATTATAAAGTTTGAAAGCACTCTTAAACCTATGACTACTATAAAACCTAGTGATGTTCAAGATTGGCTTCGATTATTTTATTTTGGTGATGGTCCGGCAAGTTTTTATTTCGATGGAGAAGAAACACCTATTGCTACATGTATGTACAAAGAAGGTAGGGAGTACAACGGCGTTACAACTAACATAAATAAAAATGGCAGCTATAACTATAACTTGTATAAGAAAGGCGAATTGGTTGAAGATCAAAAAAACATAACCAAGCAGCAATTAGTACAACTAATTAACACCAAGCAATAACTATAATGAAAAACATACTTCCCCTACTCTTTTTAGTTGCTACAGTCCAAATATCCGCACAGAAAGACACACTCTATTTTGACGCAGATTGGCATAGAACTGAAAAAGAAAATGCATCCTTTTTTAGACCGCTTCCGCTAGAAAAAGAAGGGAATTTATATCATGTGAAAGACTATTTCATTGGCGGCAATATTCAAATGGATGGTTATTGGTCTAACATTGAAGATGAAACTCTAGAGGAAAAAATTAGATGGTATCATAAAAATGGTCAGCTTTCTGAAAGTAGATATTACTCTAATGGCATACTTAACGGAGAATCTATCGTGTATTCCCAAAACGGATTTTTAAGAGCAAAAGGGGAATATAAAAATGGTCATGGCTGGGAAGGCACTTTTATTCATCCTTGTTGTTTTAATGGGTTTATTCCTATTTACAAAGAAGGCAATCGTATTGGACAACAAATGTTTTATGAAAACTCCAATCAAATTGCCCAGAAAAAAACACAACAAAACGATAGTATTAGTATCACTAGATATTATGATAAAAAAGGAAAAGAAATAGGTGAAAATCGTTATGTAAATGGCAGTATTAAAGAAGGAATGTTAGCCTCTTTTTTTATAAATAAGGAAGATGATGCAAAAAGTATAGAAGATTACATGCATTTCAAAAATGGAGAAATGCATGGTGAGTATGCTGTATTCGATGCTAAAGAAAACCTACTTTCAAAAGCTGATTACAAGAATGGCAAACCGCACAGCGGTACCGTTTTTAGCTATGCCAGTTTAAAAACATATGCCAACGGAAAATTAGAAGGTGAGGAAATAGGATACTCTCGAAAAAAAATAGAAGTGACCAGAGGTATAAATAAAGATGGTGAACATTGGAATGGTCAGTTTATAGATAATTATGTTAACAGTATTTCTAGCTACAAAGAAGGAAGATTAGAAGGCAAGCAAACTTTGTATTATTCCGATAATTTGGAGCAGGTGAAATCATATGAACATATTCAGAATTATGACAAAAACGGTGAAAGCGCATATTATTTAAAGGATGGAAAAGAATTGGCAAAAGGAATCTACAAAGACCATAAACCTTGGAACGGAACTTTCTATGATCCGTATAATATGCTTTTTTCTTCTTTTAAAAATGGTGAAAAACATGGCATATTTGCTCAATATAACAGCGTTGGTGAGATTTTAGAGCAACAAGAATATGAGAATGACCTACTTACCGGTATGGTAAAAAGTAAACGCCTAGACGGAGAAATCTGCAAGTGTATGTATAAAAAGGGAGAGCCCTATACAGGTCAAGTTTGTGACACTTATACGATAACGCACTTTGAAAAAGGAATTACAGTTAAAAGAGAAAATTTCGAGTTTGATTACGAAAATGACACCATTGTTTTTACTGGTGACACCACTTATACAGACGGAATTGTTAGTGCACAAACAATAATTGCAGATGGCAAAACTTATGCCGTTACCTTTAAGAATGAACTACCATATAATGGTGTTCATTACATATCTTATAGTGGTGAAATGACTACTTATAAAAACGGAATAAAAGAAGGTGTTTTTATAGAGCAAGATGAAGAAAATAGAGATTTGAGCATTAGTGGTTCTTATAAAAACAATGAACGCCACGGATTAATTGAGTTCTACGAAAAAGATTTAAAAAAGAAAACCACTTGTATCTATAAAAAAGGGAAACCTATTAAGGGTACAGTTATAAATGACCATACGTTCACAATCTATAATAAAGAACTAAAACAAGGCCTTGAAAGAGAAATAACAGAAACTGGGCAAGAAGAAGTAATAGAGAGAGAAGCTGTATATGACAAAGGTATTATTATATCAGAATCTTGGCCACGCCTAAAAAATCCAAAAGGAGAAATTGCAAAAGGAAATTACAAAGACGGCAAACCTTTTAGTGGTGACTTTTTCAAATTTGAATCTGTTCTAGCCTCATTTACCCACTATGAAAATGGAATAATTTCAGGTACACAGTATGTAGGTTTTAATGACTATGAAACCCTTGCAGTTGTAGATTCTATGCAATATAAATCTGGTAAACCCCATGAAGGTAGATTTATGGAGCATACAGAAGATAGGTTGCATTTTCACGAATACCAAAACGGAAAGCTATTAAAAACCATAATCACCAAAGATGATCTAAATCAAAAAATACGAAATACGGTTATCTATTCTGATACCGGTTTTATCGTTACTGAAAAAGATTCAGATTTGGTGATGTTCAGAGCCACCTATTTAAATGAAGAACAAACGAAAGCAAGAGTTGAAGTATATTCTAACGTAGATGTATCTGCCGGCATAATAGAATTTCACGATAATAAAATTACCGCTATCAACATTAATTACAATGAAGCTAGTTATGATGTTAATTATTCATTGGTAGATTCTCAATTAGTAATCAGCTTAAAAAAAGAAGGAATTCTATTAAAGGCATCCCCTAGTTTAAAACATATTAAGAAGTTTACGTACAAAGACTTTCTTAATCCAGAAAAGCTGTTTGTTGACGGTGAAGTGACCATGCATTCTTATATAGATGATAAGCATGTAGCAACAGGAATAATCTTAAATAGAGATTTTTACGACGGTGTTCAAATACGTTATGATAATAACAGTAACACTTATACCTATTTTAAATACAACAAAGGAGAACGTTTAGAGTGGGAAACAAGTCTGACCAAAGAAGAAGTTTTAGAACTTGTTTCAAGACCATAATTTAAATCAATGATTAATTGTAAATGCATTGATTTATAGTCCTTAAAACTAAATTTTCATACTAAAAAATAGCAAATACAAATTAGATAGATACGAATACAAATTAGTGAGATATACTTAACAATAATCCTTTTTCTTAGAAGTTCAATTAACTACAACAAAGAAGAAATTATGGGATTATTTAGCAAAAAAGATGCTACAACAGTTTTATCAGAAAGATGGACTAAAGAGGGTGAACAATTTAAAAATCAGCTAAATGCATTTTTAGATGCTATTTACAAAGGTGGTGATGGTCCTGAAGAACCAAATGAAACCAGAGCAGACATGGCAGAGGTAGTTTACCATAAAGCCATAGAGCTGAATAAGAATGGTGAGCATAAAAAATTACGTGAATTATTTCCGCCGGCGTATGAACCATTCCAACAATTTTATGATGGAATCTCTAGAAGTATAAATCAACTGATTGTTCTAAAAGATGATAGAATTGTAGTTCGTGCAGATGGTAATATTTATTTAAAAGACGGTAACGTATATTTATTAGAAGACGATAAAGTAACCAAGCAAAAAGGTATACGTGCTATAGGAATTTCTGCGAATAAAGAATATGCAGTTAAGATTACTAAAAAAGAAGTTCAGATATATAATGATTGGGATGCTGAACCAATACATATTTTCAAATACCCAAAAGGATATGGAAAAGCAACAGAGCATATAAAGGTTGCAAATTTTAAAAAAGAAGGTCTTATTGTTCTTAGCGCTACTGTATTTAATGATGGCAAACGAGTTTTACTAACTACTACCAACGGTATTTTTATAGTTGGTGATCATGGTAGTGAATGCATTTTTCCAACACAAGAAATGCTTCCTCATTTTGTAGAGAGTTTCTATGAAGAATATGATGAAGGTGAAACTTTTGAAGTAAACTTAGATTACTTCCACGCTGCTTTATCTCCAGACAACACTAAAATAGCTACTGGTTTTCAATCAAGTGAACATTTTATTTTAGAAGAAAAAGATGGTCATTTTCAAAAAACAGGTAAAGTTCAGGCACGTTCAGAATACCCACATACCGTAGCTTTTCATGACACTTTAAATCACATTGCCTTGGGTTCATGTCATTATCAACAAAGTGGTGTAATTGGTATGGACTTAAAACATCTACCTATTGAAGCAAACACTTCGTGGTATCAAGATTTTGATGAACGTTTTGATCTTATGAACGATAATGCTTGGATTTTCTCTATCCTCCCTTTTAAAGATGGTTACTTGCTAGGTGCAAACAACGGGTACATCTGGTATTCTAATCCTAAAGACCCAAAAGACAAAGCTTATTTACATGTTGGTGGCACTATTATGAGTATGGACTATTCTGCTGATAAAAAGAGTTTGGTTATTGGCACTTTTTCAGGTTATGTCATAAAGTTTGATTTAACAGCAACAGAAAGAGACAAAACCTTAGTGACAGATATGAATGTAAAAGAAACTAACCGTTGGGTTATTTGGCAAGATATAGAGCCTTTGATTTGGTAAAATAAAGAAAATGCACTTACTAGATAATACAAAAATGTTCTGGGGCGGCTTAATTGCCGCCAACATTCTTATGTATTTATGTACAATTATAATAAGTTATACATGGTCTAAAGTCTATAACCATACAACTCTAAAGCTTACAAAGCATGACGTTTTTAATAGCTTTATTATTGTAACTGCAAATATTTTGGTGGCTATACCTGGCTATTTCTTATTTAAAAATGGAAATATTCAATTTACTACAACTGACAATTTTTTTCTTGATTTTGCACTATTGTTTTTCGCTTTCGATTTGGTAATGTATCTACTTCATTTAGTGTCTCACTTTATATGGCCTTTTAAAAAATTTCATGATACGCATCATTCTCATGAATACTTTAACGCCATCAGTTTGTATGTAATGGCACCTGCTGAATCTATACTTTTCGGATTACTTCTAACCGCTTGTGCTCTATTCATACAGCTTAATGTGTACAGCTTTTTGGTATTTATTGTTCTTAACTGGGCTTTGGGAGTTATTGGTCACTTAAATACCAATAACATAAAGCAACCGTTATTATTTGGCAACCACGTTTTTCATAAAACACACCACCAGCATGCAAATAGCAATTTTGGGTTCTATACCGTTATTTGGGATAGGGTTTTTGGCACCTATCATAAAATTAAATAACAAGAAGCTAATACCTTAAAACTAAAACAAGTACTTAATCAACCCAAAACCTATGAAGAATATTTTAAAACTGGTAATAAATTAATTGCTCAGAAATTGAAGAAGAGCTGTAAAGTGGTTAGAATAAGTTAAATCAAAAAAATGAAATATTATTTTAGTATTACAATACTGCTCGTATTTATTTCTTGTACCACTAAAACAGAAATAAACACCAATGTAACCAGTAAGCAACTAGCAAAAAACAAACTTCTGGCAGTTCAGAAAACAGAAAAAACAGACTCACGTAAAGGTATTTTTTCAAATCACGAGTACAGTAGTTCGTATAGTTACAACTACCAATTTACTATAAATGATAATGAAGTAATCTGGCAAGACAAAGGCAGTGCAGTGCCAAAGAATATTCTTTTTAGCGAAGATACTGTCTACATAAACTATGTTGAAAAGAAAAGTGTTCCCTACCAACAAGCTGCTAATGATACTATAGCTAGATACAAAGATTCTATTGTAACAAAATATGATCAATTTATTGACAACAGGTATTTCTTTAAGTGGTTTGGTGAATTTTCGTGGCAATCTATAACCTTAGAAAAATACAATAAAAAAATACTAAATGGCACAGAATATAGTATTCCAAATGATGATGACTTGAAATATCTTAAGAATCAAAAAAAAGGTTTTGTAAATTATGAAGTGTTAAAAGATTCGGTAATGTATCATGATACCTATCGTTCTGGTACCACTTATTATTTAAAAAAAGAAGTAGAACTTTTTAATGTAAAAGGAGCTGATCCCAAAACATTGGTTGAATTGTCTAAAAAGTATGCTAAAGACAGTCTAAACATATTTTATAGAGGGCATAAAATAAGTAAAAGAGACGTTTCTACTTTTAGGGTAATTAATCACGAACAAAGATTATTTACAGCAGATAAAAATGGAGTGTATCAAAAGAATAAGCTAATACCTGGAAGTCATGGTCCAAGCTTTAAATTTATAAATTTTCAATTAGCTGAAGATAAAAATCAGATGTATCATGTAGCTGGTAACTATAGCACAATATTAAAAGGGGTAGACTCAAAAACAGCAAAAGTATTAGATTGTAATACGTGTAAAGATCGTTATATAATAGACAAAAAACATGTGTATTACGAAGGTAATTTAATTAGAGATGCCAATGCAAACTCTTTTCAAGTAATTGAATATGAATACTCTAAAGACAATAAACACATATTTTATAGAAATAGAATAATCAAAAATGCAGATTATGATTCCTTTCAAATACTAGAAGAACCTAAAGATATAGAACGTGTAACATTTGTTATGGAAGATAAAAACTATGAATACGGCAATTCTAGTCATAATTTAGAATTAATTATCCGGAAAAAAGAATAGAGAAAAATTAGTGCTCTAGATAAACATGAAGTGGCTTTTGAAAATGAGAAGAATAGTACTTAATAAACCTACTAGCAAAACAAATTAAAGTGATAAAAACACGACATTTTATAATCATATTCTTCTTATTTATATTCAGTGCACTTTTCTATAGTTGTTCTTATACCAATGAAGCCAAGAATATTTCTTTTTACCATTGGAAAGCTAAAGCTACATATACCGAAGCATATAAAGAAGCATTAACATTAGCAGAAAGCAAAAAGGTCTACTTACATTATTTTGATCTTAACTTGGTAGACGAAAATGATTCACAAAATGATGGTATTTACCCAGTATATCTTTTAAGAGAAGTAGATAAGGCGTATTATGATTTTGATATTGTACCCGTGGTATATATTACAAATCATGTATTTAAAGATGAAATTGATATTCAAGGTTTAGCTGAGCGCACTACCCTATTAATAAATGAAATAAGCAAAAAGCAATTTCAAAAAAAACTAACCACAATACAAATAGATTGTGATTGGACACAGACTACAAAGAATGCCTATTTTGAGTTTTTAAAACTAATGAATAATGAATTTGAAGTATCTACAACTATTAGGTTACATCAAGTAAAATTTCAAAAGCAAACAGGCATTCCTCCAGTAAAATCAGGAACATTAATGCTATACAATATTGGAGACTTAAAAAGTAGAAATGAGAATTCAATTTTAGAAAACAGAATAGTTCAAAAATATATAAATTCAGATACCAGTTACCCTTTAAAACTAAGTCTTGGGTTACCACTTTTTTCTCAAACGATAGTTTCGAACACCTCAAATAAAATTAAAATAATAAAAGACACAGAACGTGCTATTTTAGAGAATGACAGTCATTTTAAAAAAGTAGACGAGACTAATTTTTCTATTCTAAAAGATACCTTGTATAAAGGGTTTTACTTAAGTAAAGGGTATAACTTAAAATTAGAAGAACTTTCTGAAAAAGAGATCATAACATCCTACAAAACAATAAAAAATAGCAGGTTGAATATTGATGATATCATCTTTTATCATTTAGATGATAATGCTTTAAACAGCTTGAATTTAAAGAAAATAATCAACCAATTATGAAGAACTTATTTACATGTATTATGCTATTCTTCACCTCTATACTATTAGCTTGTGGTGGCGGAGAATGGTATGGTGGCTTTTATAATCTGTTTAAACAAACTAATATTTCTGCAGACGAATTTTATCCTTTTTTACGCGATGAGTACAGCCATTTTTATGAAGAGCATTATTACTATGATGAAAACTCTAAAAAAGTTTACCCAAAAGGAAATGTACAACTTTGGAAAAGTATGCTTACCAACTGGACTACTTCAGAGATAGAAAAGGCGGTTTATAATTATCCTGATTTTGATTGGAAAAACAAAAAATCTAATTTAGAAAAAGATGTCAAAAACTATTTAGAGTTTGCGCAAAAATGTAGTGAGGTATTCTCTCATAGAAGCGCAGTAAGTACTTGGGACTATGATGCAGCTTTGTTAAGGTCAGAATATGAGACGTTAGATGCTCAAGAATTGGTTGCCGAAGCTAATACGCTAATAGGTACAATAAGCGACGAACAACTAAAAGCAAGATATTATTACCAAATAATTAGGGCACTGCATTACACAAAAAATTATAGTGATGCTATTGTATTTTTTAAAAATACGATTGAAAATAATGTACCTAAAAATGAAATATATTTTTACATATTAGACCAAGTTGCAGGTTGCCATTACTCTTCAGGAAATTATGACATTGCTGCATATTATTTTACCAAAGTGCTGAACAAAAGTATTGATAGAAAAAAATCGTCTTATAATAGTTTTAATTTTTGCACTTTTAAAAACGTAGATGGGTCTCATTATTCAAAAGGAATTGAAGATGAAAAAGACTTACTGCTAATTCGTAGTCTACGAGATTTTTCAGATGAAGTAAATAACATTAAAAAATTCATTAAACTAGACGCAAATGATGCCCGAGTAGAACTTCTCTTTATGCGTGCTTTAAGTAATGTAGAGCGCGAAGTTTGGTCAACAGATAGCTATGAGCATAAAAAGGAACTCCCCTATTTAGCAAATAAAAAACATGAAAATTTATTACAAATAGCTGAACAACAAATGACTTCTGCTACTATTAAAAATAAAGATTTTTGGAAATTATCAAGCTCATACCTTTCGTTTATAAACAAAGACATAACTGCGGCTGAAAATAAATTAAAAGGAGTCAAAACATTCTCTGATCAAAAGAAAATATTGAGCATTGTTTACCAGGTCTTTAGTTGGAAAACCATTAGCCCAGAAAATGAAAACTACATCAATAAAATCTTATTGAACAACCCAATAAAAGACAATAGTATATGGAATGATGAAAACGATTGGCGGTACTTAATTTTAGATAAAATTGCCCATACCTATTTTGATAATGGCAAAATTGCAAAAGCTTTTCTAGTTCATAATACTATAGAAAAAACAAACAAAATTCAATCATTAGTACTTTTAGACGATTTAGAGAGGTTTTATCTAAAACCTGATAAAAGTGATTATGAGAAGTATTTGCTTAAAGTAAATACTAGTGAAAATGTAAATTATTTAGATTATATCAACTATCAAAAAGGTGTTTTCTATTTATACGAAAAGAACCCAGAAATGGCGTTAATTTTTTTTAATAAAAACAAAACCTATGTAGGTGCTAAACCTATACCAGCACTAATATTCAGTAACAACATAATGGAATGCTTTGACTGTTTAGAAAGTGAAGTTATGGTGGATCAGGTGTATAAAGCATTTCCTTTTATTACAGCTAAATTCAACAGAAAACAATTAGCAGAAAATTTGATTGCTTTAGAGAGATTAAGGCATGATGAAAAGCAGTGGAAAGTAAAATTAGCCAACTATTTATTAGGCAATTATTACTTCAATATATCTAACACTGGTTATTACCGTGGTTTATTAACAAGTAATACAAACGGTGGTAGTTATAATTACATGTACAATGACCAAATTAAAGAAGCAGATGCGATAATTAAAAATAAAGAAAACTATAATTTATCTAACATATATCTACATGACAAAAACTATTTTGACATGAGTACTGTAGCTATGGGTTATTATCAAAATACAATAGACCTTTCTACAGATAAGGAACTAAATGCGCGGTGTTTATATTTAATGGCAAAGTGCGAATTAAATCGTTTTTATAACGTAGGCGCTTCAGAAACTTTTGAGGTAAAACAGAATGAATATTACACATTTAATTTACCCCAATATAAAAGCTTCAAAACGTTAAAAGAAGAGTATTCATCTACAGATTTCTATGATATGATTATTAGTGAGTGTAGTTATTTTAAGCTGTATACGGCGCAATAGTTCATTAATCAAACAAAATGAATTTTAAAAAAGTAGGACAACTTAAAAATATTCTGATAGCATTAATTTTTGCGAGTCAAATTATGATTGGGCAAAATAAGTCTAATGATTTATCAGAAGCCTTAGAAAATGGTACGCATAGTCAAGTTGTCACTTTAATAAACGAAGGAGCCGCATTAAACAATTCTGAAGAGTTACTATATAAAGCAACCTTAAATTCGAACATAGAACATGTTAAACAGAATTATAATCTTCTATTAAAAAGCGGTTATAAACAAGATGAATATGAGTATTTGAGTGCTTTTTATTCCGCTATAGTTAGTAAGAATACAGAAGTAATCTCCTTTTTAGCAACCCAACCAGAATGGAATATTAAGAATGATTATAAGGATAACCAAACTGAAATTTTTCAGAGAGCCTATACCGAACTTAAAGAAAACCCTCTTACAGAACCTTCGGCATTAAAAACTCTTATAGATTTAGGTATAGACCTAAAAAGCTATCGCACAGAACAGTATGTATTTAAATTTGCTAAAGATTGTTACAAAGGGTATAAAGAAAAAGAAGCAATCACTGCATTTAAGAAATTAGCCTCTATGGGTATTAATTTAAATAATACGCACCCAAACGGAGAAACTATATTGCATCAAGCTGCGCGAAATGCCTCAGATAGTATTTATCATATATTTAAAAAATTGGATGTAGATATATCGATAAGAAATGTTAACGGTAAAACCGCAGACGATATTTTTTTAACAAAAAAAATAATAAAATCAATTCGGTTAGAAGAGTTTACAACGCTAGATTCGCTTTTAGCCCAAGTTGTTGACATTAATAATGAAGAATATCTAAATCTTGTAGTTGATAATTCATCAAAAAAAACAGTTTTAAAAAAGTTTCAAACTGTTCTTAAACATGGTTATTTACCCAACAATGATATTTCAAGACAAGGCGATATTGAATTAGAGCATTGCTTACGAGTAGCAATAAATAGTAATGCTATAGATTTAATGAAATATATTTTCACATTAGATGAATCATTACTTCAAAAAGATAAATTAAATCATTTTTATGCGAGTGCTATTTATGCTTTAAACACATTCCCCAAAAAGAATGAATCTGCAATACAGCTATTAGTTGATAATGGTTTGGATATACATTCAATAAAAAACAAAAAGACCTTACTAGAACTTGCAAAGTTTATATTTGGTGAAGATGGGCAAAAAACCTTCAAATATTTTATTTCATTGTATCCTGTAGATTTAGATTTTCAAGATGAACAAGGTTTTACCATATTACACTATGCAGCTCAGAATGGCAACCAAGAACAATTTACTTTTTTTGAAAATCTAGGTGTAGATACTTCTATAAAAAGCAACAACGGTAAAACAGCGAATGAAAGTTTAAAATCTGTCATAAACGGGCGAAAAGCCGAAGCGCTGCTACTAGGCAGTACTCCTTATATTTTGTTTTTATTTAGTAGTACAAGCCTTGTTCTTTCCGTCGTATTTAGAAAAAAAATAAATAATGTTTTAGCTCGTATTGCGGTTAGTTTTTTAGACGCACTTTCTATTTTCTATATCTTTTCTACAGTGTTATTTTACTACAAGATGTTAAGGAATCGGCATTAGAAATCATGATTTTATTTTCTATTTTTGGGGCTGTAGCTGTTCTGCCTGTATTTTTTATCATTCAGTATTTAATATTTAGACTATTGAAATCAAAAAAACACAGTGGCACTTTTTAAAAAAAATTGGTCTTTTTTAAACTTATCCCTTCACCTTTACATAGCAAAACTCATATTTATTTTATATAAAAAAAGGATTCTAGCCCCCTTTCTCCAGGGTGTCATTTTCATCGTTTTCTGTAATTTATTGGTGCTATAACTACTCCCTCTTTACACTTGTAAATTAAATAACTACGCATATAAATTGTTTATAGGTAAAAGAAATATAAATAGCATTTTAGGGTTATATATTTCCATTTAATTCACAAACCTAAAATTAGTATCTATGTTAGAAATTCTCGCAATTGGTTATTTTACTAAAAAAATTAGAACAATAGCTGAAGAAAAAAATATAAAACCTAGTAAATGGATTTGGAGATTAGTTCTTACTTGGTTTGGAGTAGAGATAGCTACAATAGTTTCAATTTTTGTGTTTACAGATGCTGATATAGAAAATGATATTTTCATAGTAGTGTTACCCGCTTTAATTTTAGCTGCGGTAAGTGCATTCTATACTATTAATCAATTAGAAAAGGAACCTCAAGTACTCTCAAAAGAATTAAATAGCGATGCGATAGAAATATAAAGCTAAAAATGCTGCTAACTCTTTTTTTAGAAATAGTTGAGTTCACGCTCTATAAAACGCATATAAAAATCTTAAAACCTTCTATCTCGTAGTGTTTACAAACTAAATATTAACGCTTATCAATCAGAATTGTAGAACATAAAAACTATGGTTATTATTGCTTTACAGCCTTTTTAACAACAAGAATTTAGATGAATATAGCAAACCAATATCGGTCAGTAATACAATGGGAAAACCCAAATGAAAAAGAGCTTTTCATTAAGTTTACCGAAAGTGGCGATGAAATTAAAAATGCATCAAAACTAATACTTCAACCTGGTCAAGGTTGCATTTTAACCTATGAAGGTAAGGTACAGAGTGTTTTAGTTGAAGAAGGCACGTACGACCTAAAATCTGACAACACTCCCTTTTTAACTTCTGTAAAAAAGTTTCTCTCTTTACGTGATGGTAGTGAACATGTAATGGGTATTTGGTTTTATCGCAAAGCAGATATTTTAAATATGCGTTGGGGTACAAGAGTGCCTATTGCTTACACAGACCCTATTTATACTTTCCCAATACTACTTTCTGCATTTGGTAATTACAGTATTAGAATAACAAAACCACAATGGTTTTTTGAAAACGTAATAGCTGGTCAAGAAATATATTGCCATTCTCATTTAAAAGAAATCTTTATATCAAGGGTAACACAACCCATTACAGATTATTTGGCAAATGCTAAGTTCTCTTATGTAGATGTTGATAGTAACCTAAATACTATAGCTGTTGAGGCAAAAGAAAAAACAGCATCTGTTTTTACTGATTTAGGTTTTGAAGTTTTAGATTTCAGAATAGAAGGTTCTCAGTTCGATAAAGATACTTTAGCCCGAATTGCAAAAATATCAGACGTACAAGCAGAAGTTTTGGCTGCTAAAATTGCCGGTGTAGAATACACAGAAATGCAACGAATAGCGGCAATGAGAGATGCCGCTAACAATGAATCTGGTGCAGCAGGTATGTTAATGGGTTTGAATGCTGGCGCTCAAGGAAATTCAACCATGAACCAAGGCTCTTTAGAACAACAACCAGCAACCGATAGTCCTATGATAAAACTAAAAAAGCTAAAAGAACTCTTTGAGATGGAGTTGATTTCAGATAGTGAATACACAGATAAGAAAAAAGCAATTTTAGATAGTATGTAATAATAGCATATCTTCAAAAAATCTAAAATTGTATAAATCAATATACATTGAGTTCATAAAAATGAAACATACCAAATTATTTATTCTACTGATAGTAATTGTTTCATTTACCTGTTGCAAAAAAAATACCAAAGGCAACGGACTAACCGATAGTGAATTTTTAGATTTCATATCAAATGAAAATTTAAGACCATCGCTTCAAAAAATTGACAGCCTCATTAAATTTGAAGATTTCTCAGATAAAAGAAGGGCAATACTATTTCATGAAAAAGGACGGTTACTTGCAACCTTAGAAAAAGACGTTGAAGCTATAGGTAGCTTAAATGAAGCGCTTTATTTATTCGAAAAAGAAGCTAATAAAGAATACCTAGCTAAAACAAATATGCTATTGGGCGATTCTTATGCTATGCTTTCAAAGCAAGATACCGCTGCTATATATACTAATAACGCTTATAAGTTCTTTCGTGAGATTGGCGACAAGAAAGGAGAAGCTAAAACCTTAAACTCATTAGGTCATCTATCTTTTTTAGCAGGAGATTATGATTCGTCTATAACTCATGTAAAACAAGCCATTGATTTACAAATAGCCTTAGATGATAAAGAGACGCTGTCAGCTTCATATAACAATCTAGGTTTTATACTAGAACAAACTGAAAATTATGAACAAGCAATTTGTTATTATGAAAAAGCAATTGCCCTTAATAGTGATATTGATAGATTAAATACCAATGCCCTAAGAAATTTAGGCTATGTGTATTTAATACAAAATGATGCTAAGAAATGTATTTCCATTTACAAAAAGGCGCTAGCTATTGAAGAACAGACAGAGCACTATGTAATTCAGCAAGAAATCTATGAAGTGCTAATTGAAGCTGCCGTAAAAGATGAAGATTTCAAAAGTATACCCAATTTCATTAGAAAGAAAGACTCGGTTACTCAATTACTGACTTCTTATGAAAGTGAAGAAAAAATGAAATTGATCAATAGAAAAAACGAGCAATTCATTGAACAAGAAAACTTAAAAAAAGAATTAGAATTAAATAAAAAGAACAAAATTATTTTAGGTGCAATTTTGAGCTTTTTACTTGCTCTTGGGTTATATGTTTTTCAAAAGAACAGAAATTCAAGATTAGAGCTAAAACAGCAAAAACTAGAGCTAGAACAAAAAATACTAAGAACACAAATGAACCCGCATTTTGTATTTAATGCGCTTACTGCAATTCAAAAAACGTTCTTTGATGAAGATCCTATAAAGTCAAGTACATATCTCACAAGGTTTGCCAAGTTAGTAAGACAAAATTTTGATGTTGTAAATAAAAAACAAATTACATTAGAAGAAGATCTTGACATTTTAAAGAACTATATAGAAACGCAACAATTACGCTTTGAAAATAAGTTTGAGTATGAAATAAATATGACCGATGACATTGAGGTTTCTATGATAAAATTACCACCAATGTTATTACAACCTTTCATTGAAAATTCAATTGAGCATGGTTTAAAACAAAAAAATGAAAAGGGATTACTTCAAATAAATATTACAGAACAAGAAAAATATACTCATATAGAAATTATAGACAACGGTATTGGTTACAATAAAGAAAAAGTAAGTGACAATCGTGAACATGCCATAGACATATTTTTAAAACGCCTAAAACTTAGAGGCTTAGGAGAAGAAAAAAAGTTTTCTATACAAGCAATTGATAATAATAAAGGAACAAAAGTATCCATCTTTTTAGACTTACGCCAATGATTAAAATTGCAATTATAGATGATGAAGTCAACGTTAGAGAATTAATTAAAAAAATGCTTTCGTTAATATCTAGCACATATGTGGTAGTAGGTGAAGCTGCTTCAATTACTAGTGCCAAGACTATGCTAACTAACTGTAAACCAGACCTGGTATTTCTAGACATTAAGCTTGAAGATGGTAGCAGTTTTAATTTGTTAGAGCAAATTCCCCAAATAGATTTTAAACTTGTTTTTATTACTGCATTCAACGAATTTGCAATACGAGCATTTAAGTACAATGCCTTAGATTATATACTAAAGCCCATTGCACCAGATGAGTTAAAAAATACATTAGAGAGGGTAGAATCTATGGTGTATGTTGAGAAGGAGACTAAAGCACTTTTAAAAAATCTAAAAGACAACAGAGCATCTAGTGTTCAAAAAATAGCTCTAAAAACAGCAAAAAAAATGCATCTTTTAGAAATCGATAATATTCTTTATTGTCAATCTGATGGGTCGTATACTAAAATAGTAACCGAGAGTGAGACTATATTAGTTTCAAAAAACTTAAAACATTATCAAGAACTTTTACCTGAAGATATTTTCATAAGAACTCATCAGTCATTTCTAGTCAATAAAAGACATATCCTTAGTCTTGAAAACGACACTATCCGTTTAAAAAATAATGACATTGTTGCTATTTCCGCAAGGCGAAAGGCTGAAATAAAGGCTATACTCTTAAATGAATAGCTACTAAAAGTATCGAATATCAATTAAGATACGACACTTATCAATCGGGTTAACACTATAGCACTTTTCTAGTCTAATTCTCGTTATTTAGGTTCAAAAACCAACAGAAGCGTATTGGCTTCGTAGAATCTAAAATGACCAAAATCTATTTCAAGAAAGAAAATCTTTTAATATGGTATTTCCTATTGGCAACGGGCATAGGTCTTCTCATTTTTGGATGGCTATTAATCGAGTATTTCGCATGGCAAGCACTTTTGCTTTTTGGTTTTGCTATTTCTAAAATCATAAGTATTTCTAAAAAACCAATTACCCCGGTAATTGAGTTAAATGACGAGGGCATTACGCTACTTGGCTTAAATGACCAACCTTTCTACCCTTTTGTCAATATCAATAAAATACATCTAGACAGTCGTGCCTTAAACGGATACATTAAATTGAAGAATCCGGATAAAAAAATAATTCTAGATTCTGTCGCTATATCCGTAAAAGACCAGCGAGAAATCACCGCTTTCATCAACCAAAGAATATAACACCCTACAATATGTTTAAAATAGCCTCTATTATAGCCGCTAAGAAACAAATTACAAAACTGTTTTCCACCTTTTTAATTATCATTTTCACGTCTATCTGCTATGGTCAGAATACGGCAATACCTGATCCAAATTTTGAACAAGCATTAATTGATGACGGTTATGATACAGCACCTATAGATGGCTTTGTACCTACTATAAATATAAATAGCATTACATCTCTAAATGTTCCTTCGTCTGCCATAGATGATTTAACAGGTATTGAAGATTTTACAGCTTTACAAGCTTTGTACTGCCAAAATAATAACCTAACAACGATTGATTTATCTAGTAATACACAACTAAAAACTGTAAACTGCTATGGCAATAGCTTAACAACTCTCGATTTTAGTAGCAATGTTATGCTTGAAGTGTTAGGTTGTTACAACAACCAACTTTTATCTATAGCTGTCACTAATAACCCAGCATTAAAAAGCATATTAGCCTTTGGAAACCCAAACCTAGAAACAATAGATGTAACAGAAAATGCATTATTAGCAGAGTTAGAAGTTCAAAATTGCAATATCACCTCTATTGATGTAACTCAATGTCCGCTCCTTGAAGAGTTAGCCTGTGGAGGTAATTCCTTATTAACAAGTCTCAATTTAGACGACAATCCTGTACTGGATTATCTAAGTTGCGGGTATACTGGCATCACAAATTTAGATGTTACCAACAATCCCATTTTAGAAACAATTGACGTACAATCTAATGCAATTACTGCGATGGATTTTTCTCAGAATACGGTACTTAAAAAGTTATATATTAGAAATTGCGATTTTATAGCAGTGGATCTTGCTGCCAATACCGCTTTAGAATTATTAGATTGTCAGGTAAACAACCTAACCAGTTTAGACTTACAAAACAATGTTGCTTTAAAAACTTTAAATTGCCATGTAAATAATATTGCAAATTTAGATGTAAGTCTAAACACCGCACTTAAAAGTTTAAGTTGTCATCAGAATAGCATGAAAACCTTAAGTGTTGCGCCTGGTAATTCATTGGAGACCGTATTATGTTACGAAAACAATTATACAAGCTTAGACTTTTCTCAAAATACAGGTTTAAGTCGATTACGTATTCAAAATAGCCCGCTAATAGAAAGTGTAAATCTTAGAAATGGTAATAATGCGGCAATGGATGAGGTTGACTTTTATGCTGATAACTGCCCAAAACTTACTTGCGCAATTGTAGATAGCAAGACATATAGCACTACTGAATGGACCCGTGTTGATGCGACTTTAACCTTTCTGGAAACTCAAGCCGAGTGCGATGCTTTGTCCTCATCATTCATTACCACTTGGAAAACAGACAATACAGGAACATCTAGTGATACCGAAATTACTATTCCAACAACAGGAACAGGTTACAATTATGATTTAGACTGGAATAATGACGGCACTTTCGATGAATTAGGATTAACAGGAAATGTAACCCACGATTTTGGTACAGCTGGCACATATACCATTAGAATACGAGGAGATTTTCCAAGAATATATTTTAATA
Source organism: Maribacter aquivivus (assembly GCF_900142175.1). Lineage (NCBI taxonomy): Bacteria > Pseudomonadati > Bacteroidota > Flavobacteriia > Flavobacteriales > Flavobacteriaceae > Maribacter > Maribacter aquivivus. The sequence continues at coordinate 2,376,306 of NZ_FQZX01000001.1, read as the reverse complement.
ACCTAGGAGATAAAGATAAAATTATATCGATTGACCAATGGGGTGATTTAATATGGACAAACATGGGTGCTGCTTTTCGAGGTTGCTCTAATCTTGGTGGTCAAGCTACAGATAGCCCTGATCTTTCTAATGTTATAGAAATGTCTCTTATGTTTGCCAACTGTACCTCTTTTAATCAAGATATTAATAATTGGGATGTTAGCACGGTTAAAAATATGACTTCTATGTTCACTTCTGCTTCAAGTTTCAATAAAGATATAAGTAGTTGGAATGTTTCTAATGTAGATGATATGTCTTTTATGTTTAGTCGTGCTTTAGTTTATAACAATAATAATGAGCCATTAACTTGGACAAATGGCACTGGTACCGCAAAGGTTACCAATATGTCTTACATGTTTAGAGGTGCATTAAAGTTTAACCAAAATATTAGTAATTGGAATGTTTCATTAGTTGATAATATGCAACATATGTTCGACAGGGCTTCCGAATTTAATAATGGCGGTGCTTCATTAACTTGGGCAAGTGGCACTGGTACTGCAAAAGTTGCTAAAATGAATGCTATGTTTGAAAGAGCAGTAGCATTTAATCAAGATATTAGTAATTGGAATGTTTCATTGGTAGATGATATGAGTTCAATGTTTTATGGTGCCAGCAGTTTTAACAATGGTGGTGCTACATTAAATTGGACAAATGGTACTGGTACATCGAGGGTTGAAAAAATGAATAGTATGTTTAGACAGGCACTTGCCTTTAACCAAAACATTAACAATTGGGATGTTTCTGCCGTAGATGATATGAGATTGATGTTCAGTTATGCAACCTCTTTTAATAATGACTTAAGTAGTTGGAATGTTTCTGCAGTAGATGATATGAGTTCAATGTTTAGTAGTGCAGACTTGTTTGATCAAAATTTAGAAAATTGGAATATCAATAGTCTAACTAGTGCTACTAATATGTTTAATAACGTAAAACTTTCAACAGATAATTATGACAAATTACTAATAAGTTGGAGTTCACAAACATTAAATTCAGGAGTTGTATTTAGCGGTGGTAATAGTAAATATTGCCTATCGGAAACACAAAGACAAAGTATAATTACCAATGATAGTTGGACAATTACAGATGCTGGCAAAGAATGTGCAGTCATCACTCCTTCGTGTCCAGTTGTAACTTCGCCAACAAATACAGCCACAGATGTTTCGATTAACCCTACGATTACATGGAATGCTTCAACAGGAGCAACTGGTTATAGAGTAATTGTAGGTACAAGTTCTGGTGGTACAGATATAGCGAATGAAATTTTAGGTAATGTATTAAGTTATACACCTACAAACGATTTATTAGAAAACACAACTTATTTTGTTTCTGTTTTTGCTATAAATAATACTGTTGAATCCACTTCTTGTTCTGTTGTTGAATTTAAAACCGAAACAATAACTACGGTCCCTAATTGCCCAGAAGTAAATGCACCATTTAATACGGCAACGGGTGTATCTATTAGTCCGACCATTACATGGAATGCTACAACAGGAGCAACTGGTTATAGAGTATCTGTAGGTACAAGTTCTGGTGGTACAGATATAGTGAATGAGACTTTAGGTAATGTATTGAGTTATACACCTACAAACGATTTACTAGAAAACACAACTTATTTCGTTTCTGTTTTTGCAATAAATAATACTGTTGAATCTACTTCTTGTACTGTAATCGAGTTTACAACAACAGAGAATGCATCGCAGGCATGTAATTATGCTGCAGAGATAATAGGTTTTAGTACGGAGTTTAATACAAACTCTTGGTCTGCACAACAAGCTTTAGGAGCATTCAATATTTATCCGGATTATGGAGATTTGCAAGGTACATGGGCTTCTAGAACCCAAGATGCACAAAGAGAATGGATAGAATTACGATTTGATAATCCTGCTCCCATAAGTGCGATACACATTTTTGAAACATTCAACGGAGGGGCAATAGACAATGTGCTAGTAAAAAATCCTAACACAGATCAATGGGAATCAGTATATACTGCAACTCCTATTCATATTACATGTTCTAGAATTTTAAAAATTGAATTTCCACAAACAACATTTGATGTTTCTGAAGTAAGAATAGAACTAGATAGCCCAGCGGTGCCAGGTTGGAATGAAATAGATGCTGTTGCAATTAACAATGGTGAAAATTGTTCAGGAGCAACCTATATTGATCTTGATAAACCAACTAATGTTAATTGTTGGGATGACTATCAATTCAATAGTACCTCTTGTACTTGGGAAAACCAAGGAATACAAGACCCAGAACCAACAACAGAATGTTGGGAGACCGCAACTTTTAATAATGCGACATGCTCGTGGGAAGTATCAGGAACTCAAGACCCAGAACCAATAACAGAATGTTGGGAGACAGCAACTTTCAATAATGCAACTTGTTCATGGGAGATAACAGGAACACAAGACCCAGAACCAACAACAGAATGTTGGGAGAC
>NZ_FQZX01000001.1:2100000-2373344 GCF_900142175.1 Maribacter aquivivus | reverse complement strand
TCAACAACGTGTTCTTGGGATGTTACTGGCACAGCTGACCCAGAACCAGTAACTGAATGTTGGGAAACAGCTACCTTTAACAATGCAACATGCTCGTGGGAAGTATCAGGAACTCAAGACCCAGAACCAACAACTGAATGTTGGGAAACAGCTACCTTTAACAATGCAACATGCTCATGGGAGATAACCGGAACACAAGACCCAGAACCACAGGCATCCTGTGGTCAAACAGTAACATTTAATTCTACAACCTGTTCTTGGGAAGTTTCAGGCACAGCTGACCCAGAGCCAGTAACTGAATGTTGGCAAACCGCTACTTTTAATAATGCAACATGCTCGTGGGAAGTAACAGGAACACAAGATCCTGAACCAATAGCTTCATGTGGTCAAACAGTAACGTTTAATTCAACAACTTGTTCATGGGAGGTAACAGGAACTGAAGCTCCTATAGTTACTTACCCGGCCGATGAAAGTATGGATATCTCAATTAACCCAACTATTAATTGGCAAGCAGTAAATGAGGCTACAGGCTATAGAGTAATTATTGGAACTAGTTTAGGAGGAACGGAAATAGAAGAAACTGTAGTAGAAAATGTGCTGGAATATACAGTAACCAATTCGTTAGATGAGAATAGTACGTACTTCGTTTCTGTATTCGCGATAACAAATATGGGAGAGTCAGATCTATGTTCTGCAAATGAATTTACTACAGAAGAATTTTCACAAGAAGAAGAAGAAGAAGAAGAAGAAGAAGAAATCATAGAAACTATCACAGAAGGTATTTCACCATTCTTTACCCCAAACAATGACGGTTACCATGATACTTGGAATATTGAAGATGTAGGTAACACTATTGACTACATATATGTACTGGATAGATTCGGGAAAATTCTTAAACAGATCAGACCTGAATCAGAAGGTTGGGATGGTACTTACAAAGGTAAATCAATGCCCGAAGATGATTACTGGTATGTCATCGTGCATGATTCTGGAGCACAAGAAAGAGGACATTTTAGCTTAATAAAAAGATAAATAACCATGCAAAAATCAACTTATCTTTTATTGGCAGGAATAAGTATGTTCTTAACTCAGTTTTTAGGAGCACAAGGCACATTGCCTGTCTATTCAGATTATTTATCTGACAATATATTTATGGTGCATCCAAGTGCAGCTGGTATTGGCAATAGCGCAAAAGTAAGACTAACGCATCGTCAACAGTGGAACGGAGTTAGCGACTCACCTGCATTACAAACAATAAGCATGCACAGTAGCATAGGAAATAACGCTGCTTTAGGTGGTTTAATTTTTAATGATAAAAACGGATTTCATTCTCAAGTCGGATTTCAAGGTGCGTATGCCTATCATCTAAATTTTGGAAATTATGAAGCATTAAATCAATTATCCTTTGGTCTAGCAGCTTCGTATGTAATAAATAGTTTAGATCAGCGAACTTTTGCCGATTTTGACCCAATAGTTGCCCAGGTAATACGATCAGAAGCATATTTTAATGGCGATTTAAGCTTTGCATACCACAAACTAGATGGATTTGTTTACCTAACTGCTAAAAACATTTTGCTTAACACTCGTAGTGCTGAAGATTCTGAATTTAAATCATTGAACCTTAGAAGATACCTTTTGAATGTAGGCTATTTTTTTGGTCGTGGACAAAACCTTCAATTTGAGCCGTCAGCAATGTTTCAACATGTAGAAAATACTGGCGAAAACTTATTAGATATCAATGCCAAAGTATATCAAACTTTTGGCAACACAGCAAGAGCTTGGTTCGCACTTTCGTACCGACGAAGCTTAGAAAAAAATGATGTGAAAAATTTCAACCTAATTACTCCTATTGCTGGTATAGAGTTTGACAGATATTTAGTTTCGTATACCTACTCAAGTGAATTTGGAGGTTTGGTTAGTGGTAATGGTGGTTTTCATCAAATTACATTAGGCGTTAATTTATTTTCTAATAGGCGTTCAAATCGTGGTTACAACTCTAGATATAATACCTTTTTATACAAGACTAATAATTAACCCAATATATTGTAATCTAAAAATATTGGTATAGCTTTTTATTTGTTTCTATCCATAGATAATTTTGATATATGCTTATTGAGATATTTAATGGTTAAGTAATGAGCATCTTTATTTCGATAAATCCACTACCTAATATACTCAAATAATGAGGTTCTTGCATCTAAACATGCAACAAAGTATATTCGAATACGTTAGAAAATCAAACTTCAATAACAACAACAATATGGGGATATTCAAAAAACTATTTGGTTCAAAAGATAATGAAGAACCAAAAAAGGAAATTCAAAATAAACAATCTTCTAAGTCCTATGATGACATCGCTTGGATGACAGACCTTAGACGAGAAAATTTAGATATCTGTTTCAATGCAGGTTTCAAACCAACTACTAGCCTACCCACAGAATTAGGCAGACATTTAAGACCTTCTATTGAAATTGCCAAAAGATTACATGCTATAAAAGCATTAGTTCTTTGGGTCATGGTACCTGAAGAAAACTTGCCGCAAGAACAGATCTTGAGTTTCATTGAAAATAATAATCTTGAAGATTTCATGACTGCAGAAGAAAAATCAATCTTAACGGTATCACGAGATGATGAGCAAGCAAGAAACGCTATAGGTTGGAAATTTGAGAACGCTTGGCCTTTGGCTTGGTATTTCGGATACAAACAACCGGAAATAACAGGAGAAATGATGTCAGGCGACCAAATGCAAGACATTTTAAGTAATTATACATGCAAATTAGATGGTAGTATAGAAGAATGGCTAAAAGATAAAGAGACGGTTTCAGAAGAAGATTTGATGCAGAAAGAAGACTTGTTCTATTGCTTGCATAATGCAGTTAGAAGTGGTCAATTAGGTAGAGATACAGTACCTGCTGGTTTTGACCCAATGGGTAATGGTGGTGTTATTCATGAACGAAGACATTCTTTAACCTATATGGTTTCTAAGGATACCAGCTGGGAAGAAACTGATTTGAGTACTTAAAAAAGTATTGACCAACACAAATTAACGTTTTGAAAACGAGTATTCAACAATATATAAAATGACTATATTTTCTTATCATCTTGTCAAAATACCATTTGCTTTGGCAGTTAAGGGGGTATTCACAAATCCCATAGATAAGAAAACAAAAGGTCTAATTCACTCTGAATATATGTCAGCGATGACATTAGGTTCACCCATTATTTCAACTTCTAGATTTCTAATAAACCAGGTTGCTATTTTTGCACAATGGGAAAATGAAGAAGCACTTGAGAACTATCTTAGAAATGAAAAGTTCGGTAAAATATTGAATAATGGTTGGCACGTTCGATTATTATTCATGCGCGAATGGGGAAAGATCACCGGATTCAAAATACCTCAAATAAAAGCGACGTTAGAAAATGAATCATCTGCTGTAGTCGCTGTTACCGTTGCTAGAATGAAACCCTTGGCAATACCAAGGTTCTTAAAATGGGGAAGACCTGTGGAAAAACTGGTGAGAGACCACCAAGGCACTATATTTTCATTGGCTTCAATTAAATTTCCTAATACAGTTTCGACATTTTCAATCTGGAAAACTGAAAAAGAGATGACCAATATGGTACATGGACATAGCAATATGCCCAAACCAAAAAGACATTCAAATGCCATGAAAGAAAGAGATAGAAAAGACTTTCATTTCGAATTCACCACATTACGTTTTAAGCCTATTTCTGAATTTGGCATGTGGAAAGGACAACAAAACTTTATTCCAACTGAGCAATTAAATAAACCCAGCTAAATGGAATTTGCACCTTTAAAACAAAACGTTCAAGATTGGATCACGCAACAATGGGTAATTCTATTTGGTAAAAAAATTAATGCGGCTGAAAACAAGTGGTTACTTGGTCCTTTCGGAGAAACGAATGGCATCGGCTTAAAATTCATTCAGCAACTAGCAAAAAAAGAAAACTTACTACTAGATGACAAACAGGTAGACAAAGGTTTGTTTCAATCTATAAGTCAATTAAACTTACCCGAAAATCAACGTAACAAGTTATCTAAAGACGTCATTGACTTTTACGAAAACACAAGTAATTACGATTTTGACTTGGGAGTAAAATGGAATCCGATTTTCAAAGTATTTGGAAGATTATTAAAAATCTTATTCAGTAATCGCATTCAGCAGTTAAACATCCCAATGGGTGCCGATAAAAACTCCGAAGCATTACAGAGTCAAATTATTCATTTAATAGACAAACAAACCAAAGAAGTTAAGCGAACAATATGGCTCAGGACTTTCAAGAAATCTGGTCAAGTAGTGTATTCTGGTGTTTATGAACCGTGTACCCTACCCAATGGAACTGGTTGTATAAAAGCAATTTTCCCTTTACCAAATGGCAGTGCTACTGTTATATTAAACCCCACAGCAGGTGAGAATGGAGAACTGATCTTAAACTCATCAGGCAAAAAAATTGGAGATAGCGGATTTTACTTTCTACTGCATGACGCTAAAGGAAACTTATGGACTAAGTTTATTAAGTCATTTAAAGATAAACTTGTGGTAAGTTCAGAAAATGGACAAATAACAGCAATACAAACTTTGACATTATGGAATTTAAGAGTCTTAGAATTCACCTATAACATTAAAAAATCCATATAAAATAAACTACTGAAGCTATTTATAATGGCTACAATTATAAACGTCAAAAATCATATTATTTTTCGGCAGAAGGTTATTACTAAGTTGATAATAATTCGTTCAATTTAGGAAAACCTCTTCACAGAGAAAATCAAATAAAATTCAGTTATTTGCCGTAAAGAATATTCATGAAATTGAAGATTGATAAGTTTGTCTTTTTTATAATTATTGCCATAGCATTAGCATACCTTTTTCCGCAATGGGGAACACAAGAAAGTAAACTTCCGCTAAACACAATTAGTAGTATAGGCATTTCACTTATTTTCTTTTTTTACGGACTCAAATTAAGTCCCGAAAAATTAAAGCAAGGACTCAAAAACTGGAAATTACATTTATTGGTACAAGGTGCTACTTTTTTGCTTTTTCCTTTATTGATTTTACTGATACATCCATTCATTCAAAATGAAGAACAAGAAAACATATGGTTGGGGTTCTTTTTTTTAGCTGCATTACCATCTACAGTATCATCTTCAGTTCTTATGGTTTCATTAGCAAAAGGGAACATACCAGCAGCAATATTCAACGCCAGTATTTCTGGCATTATAGGCATTGCCTTTACCCCATTATGGATGGGACTATTTGTTAGTGACTTACAAACCGACTTCGATTTTACAGAAATTTACATTAAACTAATTGTTCAAATCATAATACCTGTAATAATAGGGCTTATTTTACATCGCTTTTTTGGTTCTTTTGTACAGAAACATAAAAGCAAAATAACACTGTTCGATAAATCGATAATTCTATTGATTATCTATAAAAGCTTTAGTGAGTCTTTTGAAAAGAATATTTTTAGTGCTGTCTCTATAGTAGATTTACTCCTCATTTTAATAGGTGTCATCCTCTTGTTCTCTATTGTCTTTTATCTCACCAAATTATTCTCAAGAAAATTACATCTAAATAAAGAAGACCAAATTACCGCCCAATTTTGCGGCACTAAAAAATCGTTAGTACACGGTACCGTTTTCTCAAAAATACTATTTGGCAACATGGCATCTATTGGTATCATCTTATTACCGCTCATGTTGTTTCATGCCATACAAATACTTATAATTAGTGTGGTGGCGACAAAATTATCAGTTAGAAAATTAGAGGAACTTTAGAAGTTCAATTAATTTTACCTCCCTTTTATAATTACAAAAACAATATGTCAGTTTATCAGAAAGTTGAAGCATTAGCATCAAAAGTATTTAAGAAAAATACCATATTTAAATATGGCTTCAATCTGTCGCCTATGTACAAAAGAAGTACTGCGAAATTAATTGAGGTGTCAGAAGATCTATTGCATGTAAAAATTATAGTACCATTGAGCTACAAGAACAAAAACTATGTAAACTCCATTTTTGGCGGTAGTATGTTCTCAGCGGTGGATCCTATACCAATGATTCAGCTATTAACTATTATGGGAAACGACTATGTAGTTTGGGACAAATCTGCTGAAATATTCTTCAAAAAACCTGCAAAAGAAAACTTGTATGCAGACTTCGATTTTTCTGAGAAAGAGCTTGATGAAATTAGAGCGCAAGTAGCCGAAAAGAAAGAAATTGATATTATTAAAAACACCCAACTTACCAATAAAGAAAAAACCCAAGTATTTTGCGAGGTTAAAAAAACTATTTACATCGCTGATAAAGCGTATTTTAAACAGAAGCGTAAGAAAAAACAAACGGCTAGTGCTTAGTTGTTGGTTAGGAAAGTAATATAAGAGTTGAATTTACTCTTTACCAAGTATAAACCACTGAAATAGAGTTTAATAAAATTGTAAAAATCTTAAATTTTCAATTGAATTTTTAATGCTATAAATTTGCATTAGCTTTAAGTATTCGAAGAAATAGTATCTTTATTTTTTCCCCTCTATAACTCAAATATTTAGGAACTAAAAGTGGGTAATAAATCGATTAACATTATAAAATAGCGTACAAACATGAAAAATTTATTCTTCCTATTACTAATGATAGTAAGCTTTATTAGCTACGGACAAACAATTACAGGTCAATGGGAAACCTTTGATGAGGAAACAAACGAGAAAAAAGCACTCATTGAAATCTATAAAACAAACGACACCTATTTCGCCAAAATAGTTAATAGCTATAAAAGCGATGCAGACAAAGTTTGCGAAAACTGTAAAGGATCAAAAAAAGGACAAAAAATAAGAGGTTTAGTAATCATCGAAGACATTAAGAAAGATGGTGATGAGTACAATGACGGTACTATTCTAGATCCAGAAAACGGTAAAGAATACAAGTGCTATTTAGAACTCGAAGAACCTAACAAATTGAAAGTGAGAGGTTATTTAGGCTTTTCGCTTTTAGGAAGAACCCAGTACTGGATCAGAAAGCAATAAATAGTTAAATGCAAACGATACTTGGGGCTAACGGTCAAATCGCTATAGAATTAGCAAAAGAATTAAAAAAGAAGTACACTTCTAACATAAGGCTCGTTAGTCGAAATCCGAAAAAAGTAAACGATACCGACAAGCTTTTTTCTGCCAATTTATTAGACAAGCAAAAAACTGAAGAAGCTGTAAAAGGGAGTGAAATTGCCTACCTAACCGTTGGTCTACCAATGAATACTAAGATGTGGGTTGATCAGTTTCCTACGATGATGCGTAATGTAATCGATGCTTGCAAAAAGCACCATACAAAATTGGTATTCTTTGACAACACCTATATGTATGCGCAAAATGAAACTCCATTAACGGAAGAGAGCGAATTTGCACCTGTGGGACAAAAAGGAAAAGTAAGGGCAGAAATTACTATCATGCTTTTAGATGAAATGGCTGCAAATAATTTAGAAGCAGTTATTTGTAGGGCACCTGAATTTTATGGTCCTGGAAAAACACAGAGTATTACCAACGCCATCATTTTTGATAATATAAAGCAAGGCAAAAAATTAAAAGTATTTATTAGCGATGCGACTTTAAGAACATTAATATGGACACCAGATGCCAGTAAGGCTATGGCTTTAATTGGTAACTCAGCCGATACCTATAATCAAACCTGGCACCTACCCTGTGATGATTCTAGGCTCACCTACAAACAGTTTATCGCTTTAACTTCTGAAGTATATGGCAAATCATTCCGTTATTCAGTGGTGCCTAAAATTGCTTTTATAATAGGTGGTGTTTTCAAAACACAAATGAAAGAATTACAAGAATTGCTACCAAGATATAAGAGCGATAACATATTCGTTTCTACCAAATTTAAAAATAGGTTCCCAGATTTTGCGGTTACCACGTATCAAGAAGGTATTGAGCAAATAAAGAATGAGGGATAACCTAATGAAGAAAAACTAATAAATTAAATAAAGTTAGTAATCGGTCAAAAGCAAATTATAAGTAGTTTAGAAATAAATTAATCAGCATTAATCTATTTTAAAATCCACCATTTATAATGCAAACCGAGCACTTCCTAAAAAATATATTCTCCCCTACTACTTTCACAGAAAAAGAACTGGAATCCATTATTTCAAAATTTAAAAAAGTAAGCTTTAGTAAAAGCGACTATCTTTTAAAAGAGGGTAAAATTGAAAACTATTATTGGTTTATAGAAAGTGGTTTTGCCCGTTCGTTTGTTAATGACACCAAAGGCAACGATATTACTACAGACTTTTATGGGCAAGGCGATATTGCTATAGATTGGTCTTCCTTTTTTCTTCGCAATCCTACACGAGAGAATATTCAGGCATTAACTGATATTGTTTGTTGGCAATTAGACTTTGAGACTTTCCAACAACTCTTTCATAGCATTGAACCCTTTAGAGAGCAGGGTCGTAAGAAATTGGTCAGTTCTTATTTTGCACTTAAAAATCAGCGTGTATCGTTCATTGCAGATGAAGCAAAAGAACGCTATCTACAATTGATTCAAGAGAAACCTCATATATTAAAAAACGTTTCGCTACAACACATTGCTACATATTTGGGCATTACCAAGTATTCGTTAAGCCGTATTCGTAAAGAAATAGCATCATAAAATCTGTTTTTGCCATAGGGCAACTTTTCAGTGGAAAGTTGCACATATATTTGTTTTATAACCACGGCTATTCAAAAGGCGAATACTATAAAACCACTTTATGAAATCAATATTTGAAAAGAACACTAACAGCGAATTAATTGAGCGCGTTCAAACTTTGAAAGAATCTGACAATGCGCAATGGGGCAAAATGGACCCATATCAAATGCTAAAACATTGTACGTTAGGCGAAGAATTATTTCAAGGCAAAAAAGAGTACAAAAGGCTTTTTATAGGCAGATTATTTGGCGGAATGGCATTGAAGGGAATTATGAAAAATGAGCTTCCAATGAAAAAAAATCAGCCTACGCATCCGGAATTTAAAATATCTGGAACCGGAGATTTCAATAATGAGAAAGAAAAATGGATTGGTTTACTAAATGATTATAACGGTTATTCAAGCACTAACTTTATTCATCCATTCTTCGGAAAAATGACCAATGACGAAATTGGCATATTTGTTTACAAACATACAGACCACCATTTAAAGCAATTTGGCAGATAATAACAAATGATGTTACAAGCAATATTCTTACTCATTACCTTTTTGACCTTATTCTTGTTTTATACCGGAACAGGAAAAAACATAAGGATAGTATTAATTTTTATTGCTTGGCAGATTCTAATAGGGATTTTGTCATATTTTGAAGTCTTTAATGAAAAGCCGCTATTATTCCCGCTAGCAATCATTGCCACTACCCTACTATCTTTTTTGAGTTTTAAGATGGTTTCAATTGAAAAGCTAAACACAAACTACTTGCTAGGAATACACATTATAAGAATTCCAGTAGAATTATGCCTGTATCAACTTTTTCTTAAAGATCAAATTCCTGAAATTATGACTTTTACCGGTTGGAATTTTGATATTTTAATCGGGCTTTCTGCCGTTGTTATTTTAATTTATCAATACGTAAAGAAGAAGAATTTAGCACGACAGTATTTTTTATTTTGGAATGTAATTGGACTATTGTTTCTTTCAGTCATTGTCATAATTGCCATATTATCATCTCCGCTACCAATTCAGCAATTTGCGTTTGAACAACCAAATATTGCTCTTTTAGAATTCCCCTATAGTTTCTTACCCACCTGCATAGTGCCTATAGTTTTTATTTCTCATTTCCTGCTTATTAAACACCTTAAGCAATTCTAAAACATTAATAATCAGTATTCCTGTTTTAACTTAATCTTTTCATTTTTTTAATAAAGGCGTAGTATTTTTAGCACAAACACAATCATTGCCTAAGCATTTAATATTCATACTTGTAGCAGTACTAGCTTCCTTTTTAGGGTTTGGTCAAGACAATTCTACTCTAATAAAGGGTAAGGTTTCAAGTACTAAAAATGATGTCTCTAATGTATTAATCGTTAATCTCAATTCTAAAAAATCTACCATAACAGATTCCCTTGGTATATTTTCTATAGAAGTGAAGTTAAAAGACTCGGTCCGTATTACTGCCGTACAATACCTGCCAAAAGAAATAGTAATTAGCGAATCTCACATAAATAGTAGTTTGATAACGATTCAACTCATTGATAATATTATTGATTTAAATGAGGTTACCGTTACCCCTTATAATTTAACCGGTGAGATTGATAGAGATATTGATAGGCTGCATATTGAACCCACCGTAACATCATATTCCTTAGGGTTACAAAATGCAGATGTCACCAAAATGACCCAAAGTGAAAGACTATTACAAGAGGCTGATAGAGGAAAATATGTAAGTCTACAAACAATAGAAGATTTCGGTAAGCTAAATGAAATTTTCAGTTACGCTGCAATAAGTGTTAAAGTAAACACCCATAAAATCATGAACAAAGTTTCTGGCAGAACTAAATCATTAGAAGAAATGGTGGAGCGAGACCAAAACATGAATTTAGAAAAAGAAATCATTTATAAATTTTCAAAGCAAACAATAGCAGAAAATTTTGACATACCTGAATCAAACGTTAACGGCTTTCTTACCTATTGCCTTTCTCAACCCGATTTTAATGCATTATCTGACTCAGGAAATATGGCAGAAATTTGGGCATACCTAGAAACTAAAAGTGTAGAATTTAAGAGTACAGATATTTCTAATGAATAGCATAAAACCTCTACTTATCACAAACTTGAAGTCAACTTCATCATCGTAGAACTTAAAGAATATAGCCAGCGCAATTGTTCCCAAATTAGTTGCTCTTCTTGATGATTTCGTTTTAAGGCATTATTATCTTCTGCATTTAAATTCACATTTTCAGAATCGAACTTAGGCAATTGTTTCTCAAACGAACCAACTTCTTCAAAATTCGGCTCATCGCCAGTAGAAATGCTATTAGAAAGCGTTTTCATCACTAAACTAAGGTTTTCATCTATCTTAAAAACAATGCTATTAAAACGTTCTGAAGCCTCTGTGGTGGTATGGTGCTGAATATAGATACTTAATGATGCCAGAGATGATAAAAAGTTGTGGTTCAACTCTACCAACTCATATATTTTATTCAGATTTTTTTGTTTTGAATGGGGATCTTGGGTCATACGCTGAAATGCCGAGCTTAAGTTCGACGTTTCTAGAAAAGCACTTTTACGCGCCAATCTATAGCTAGTAGGCACACTACCCTTGTGTCTATAAAAATCTGCAATTTCAGTTAGGTACATTCGGTTTGCCTCAACACTTTTGGTAACATCTTTTTGTATTTCTTGAAAACTCCAGCTGGGCCATAAAAATAGAAATCCTAAATATGATAATCCTGCACCAACAAGCGTATCTAAAATTCGGTATTGAATTACGGTCATTACATCGGGCTGTAAAATTCCGTAGATAAATACAATACTAAGGGTGACATAGATTGCCGACAATTTGTAATTTTTCTGTAGCATTGATAGCGCAACTATAAATGAAATTAATGCCAACACTGCATACACATAAATATCTTGTACTAGGTATACAATGACCGTGGCAATAACACCACCTATTATTGTACCCATAGTTCTGTCTTTAGATCGTGTTTTTGTAAGACCATAATTAGGTCTCATAATTAATATGATGGTCAAAAGTATCCAATACGGATTCTGGAACGCAAATACATTACCAACCACAAATCCGATCATTAAGGTAACCGCTAAACGTAAGGAGTGTCGAAATATGGTAGACCTAAAACTGAGGTTTCGTAATAATATACGCGGACTATAATCTTGAGAAATCAAGAAACGTTTTAGAATTTCTTTATCAATAAATTCTTCTGAGGCTACATCATAATCACTAAGCAACCACTTCATTCTTTTAAGTTTATCGAATTGCTTTTCTTGATATTCTAACAAATTCTGAAACATAATAAAAGCTTCATAAGCTTTAGCATCTTTTACAGTGCCAAGTGCCGAAATCTTAATTCGCAATTCTTCAAAATGATTGGTTAGCGCATCATGCTTTGGCATTTTACTAGGCTTGTTACCAATTTCAGAAATTAATTGCAATTGATTAGCCATCTCAAAAGTCAGGTTTTGAAACAACTTGGTAAATTCTGGATACAGTTTAAATTGCTCATCCATCTTCGTATAATTTACCGGATTCGCACCTGCCGTTTCCAGCATTTCTATCAATTGCACCAATACCAAAACCCGCTTACCATTATAGGTAGACCTACCTGAGTTTTTACGCGATAGAATAAGAATTTCACGCAGCGTATCATGTTGTTCCGTAAGTTCACTTTGTAGTAGAAACAACCGCTGCTGCAATTTTTTCCTATTAGATTGTTCATCTATTAGCTGCGCACGTTTCTTTAGAAGTTTACCGGTACGCCCTATGGTATCATATAAAATTTCTTCGGTCTGCCCCTTCGGGTTTATTTTATACCACAATAAGGATAATGCCAAATACCAGAGTCCGCCAAGTCCTACTAGCAAAGCATATTCGTAAATCTCCAATTTATCGGGAGTATGGGCAAAACTTAAAACTAAAGCTAAAAGTCCAGAAAAACTTATAAGTGAAGCTCTAAAACCATAAGATGATATTAACGATATAGCAAAACTTGCAACCCCTAAAATAAGTAGGGCAAGCCAAGTAGCATAGTGTAAATACCCACCAATAAAGCTAACGACCATTACTAAAGCAGCAGAAAAGAGTATACCGTAAATTTTATGTTTTTGACTGCCATTTACATCACTAGGGTTACACCAAAAAGCACCAAAACATATGGCAACACCTATTTCGGTATACCCAGTAGAAATACCAATGGACAAAGGTGTAATAACCGCAACTACGGTAAGTACCGACTTAGAAAAATTAGTACTACCAAAATATTGCAGTAGTTCTTTTAAAGAAACAGAAATGAAATTTTGAATTTTGTTCAACACCTATAGAATCAAGTACAAAGATACACTTTGGCAGTAAGACGCATTAACTACATAAAAACAAAAAGTGCTGAGATAATGAAATCTCAACACCTTTTATATATCTTAAAAAATGGGAACCTAATTTTTAAGTCTTATTATCTGTAATGAACAGCGATTTGAGCTAGTTGACCTACAATTTTAACGGAGTCTTTCATAGACAGTTTAGAACCATCAGCGTGTATCCATCTTTTTAAAGGTTGTTCGCAAATCATGCTTTTCACCTCACTTTTACCATAGTACTTTTTCATTCTCATGAATAGCTCTACATCAAAAAGCCATTTAGTAACAAATTTCTTATTAAACATTTTAGAAGCAATCTCGCGATCCATCACTTTTGCACCACATTGGGTATCTTTAAAAGGCATGCCTAAAATAGTTTGAATGATCAAGTTGATCGTCATACTAATTATCTTTCGAGCAGATTCTTTTGTAATATTAGCACCCATTCTTGCGATACGAGAACCACTTACTATTTTAAAATCTGAACTTTCAATAGTTTTTATCAAATCATCAAAATCTCTAAAGTCTGTTGATAGATCGGCATCTAAAAACCCTATATAATCTAACTGTTGATCTTTTACCAAGTGTAGAATTCCTTGGCGAACAGCTTCTGCCTTCCCGCCATTTTGTTTACAATTATAAATACTTATGTTATCAGCATTATCTTTTTTTAATTGCTGAAGAACAGCTAATGTATTATCCGTACTACCATCATTTACAAAGCACAAATGATACCCAAGGTTTTTATGTGCAAAGTCTTTAAATTCTGCACTAGAAAGGCGCTCTTCTTCATTATAACATGGTATCACCACCCCTACGCAATTCTTCTGAAGTATACGTGTATCAGGTTTTTTTGAAGTAACTACTCCCTTATTTTCAGGCGCACCTATTATTCTTTTTATTCTAGCGGCCATTTCATCTAGACTTACCGGTTTCTTCAAATAATCATTAACCCCTAAATCAAAATTCTGCATAATTAAATGCTCATCTGTATTACCGGACATTACGAGAATAGGCGTATCGTTTTTCATAAATACTCGAATATATTTTACAACTTCAGTACCGGTACACGAGACCAATTCTGTACCCGACATTTCTGGCATATTCATATCAAGTAAAACCAAATCAGGTTTAAAAGAATTAAACAACTGTATACCCGATTCAATTGAATTGGCGGTTTGTACTTCATATCCTAATTCTGACAATCGTTTTTCAACAGAAAGTAGAATAAGTTTTTGGTCGTCTATGGCTAGAATTTTCATTACTATAATTTTGGTTAAGCTTGGTTTACGTTTACAAATTTACTTGGCATGTAGCGCAAATAGGGTTCAAACAAGATGGATAACTGTTTACTGTAGACGAGTGGTTTATAACATTAGATAACGATCTAATTTTAAAATTTTAGTCCTTGCCATTATTACGAATTGATAATAACAGAACACCATATTGTAGGTATTCTATTATTAAAATTTCAACTAATCCCCTTTTATTGTATTGATCATCTTATATATTTAATACCTTTATATAGAATTTGATTCTAATATAACCTTTGGAAAAAAAAACCAATACCCTCTTAATATTAGCTTTAATCGTAGGGCTTGCTTTTCACGGTTCTGCTATTTTCTTTACGTTAGAATCTACCTACGATGCATTAATTCATTTATTTTTCGCCGATCACTATGCCAATAGCTGGTTTGATCCGTGGGAATATCGCTGGTATACAGGTTTTACGGTACAGTCGTACCCACCATTAGTACATCAACTCATTGGTATTCTCTCTTACATAGGCGGCTTAAAATTTGGTATGTACACGGTTGCTTTAATTGCAATCGTTCTATTTATTACTGGGGCATATAGGTTTACACTTTTAATGACGGGCAGCCGGCGAATAGCGGGTTATGGGGCAGTAATGGCTGTTTTCTCTTCTACATTTGTAGAAACCCTTCATATCTTCGGACAATTACCCAGTATCTCGGCATTATCGATACTACTGCATTCCATGACCGAAATATACCTGTATATTAAAACAGATAAAACACGGTACTTTATAACATCAGCGACTATGCTTGCTGTAACGGTTACCTCACATCATGTAACTCCGCTTTTTGGTATGGTATTCTTCATCGCTCCTTTAATGGGTATGGCGGTTATGGATGCCGCTAGGGAAAAAGTAGAATCTTACAAAGCGCTTACATTTAAAGTATTTTGGGGCACCACTTTACAGCACTTTTGGCGCATAGCCAAGTTTGGTGGTACCGCAATATTTTTACTCATATTCTGTATTTTTCCGTATTGGTATAATTCTAAAAGAAACCCTATTACCCAGGTAGCCATACCTCATGGGTCAAGAGATAATTTCTTGGAAATTACTTCCTCAGGGCTTGTTTTCTTTATAATTCCGTGGGGAGTATTTCTATTTATTCTACCCTATTTTTTTTACAGATATTTTAGTAAAAGGTATGTATTCTTCGGATTGTCTTTTGCACTATTAACAATCTTAGGAACCGGTGGCACTACTCCTATTCCGCGTATGATGTTGGGTGAAATGGCTTTCAATATTCTTACGTTAGATAGGTTTACGTTATGGGCAACCATTATGGCACTCCCCATATTCGCAGAGTTTGCCTACCGGATGGTTGAAGGAGATTTAAAAGCATTGATACAAGAAAGATTCGGCGGAGTTTACCATAGGGTCTTAGGCGGATTAATTGCAGGCGGAATGTTATTTATGGTACTATTTACCATGACCTTGGGCTATTTTAGACCCTCGCAGCCTGCAAAAATAAAGATGCTTCCCATTGTCAACTTTCTAGGGGCAGATTCGCATGATTCATGGCGATATTTACCGCTTGGTTTTGGTGATCAAATGGCTTGGCTTTCTGCACAAACCGGCGCAATGACCGTAGATGGAAATTACCACTCTGCACGGCGATTACCTGAATTAACTACCAGAGCGATAGAACGAATAGAAAACTCCAAATTTAGAGGTGTTGAAGGTATTGGATCTTTACAACAATTCTTGACCGTACCCGAAAAATATAATTTAAAGTACATTTTCTCGAACGATAAATTCTATGACCCCATCCTCTACTATTGTGGCTGGCAAAGGTTGCAACAATTAGAAAACGGCATTATGGTTTGGGAGAAGCTGAATGTGGCACCTATACCGCAAATCATGCCCAAACAAGATGTACCCACCATAATGAAAATTATGTGGGGTATCATTCCGCTATCGACCGTACTTATTGCAATTTTCGTAAATATTCAGATGATTTGGGTGCGACTACTAAAGTCTAAAAAAGTACCGGTGCATTCTTTTATGAAATTAGAACTGCCTTACAATAAATTCCCGTCAAAGCTATTAACCTTCTCACATTGGTGGGCATTGTTAATATTGATTTGTATGGGATATGGCATGTACATATTTTACGTAAAAAATGTCACGCAATTATCACCCAATAATGTGGTAGAATCTTATTATGACGCCTTAGATTTTAAAGAATTCTCTAGAGCACATTCATACATAGATCCAGAGCAGCATATTGATATAGCCCAGTATATGCTAGAAGTTTCCGTGACTGACGGTATTTTAAGTTCATACGCAAAACTAGATTCGTTGGGAATAGAAATTTACGATGAAACTGAAAATAGTGCAAAAGCGAAAGTTTCAACTAGGTGGATCACCCCATTAGAAAATGTATTCAACAACGACCATCATGAACTGGTAAAACGAAAAAACAAGTGGTACGTAAAATCATCAAAAGTTGATAATGACATTCCGCCAGATCAACTTTTTACTGCAAACAGCACCACATATTATAACCACGGTAGACGAAAAATTACGACCCAAGAAACCTATCATGAAGATGTATTAAAACAGCCCGTTCTAGAAATTTTATCAGCTAAACTGGTAAAATACAAAGGGCAATATAGCATTATTGGCGAGTTACAAAATGTTGACAATACTCCTGCAGATATCGTTATTAAAGCAACCTTGTATAATGACTATAATAAGGAGTTGGCAAATTACAACGCCAAGCATCAAATTAAGCATAAGTTGATGCCGAAAGAAACGACAACGTTCAAAATTAACTTTGAAGGTATTGCGTGGTCTTCTACCAAAGACACCCTACCACCAACTTTTAATCCAGACGAGTTTACTCCAGTTAGTTTTGAAGAACAACCCACAAAATTCAATTTGCAATCTGCAGGTAACACGGCCAATACTGATTTGTATAAGCATGTTGCTTTACAAGATTTGGTCTACACAGAGCAAGGTTTCAATGGAGTACTATTTAATTCGGGCGTGCAAGAAGTGACAATTCCGCAGCTTATAATCTCGTATTATGACGCTGAGGGCAAGTTACTTTGGGTAGATCATAAATTTGTAACCGAAGGGGTGCGCATACAGCGTAAACAGTTCTTTAATTACAAACCTTTAGATTTGGATAGTTTAGCAGTTGTAAGCAGTAGTTTAGAAAATTGCTTTGTAAACGGTTCGCCCAATAAAGCCATAGCCGATAAATTATTCCCCAATAGAAAATTGGAACATGGAATGCAGCAGGCACAGCCTTTCAAAGGAAAAGGATATGAGTACATAAAGTTTGAGATTAACAGTTATATCGGTAATCCTAAATAGTATGCGTATTAAAATTTTAATGATTTTAAGTCTTGTACTGCTTGGTTGCTCTAGTAAAGAGAAAGAACAACCAAAGGAAACGAACACCCCAAATACTACTTTAATTACAACAACAAATACAAGTGTTGCAGGCGAGGCTATTACCTTGGCTTTTAGTACAGATATACCTACTGCAAATTATAAACTACAAGTAAAAAACGCATACGGTAATGTGTTATTGAATCCTGATCATTCAACTGCTGAAAACATCACTTTTAACATCCCTACAAACTTTACTAGAATTGCTGGACCATTTCGGTGGAAGTTGTTATTACATGGCGAAACTTTACGTAACGGCACCCATGAAATTGCAACGAACGCATCTAAAGCCACCTATGTAGAATCGTATTTTGGACCGCGTAGTATAACTGCTGGTAGAAATGATTTCTCTATGCTGACCATATCACCTACAGATGCTTATGACAACCCCTTAGATGATGGTACTGAGGTAACGATTAAATATCAATTTCAAGAGAATATTGACGAGTTAAAAATAATGACGGAAAGCTTTATTGCTTGGTACAATGTGGCATCTACTTTAAAATCCGGGAGAATATTGGTAACATCAGAATGTAACGGTACTTCTTCAAAAGAACTGGCTACAATTGTTTATCCTGCTAATGCGGTCAACTTTAACATTAGTGGTTCTAGTGCACACAACTTTGCTGATGGCAACCAAATTGTAACGTTTACATCAGATATTATAAAAGATGAATTTGGCAATATGGTCACCAACGGTACCTTGGTAACCTTTGTCATTAAAAATGAAAACGACGCTTACTTATACACCATAGGTACCACTATAAACGGTATTGCAGAGGCGAAAACACTGCACCCAGATAAACCTGCTTCATGGGAAATACAGGCTTTTGTAACTGGTGCCGCAGAAAGTAATACCACAGAATTTGAGTTTAAAGCTGCCATAAAAGACTATCCTGTTCATTTCTCTAAAGGAAACAGAAATATAGATATTGGTCCGTTCGAGAGCTTTATGAAACAGCTTATTCCTGACGGACTCCTATTGCAACTAGAAATTTATGATACAGAAGGAACATTTATAGAATCTAAAATTACAACCACTAAAAGCGGAGTTTGTAATATTTTCTTGGGCGAGTATTTTTTACCGGATGGCGATTATATATTTAAAATAACGGCTGCAGGCATCACAAAAGAGTTTACAAAAAGTATACATGGCGATACAGTTAAATAAAACATTATACAGAACCGTATTGATAGTCACCTTTTTGGCTATTAACGGACTTATTCTCTACGGAATAGGCGCTGCATGGGCATTTATGAACACCGGTGCAGATAAAACTTCTATGCTCCATTTAGAAGTACCTATGGATGATGTGTATAAGCCAAATCTAGAATGGTCTAATATAGATAACCCAGGGCGCCCAATGGAAGAGCAAGCATTGGGCGAAATCACCAACGATTACATGAACGCATGGCACGTTCGAAATATCGCATTTAAGAAAAATGACCGTTACGGTATTGAAGATTTCTACACCGATAGTGCAAGAGCTAGACTTTATGATAATATTGACCTCAACAAAAAGAATAATCACTGGTACAAGCGTACAACCTTAAGCCATAAATCTGCTTTAGATTTTTATACTGCAGATGGTACAATGGTCGTCTTCAAAGATTATAATGTTGAAGAATACCAAGAAACGTACGAAGGTGAAACACTTATACTTAAAGAAAAAGATACCACCAGCTACCAAATTATGATGCTTTTAGAGGACGGATTTTGGCGTATTAGACATTTAAAAGAAATACCTACACCTGCAGATACTACTGAAGTAATTGAGCGAAACATAGCACCCAAACTTGAAAAAATAAAGAACCAGAAAGGCATTAACTACTACCCTAAAGATTCCCCTTGGGATACTTTTGGTAAAAGATTTAATGATACTATAATTGATCAAGATTTTCAGATTATTCAAGATATGGGTTTAAATACGATTCGTGTATTTCTACAATATGAAGATTTTGGAAAAAACAGGGTCGATGAAAAAAAACTTGCACTTTTAAAGATACTTTTGGATAAAGCACAAGACCACAAATTAGATGTTTTGATAACTTTATTTGATTTCTATGGGGATTACGATATTTCTAACTGGACACTCACTCACAGACATGCAGAAGCCATAGTAAATTCCGTTAAAGACCACCCTGCCCTATTAGGTTGGGATATAAAAAATGAACCCGACCTAGATTTTGATTCTCGTGGAGAGAACACTGTAATTCAATGGTTGAATCAAATGATTTTAGAAATCAGAAAATGGGATAAAAAGAACCCTATAACTATTGGCTGGTCTAACCCTGAAGCGGCATTGAACTTATCTAAAGAAGTAGATTTTATTTCTTTTCACTATTATAAAAAACCGCAATATTTTATAGAATCTTATAAAATTCTAAGGTATTTAACTCCAAATAAACCTATTGTTTTACAGGAATATGGTGATTCTTCTTATGATGGTATGTGGAGCGGATTCTTAGGTTCAGATGAAAAACAAGCTGCTTATTATAAAGAAATGCAAGGCTATTTAGAAAAAGAGAACATTCCCTTTTTATTTTGGACGCTGTATGATTTTGAAAAAGTACCTAGTTCTGTTGCGGGTAGCCTACCTTGGAAAACCAAAAAGCAACATTTCTTTGGTTGTTTAGATTCTTTAGGAAATAAAAAACCATCCTATTTTGAACTGGCGATAAAAAACTAAGCAACCATTTTTCTGCGCAATCCAATTCAATAATAGGTGTCGAAAAATAAGGCATAAAAAAAGGCTGGTTACCACACCAGCCTATAAATACTAACCATATCGATTCTTAATGAACCAATTTCTTCTCCATAGTTGATATATCAATATTGAAACCACTTTCTTTGGATTTCTGGATTGCCTTAAAGTAATCTATATACATTTGTGTAATTGCAGACATTGGTAAAGAGCATGCCGCTTTATAATTTTGTTTCGCCAATTGAATTCTATAAGCATCATTGGTAATAATTTTCTCAATGGCATTTGCCAAAGATGAAGTATCGTGTGCATCGAAAAATTCGCCTACATATCCTTCCTCCTTAACCAAAACACTTAAGTCACCTAAATCTGGTAAGGCAACAGCGTTACCATAACTACCAGCTTGGTGCAATACGCCAGAGCTACCTGTTGTTGATGTATATGGGAATACAGTTACCGCACTATCACCGAATATTTTAGCCACATCTTCTTCTGCTACATAACCTGTATACCTAATTTGAGGCACGTGGCTATATTTCTGCTTCATTTCTTCCAAATAACCAGGGGTATTAGGGCTATCTGTACCTGCAATAACGATTTCTATATCTTCATTGGTTCGAGCTCTAATTTCTTCTACGGCTTCAATAAGTATTTCTACTTTTTTGTACGTACCAAATTTACCGAAAGCCATTACCTGTTTTGGACCAGCCGGAAGCTTAAAGTCTGGCTCTGGCGGAGTTTCAAAAGCGCCATGCGGAATTAATGCTACATTCTTAACCTTATATTTATCTTCAAGCGTTGTCACATATTTACTAATAGTAACGGCAAGAATATCTGACGCCAGTACAAATTTGGTCAACGTTGTACCTATGAAATTATAGATACTTTGTAACAGCTTGTTTTTAGTAAAACCTGCATTTTCTAGATCAACCTGTTCTAGAATATTATGTAAAAGTGATATTGTTGGTATACCCTTAGACTTGCAAATAAATGGAAGCATTAGCCCTAGTGCCGCCGGTATTTTCTTATCTCCGAATTTTAAAAACTGAAGATTGAATAATACGGCATCTGGCTTTGTTTGCGAAATTGTCTTGCTAATACTAAAGATATTACTGTAGCTATTAAAGCTCCAACATTCCTTTACCGTAATCTTACAACCGTTTTCTTCAAAGTTTAAATCTTTAGGTTCATCGGTTCGATCGGTGATCAAAATTAATTCGGTCACTTCTTCTTGAAGTCTAAAGTGTTTTACCAAGTAATAACCGTACTCTGTTAAAGTTACTTTACTGGGCGGATAGGCGGTTACGATTGCTAATTTCATTTGAACTAAATTTTAGTATTCAGGGTTATTTTGTTTTGGAAAAGCAGTGCTAGACCAAATTATTTTGTTTTTTTAAGGCTGATGAATCTTTCTTATTCTTGATGATGAAAAATAGTAACTGTGCCACCAATAGTATGACCATGGCAATGATTTGCATGTGAACTACGGTTTCAAGATTATCGTGATAAAGCATGATGAGTGCTACTTGAGAAAAACCTAAAAGACCTGAAAGTATTACAGGTGAATATTGATTTAATGACAGAAAGTAATATGCAAAAATATTAGAGACTGCGAATAGTGATGTCGCCAAAGCATATTTCCAAAGTAAATGTGCAATAGACAAATACGCGTCCCCGAACATTAACGTAATGATCAAATTTGGAAACAGAAAGCATACAAAAACTATAAAGGTAGATAAGCCACCAATAAAGAATACATACTTAAAAAGTACCGGAGCCGTTGGCTCGCCATCTTTTTGTTTTTGAATAACCGTTGGCATTAATAGCATTACAAACATCCAAGCAACAAAGTACACTACCCTACCGATCAATGCCAATGATGAATACAAGCCAGCCTGTTTATCATCAAAATAATGCTTGACCAATAGAATGTCACTATTGTTTATTATTATCTGCGTAAGCTCATAACCAGCCGTAAGACCAATAAAAAGCCAGACTTGTTTTAAATCTACCGCAGCTAATTTATCTTTAGAAAAAACTTGAACACCTTTAAAATCTGACGGAAAAAGTCCGAATACAAAAGAAAGTGCAATACCCACTGCTATTAACATTCCGGGTTCTAAGGGTAGCAATAATAGCAAGGCAAAAGTAATCAATAACCTACTCCACATTTCTGTTTGGTAAGTACCTGCCAATTTACCAAAGTCATGCTTACCTTGAAACCTACCCCTGTTTACACTCATAACAAAGTATAAGGGTATGGCCACAGCAAATATCATGAACATGTAATGGTTTTGCGTATTAAAGAGTGCTTGTAAATTTTTAGAAAAAATGAGTACAAGAATACCGGTAAATACACCGAATACCAATGCATATCTATACATAGTATTCTTAAAAATAATCCACGTATAATCTGTAAATAACACAGCAAATTTTGTGGTTGCCAATTGAAAAGTCATACCAACAAAAGACAACACTAAAAGTAATGTCACTAAAAGCGCGGCATCGGCAAAAGCCTCAGGACCAAGTAATCTACCTAAAAGTAAATTATATAAATAGTTACCACCATTTACCAGCAAAGCACTGCCCATAAACAAATGTTTAGGGGAAATCCGCTTTAAGGCCAATTTAATTGCTGTCATGATTTTGATAGGGTTTTTCGGGGGTTTGGTAATACTTATTTATCTATATACAAAAGCGATTTTTGCCAACTGACCAACGATTTTGACAGAATCTTTCATTGATAATTTAGAACCATCGGCATGTATCCATCTTTTTAATGGTTGCTCACAAATAAGTTTTTTCGCTTCGGTTTTACCAAAGTATTTTCTCATTCGAATAAACATTTCAACATCAAACAACCACTTGGTAATAAAAGGTTTACTAAAAAGTAAAGGAACTACTGAACGATCCATCACTTTTGCTCCACATTGGGTATCATTAAATGGCATTCTTAAAATGGTTCTAATGATTAGGTTAATAGTCATACTAATAACCTTACGTGCAGATTCTTTAGTAATATCTGCACCCATTCTACTCATTCTAGAACCACTAACAATCTTAAAATCAGATTGATCTAAGGTTTCTACTAAATCGTCAAAATCCCTAAAATCGGTAGACAGATCGGCATCTAAAAATCCGATATAATCTAACTGAAGGTCTTTTGCCAAGTGTAGCATACCCAAGCGTACCGCTTCGGCCTTACCACCATTTTTCTCGCAATCGTATATACTGATATTGCTTTCGTTGCCTTTCTTTAATTCTTCTAAAACTTCTAGTGTTTTATCTGTACTACCGTCGTTTACAAAACAAAGATGGTACCCAAGGTTACTATGCGCAAAGTCTCTGAACTCTTTTCCTAAAAGACGTTCTTCTTCATTATAACAAGGTATAACAACCCCTACACAGTTTTTTTGGAGCATTCTAGTGCTAGTAGACTCTTGTGCATTCAGTTCAATAACTGGCGCGCCGATCAACCTTTTAATACGAGCCGCCATTTCAGACAAACTCACAGGTTTTTTCATATAATCGTCAATACCTAAAGTAAAGCCATCTGTAATAATGGTTTCATCGGTGTTACCAGACATAACCAATACCCGCGTAGTATTACGTTTGCCTTCTTTAATATGTTTAACAACATCTAAACCAGACATATCTGGCATATTTATATCTACAAGAACTAAATCTGGTTCAAATGAATCATATACTTCTATTCCTTTTTTACCAGAATCAGCTGTTTTTACATCATAACCTAATTCGGTAAGTCTTTTCTCAACAGATAATAAAATAAGTTGTTGATCATCAATGGTTAGTATTTTCATGGTTTACGTAAGTAAGATTTAACTTACATATAACGCATAATTTTGTAAAAATTGCAATATTAAAGTTGAAAACTACAATTTCAATTTTAAAATGAATACGGTAAAACCTTTGGTTACCCCTAATTAACAGAGCAGTCGTTGAAATGCACCATTGTAAGAATTTCAAAAAATTCTTACTTAAAAGTGTGCATTATGATGAAAATACAAAAACTGAAAAACAAAAATAAAAAGGGAGTAGCTAACCATACTACCCCCTTTTTCACAAAACCTAACCAAAAATTTTATGCCATTAATTCTTTTTCTACCATTGGTACATCTAAAGTGAATCCTTTTGTTTTGGCAACTTGTAGAACTTTAAAGTATTCTATATACATTTTCGTAATATCTTCCATTGGAAAAGAACACGCTGCTCTATAATTTGCTTTTGCTAAATATGTTCTATAAGAATCATGCAACAAAATACTTTCAATGGCGTCTGCTAATGAGGCTGTACTTTCCGGATCAAAGAACTCGCCTTTATAGCCTTCTTCCTTTACTAGAATACTAAGGTCACCTAAATCTGGCAACGCAACCGCTTTACCATAACTGCCAGCTTGGTTCAACACACCAGAACTGCCCGTTGTAGATGTATATGGAAAAACAACTAACGCGCTATCACCAAATAACACCGGAACATCTTCTTCTGCAACATAACCTGTAAAAACTAATTGGTTTACATGTGCATATTTCTTTTTCATACTTTCTAAGTAACCAGGTGTATTTGGGCTATCTGTACCTGCAATTACAATTTCTATATCTTCATTGGTACGTTGTCTAATTAACTCGATCGCTTCAATCATTATTTCGACCTTTTTATACGTGCCGAACTTACCAAAAGCCATCACTTTTTTTGGTCCTGCAGGTAAACTATAATCTGGGGTTGGCGGAGTTTCAAATGAGCCATGTGGAATTAATGCCACATTTCTAGATTGAAATTTGTTTTCTAATATCGTTTGATATTTACTAATAGTCACTGCAACAACATCTGAAGCCAAAACACATCTAGTTAAAACATTACCGATACCATTATAAACTTTCTGCAGCACTTTATTTGAGGTAATACCAGCGTTATCTAAATCTACCTGCTCCAATATATTATGTAGTAAAGAAATAGTAGGTATACCTTTTAGCTTGCACATTAAGGGTAGCATTAAACCAAGTGCAGCAGGTATTTTTTTATCTCCGAATTTTAAAAACTGCAGATTAAAAAGTACAGCATCGGGCTTTGTTTGTGAAATAGCTCGGTTAATCTTAAAGATATTTTTGTAGTCATTAAAATTCCAACACTCCTTAACTATAATCTTGCATCCGTCTTCTTTAAAATTTAAATCCTTATCACCTTCCGTCTTATCGGTAATCAATATTATTTCTGTTACTTCTTTTTGAAGTCTAAAATGTTTTACCAAGTGATAACCGTATTCGGTCAATGTTACTTTACTTGGTGGGTAGGCTGTTACAATTGCAAGTCTCATAGGTTAAGGTTTACTATACTATTGGGTTATTTCTTTTACAAATATCTAACTATGACAAAGGCTTTTTAGGTGATTTTAGGTGGATGAAGCGTTACTATAGACGAATGGAAGAAATTACTAGTTAAGCCTTATTTAATTAGTACACATCTTTAAATCAATACTTAACAAACAGAAAATTTCATACAGTTTACAGTATGATAAATAAAATAGCCCGAAGATGGGGGATTTCCTCGGGTTAGACTCACCTAATATAAAAGTATTAAGAGGTCTTGTTCAGTATATTATTGTGCGCAAAATAAAGCAACTGTGCTACCAGCAAAGTAACCATGGCTATAATTTGAACTTGTACCACCATATATAAGGTACTATGAAAGAATACGATCATAACAATTTGTGATATACCCAACACACCAGAAAGTATTACAGGTATATATTTATCTAGTGATAAAAAGTAGTAGGCAAATATATTTGAGATAGCGAATAAAGAGGTAGCCAAGGCATATTGCCATAATAAAGGTGCCATTGAAATATAAGCTTCGCCAAACATTAATTGAATTATTAATTTAGGAAAAACAGCACAACAGAAAATTATAACAATAGCCAATACCCCAACATAACTTACGTACTTTATTAATATAGGAGCTGTTGCCTCTCCATCTTTTTGTTTTTGTACAACGGTAGGTAGTAATAGCATTACGAACATCCAAGCAACAAAATAAACGACACGCCCTATCATGGCCAAAGAAGAATAGAGTCCGGCATTTAGAGTATCGAAATAATGTTTTACTAAAAGAATATCACTGTTATTTATGATAATCTGGGTAAGTTCATAACAGGCTGTCAATACTATAAAACTGATTACTTTTCTTTTATTTTCTTTGGATAAGGTAACTGTTTGAATAATGCTCTTAATATTAAAATCTGTAGGAATTAATCCGAATACAAAAGACAATCCAATACCCAATGCTACTAAAAAAGCAGGCTCAAAAGGTACCAACCATAGCAACCCAAGTGTTATCAATAACCTACTCCACATTTCTGTTTGGTAGGTTAGCGATAGTTTCTGATAATCTTGTTTGCCTTGGTACCTTCCTCTATTAACCGACATAAAAAAATATAAAGGCACCGATACTGCAAAGGTTTTAAATAACAGAGAAGATTCTGTATGAAATAGTTCTTGTAAGCTACCGGCAAAAGTAAATAGTAAAATACCTATTAATGTACCAAAACCTAAAGCATACTTATATAACAATTGTTTTAAAGCAACCCAATCATCATTGTTGAACAATATGGCAAATTTGGCTGTTGCCAATTGAAAGGTCATTCCTAAAAAAGATAGCACAAGTAGTAATGTAATAAGTAAAGCAGCCTCACTATATGCTGCCGGACCAAGTAATCTACCCAGTATAAGGTTATAGAGATAATTACCTCCGTTTACTAAAAGTACGCTCCCCATAAATAATTTTTCTGGAGAAATTTTGTGTAGTACTACTCTAATTGCTGTCATAATCATGTTTTTTTTAAGTCTCAACATTGACTTGGTTCTACATCAAATATCATGAAGGCTACCCTTATATTTTAAAGGCTTTAGGTCGATGACCAATTACTGTAGACGAATGGCAATTATCGTACTTCCGTAACGGTGAAGTCAATTTTATCTTTACAATATTGAAAAAGACAAATAAATCGCAATAATTACCGTTAGGTATTTGTAGTATTAATCTCACTTTGAATGATTCGTAAAGTAGTATTCCTTATTCTTTTAACCTCATCCTTATTAAAAGCACAATCTGATATGACCAAAGGCTTTGGTCTTTTAGAGAAAGGTGATTTTCAAGAGGCAGAACTTTTTTTTGGTGATTACCTTAAAACAGACCCAAATAATAAAACGGCATTGCTCTGTTATGGGCGTGCGGTTGGTTTAAGTGGCGAACCACAAAAATCAACTGGTTTGTTCGCAGACCTTTTAAAAGATTACCCTGGTGATTTTGAAATCTTAATTAATTACAACGAATCTTATTTGTGGGCGAAAGAATATGAACAAGCAAGACCCTTATATGCAGATTTGGTAGAAAAATTCCCAACCAAATTTGGTGCAGTATTAGGGTATGCCAATACCTTAAGTAATTTAAAAGAATATGAATTAGCATTAAGTTGGGTTGAAAAGGCAATTGCGTTAGATCCAGAAAATGCAAGTGCAAAAGTCTCTCGAAAATTTATGCGTTTAGGCTATGCAAATCAGTTTGTAAACAATCAGCAATATGGAAAAGGAGAGCAAACTTTAAAAAAGATTTTTGAAGATTTCCCTGAAGATAAAGATGTACTTATAAACTTGGCAAACTTATATCTTATTATCAAACAAGCAGATAAGGCAAAAGATATTTATGTTAGATATGCAACTACCCCTAAAGATTCTATTACCGCATTAAATGGTATTGCATTGGCAGAGCATATCGATGAAAATGATAAAGAGGCACTTATTATCTCTAAAGGAGCAACCGTAAAAGTTGATAAAATTGATGATGTAAAACTTACCGAAAGTACTTACGATCGTTATGTACAAGCATTAATATGGAACAGAAAGTTTATTTCTGCTAGAAATAAGATTGATAGTCTAGAGGTACACTACCCTAATAAAAATTGGATTCTAGCATTAAAAGCTACATTAGGTCTATATACTGGTGATGCTAAATCTAGTGTTGAAAGTTATGATAGAATTTTGGTTAATGACAGTGCTTCATTTGATGGTAATTTAGGTAAGGCAAATGCATTATTCGCATCTGACAAGATTATACCAGCATACAGTATGGCCAACCAGACATTAAAATTCTATAAGAATCAAAAAGATGCCAAAGGCTTTATTGAAAAGCTAAATTTAATGCATACCCCTACAATTGAGGAACATGCAGCCTATACTTTTGACAATGGTAATAATGTTGCCTTTTTCACCAATACTACCGTTGATGTACCTTTTAGCACAAAATTTAGAACTACGGTTTCTTACTTTTTTAGAACGACAGAAAATAGTGTTACAGATAATAAAGCAACCTCTCATGTTCTATTGGCCGGCTTACAATACAAGTTATTTCCTAAAACTGTTTTAAAAACAGTGCTTGGTTTAAACAACTCTAGATTTTTAGATGATGCATATACACAACCTGTTTTAGATATTAAATTAGATATGCAACCTTTTAAATTGCAAAACTTAACACTTGGATACCAACGAGAAGTACAGAGTTTTAATGCTGAATTAATAGAACGTGAAATTGTACAAAACCATTATGGTCTTAATTATAACCTTGGTACTAATGTAAATTTTGGTTGGTATACGCAACTAATGCACACCCAACAGAGTGATGACAACGTTAGAAATTTATTATTTACTTCTTTATACTATAATGTGCTGCGTAAACCTGCATTAAAAATGGGGGTTAACTTTCAGTATATTACATTTAAAGACCAAGTACCTACCATATACTTTAGTCCAGAAGTTTACAAAGCAGTCGAATTATTTGCAGATATACGAGGTAACATCTCAGAAAAAACAACGTATATGGCTAGTGCGGCCACAGGTATTCAACAAGTAGAGGATGATGCTAAAACGGCTATTTTTAGGGCTGAAGCTTCTGTACAACGTCAATTCTCAAAACGATTTAGCTTAAATGTGTATGGCAAGTATAGTAATATCGCCTCTGCCACAGCAGCCGGATTTGAGTTTACAGAAATTGGATTAAAAGCAAAATGGTTGTTTCTAAGTAAACCATTATTCCACAAAAAGTTAAACTTAGATTAATTTAAATATCACTGCATAATTTACATTTTAAATAGTATCATTTAGATATTGAAATGACTATTTCAATGCATAAAACCACACAGTTGATACTTATAAATATATCCTACATAATGTTTGAGAGTTCTTATAAAAAATAGGCACAAATAGTTGATTTTCTCTATAAAAAATTAATTGTTTGTAAGAATTTTACTTACTTTAGTGTGAGTCTAAGACGCATTTATTATTCGAGAGCAAAAATTGAAAATGAAACTCTAATCGAGCTTATATGTGGAAAAGAGTTTTTAAAATGTTAATTAGCCTATATATTCCTTTATTGGCTTTAACCGTGTTTCTATACTATACACAGAAGCAAAAACAAATAGCGCAATTGTCAGAATTTCAGGCACGAGCAACATCCATCAAAATAATTAATTTTAAAAAACAATTACATTCTTTTCTGAATAATACCCACTATTGGTCAACTTTAGAATATCCAAAAGATTTTGATCCCATGGGGCGGCATGAAGCTATAATGCTACCGTATTTAGAAATGATAAAGAAAATTACAGATTACGACCAATTTCGTATAATCAATCTACATGGTAAAGAAATCTTTAGAGCTGTTCGACAAGGTACAGATTCTATAGTGGTAGGGAACTTACAAAATAAGCGAGAACGAGATTATGTAAAAGCTGGTCTTGCTTTAAAACGCAATGAATTGTATTTATCTCAAATTGGTTTGAATCGAGAAAATGGGGTTATAGAAAAACCTTACAAACCCGTAATTAGAAGTATTGCTCCAATTTTCGATATCGAAAATAATCAAATTGGTTTAGTAGTTATCAATTTTAAAATGAAGCGAATTCTTGATCAATTGAAGTCGCGAATCGTACAAAACAATATATATCTATTAGATAAAAATTCAAATATCATAACTGCAAGTACATCTTCTATAGACATACCTTATGAAATCGACAATAAAGGAAAAATTTTATCTGAGATTCGCTCTGCCAAATTCAAGACTTTAACTAAAGATAGTAGCTATGTCGATGGCGATCACATTTGGTCTCAACAAGCATTAGTATTAAGTGGACCGCTAAAGCCTTATGGTAGTAGTTCTAAAGACTCGTTAACTGTAATAACACCTACCAATTGGGTTTTTGCGCAAGAAACACCACCAAGTGTTATCGAAGATTACCTTTCACCTGTATATGAAAGTCTGATGATATTTAATATTATCACAATTCTAGTTCTTTTTGGGTTATCATATATCTACCAAAAAAATAGAGAACAAAAAGAATTATTCTATAAAGAACTAGAAAGCAAAAATATATTATTGACTAGAAGTAAAGACCAATTAGAAGAGAACAATGTAATGGTCAATGAGATGAACAATAGCTTAGAAATTCGAAATAAGCAATTAAGCGATTTCAGCTATTTAATTTCTCATAACCTACGCTCACCAGTTACAAGCATGTCTGTAATTGTTGAGATGATACAAAAAGAAAAAAATCCTGAAATATTACATCAGTTACTACCTAAGCTAGATAAAGTAGCCAAAAGCATAACAAACCTGACAGAAGACATAAATGACTATGTATCTATACTTGATACTAAAGAAATAAAAATAGTTGATATAGATTTACAAGAATTGATACTTGAGGTTAAAAATGAATTTACAGAAACACTTTTAGATAATTCTGGTTTTGAAGTTCAACTTAATTTAGCGGCTTGGAACCATATCTCATATTCAAAATTTTATATGCAAAGCATCGTTCATAATTTTATTTCTAATGCTATTAAATATAAAAGAGAAAATGTCTCTTCGTACATACAATTTGAGTCCGCAATAGAAAATAAGCACAAAGTCTTATATGTAAGGGATAATGGTATTGGGTTGAATATGGAACGTCATGGTGACAACGTATTTAAACTCTACAAAAGATTTCATAGAAATATTTCTGGCAAAGGTATGGGACTATTTCTGGTAAAATCTCAACTAGACGCGCTCAACGCAACCATAACAATTAATAGCAAAGAAGGAGTAGGAACCACGTTTAAACTAATATTTTAAAATGATTACAAAACCAAATATTTTACTCGTAGATGATGACGAACTGTATTTATATATAATGGAAAAAACCATTCATCAATTATCAAAAGATTTGGTGGTAAGCACATTTACGGATGGAGAACAAGCTGTTGAGTACATTTCTAAATGTACCGATGAAAAAGTTGAGCTTCCTGAAGTCATTTTCTTAGATATCAACATGCCATTTTTAGATGGATGGGGATTTTTAAACGAGTTTAAAAAACTTAAGGACAAAATTCATAATGACGTAAACATCTATATGGTAAGCTCTTCTATGCGTGATAGCGATATTAAAAGAGCCTCTGACTTTGAAGATTTAACAGGTTATGTTATTAAGCCTGTAAACAAAGTTCAATTAGCAGAAATATTTAAAAAGATTTACCACGAAAATTGGTGATTATGACTTTATAAAAAGCTTAAAGAAGGTTTAAACGTCTCATTAATTCTGGACGATTAGATCTACTAATGGGCACCACATTTTTAGCTATAAGCACACTATTATCTTCTATATCAATAATTTTGGTAAAGTTGATGATATAAGATCGGTGTATTTGCAGAAACAACTTTTCAGGTAATTTTTCCTTTATTTTTTTCAAGGTAGTATGTACCCTATGGTCTTCTTTCTCTGTTTTAACATCAATGTAATCGCCTTTGGCTTCGATAACCAAAATTTCATTGAGTTTCAACTTAATCAATCTTCGGTCAATATTAATATATAAATCTTCATCTTCAGATGAATTTTGTTGCGGCGCTACCTGTGCTTGTGGCTTTTTAGAAGAACTATTCTTAATTTTTTCAATACTTTTTTCAAAACGCTCTAACGTAATGGGTTTCACCAAATAATCAACAATACATTCATATTCGTAAGCGGCTATTGCGAAATCTGTGTCAGAAGTAGTCATAACTACTTTTGGTGGATCCTTAAGCGTTTGTATAAAATCGACACCACTAAAACCTGGCATATGTATATCTAAAAAGATAACATCAATATTTTGATGATTTAAAAACTTGATAGCCGAAATGGCATTATCAAATTCTTCAATAACATCGAGCTCAGGTATTTTTGAACATAATTGCCTTACAACTAATCTTGCCGTGGCTTCATCATCGATTATAATACAGTTCATTTAAATTGTTTTAATGTATTCTTCAATAGTTTCTAATACTTCAACGAATTTAGATTGACTATCGTGCTTACCATCCAATAATTCCATTTCATAGGCTACTGCTAGCTTATAAGAATTTTCCATTCCTAAAATATTGAACTTATGTTTTAGCTTATGAACGATTTCGGCAGTTTCTTTTACTCTTGTATTTTTTACATGACCAAAATATTCTTCCTTTTCTAACGGAAATTCGTTTTTAATAATATCAAGAAACTGATTTCTAAAAGCAATGTCGTCACCGGCAAGTTCATCTACATAATTAAGGTTGGGTTGTTCTATCATGAATTCTTTTTTAATGTGATATAAAACGTAGTACCAACGTTTTCTTCTGATTCTAACCGAACATCGCCTTCATAAAGTACCGCAATTTTCTTAACAATTGCAAGTCCGATGCCGGTAGCATTATTGGCTGTCTCCAGCTTTTTAAACATCTCAAAAATTCCTTTTTGATGTTTTTCAGGTATTCCCTTTCCATTATCTGAAACACTGAATTTCCAATAAGTGTCATCTGGCTCGTAACCAATTTTGATTACACCTTTATCTACATGTTCAGTTGCCGTTACAGCATTAGTGAATAAATTCATGAACAATTGCTCTAAACGTGCTCTTTCAAAGAACATCTCCGGCAATTCTTCATTATACTCAAAGGTTATGTTTTCAGGTACGTAAATAGTCTGTTCAATATCTTTAAGACTATCTTCTAAACTAAACGATACTTTATGCTCTTCAGTTTCACCCATTGTGGCGTGTTTTAGAATACCACTAATAAGCTTGTCCATCTTGGTAAGATTTTCAGATACCAATGAGCAATTTTCTTTACTAACATCAGAAAATTTATCTTTTTCATCTTCCATTATCCAACTCATCAACGCGTTGATGTTTCGAATAGGCGATTTTAAATCATGCGATACCATTTGCGCATAATTATTTAAAGATTCATTCTGGTTTTCTAAACTACTTAGAAGTTTATCTTTTTCTGTTGACATCTCTGAAACCTGCGATGCCAAATTACTTATGTAAGTTGCAAGTTCTTCTGTATTAAACTCATCTTGAATCTTTATAGTCTTTTCATCATTCAAATTCTCTCTTAAACTACGAATAGCGTTTTCTAGAGAAACAAGAATACTCTTTTGTTGCAATGCCTCTTTCTGTAAGCTTTTATTGGCTTCAAAAAGTTCGTCAGAACTAATAGCTGAAGCTCTATGAAGCATAGAAAATTTATCATCAAAATTCTCATAAGATTTTTCTACAGCTTCTAAAAAACTTTCCATTTCTGGGTGCGCCTTTAGATCTTCTGGTAAATATTTTCGAATTTGTCTTTTTAACAGGGAATGCA
Organism: Maribacter aquivivus; assembly: GCF_900142175.1. Taxonomy (NCBI): domain Bacteria; kingdom Pseudomonadati; phylum Bacteroidota; class Flavobacteriia; order Flavobacteriales; family Flavobacteriaceae; genus Maribacter; species Maribacter aquivivus. The sequence continues at coordinate 2,339,142 of NZ_FQZX01000001.1, read as the reverse complement.
TTATTCGCTAAATAAGGTTAGAGTCATGGTCTGATTGTGCAATTTACAACTATCTTGACCGCTAAAAGGTGCCATTTCGCCGTAGGAGTAAAATCCGCTTATTACCGTATTATCACCAATTACTGCTTTAACTTCTTCGATTTCTTCTTCGGTACGTTGATCCATTACCAACTTTCTACCAATACAACTAATCAATAACGCTAACTCTGGAGATTTTTTTCTATCACTCATAGCGAGTTCTGCTGCATGAAATGCCCCATTTGCAATATCATCTACAGACGACATCATTAATTGCACCCTTGCCCCTTCTGGAACGTCACCAGCGAGTGTCATAGTATTTTCTACTTCATCAATATTAAGAATAGTTCTAACCAAAGGCTCTGCATCATCTGTTACTTTTACACTTAACGGATAAAGCAATGCCGACTTCGGCAATTCATCTGCCTTTTCACCTAGGTAGGTTTTGTAAAGATCTAATGCCGGTTTACCATCTAATTCAAAAAGTAGATTACCTTCAGATTTTGTGATAATACGTTCAGGTCCAAAAGTGGTCCAACCACCATAATTAGAACTGGTAATTTCTAAGGTATCACCATAAAAACCTATAGCTATTATTTCGCCTTCCTTCGGGTTTTCATTATAAGATGCCAATGTTCTTTCAAAACGATCATCATCACCACATAATCCGCCAGAAAGTCCAAAACTCGTGTTTTTTAAATGTTCTAAACCTTCTATAAGAGCACTACCATTAACGGTACTACCTTCAGATATTACAAATAAATGCTTTAAATTTTCTTTAGGGAACTCAGCTATTAAACCCTCTCCCAGTTTTTTATCATCATTTTTAAAATCTGCCACATTGCTTCTTTTTACCAAAATTGAACTCTTCTCAAATTCAATAGCAGTTAAAACAACGCATCCGTCCAAAACAGTATCATCTATAATTTCACCTGAAGTGGTACCAAAAACGATATGACCATTTGGAAATAATTTGCTAACCTCTGTATATATTTGATTACTTTCTAAAATATATCGATTACCAAAAACCAATACTAACGGTTCATTAAGTAGCGTAGAATCTTTAATTACAAAAGATTCATTTGGTTTTTTTATTCCTTGAACTATTTTCATTTTGTGAATCTTTAGTTATGGTTTTTCTTTATGGTAAAATGAAATTGAGTTCCTTCCCCAACAACGCTATCTACCCAAACGCTACCTTGGTAACGATCTACTATTTTCTTAACTATTGAAAGCCCAATACCAGTAGACCTTTCATTATTACCTATAGATTGAAATATGTCGAAAATCTTCTTATGATACTCCTCTGGTATACCTACCCCATTATCGCTAATGGTAAATTGCCAGAACTCGCCATCGTCTTTATAGAGAACTTCAACCAACCCTACTTCTCTTTCTATATGCACAACCGCATTACCAATTATATTTTGAAAAACTTGATGCACTTTAATTCTATCTGCCATGATAATTGGCAAAGTCTCAGGAATTACCAATTTCACATGTTCAGGAATATAAATGGTCTCGCCTATATCATTTATTACTTCGTTCAGGTCTACTTTAGAATCATCTAAATCAGAACTATTTGCTGTAGAATATTCTAAAATACCATGAATTAGTTTATCCATAGAGGCAACTTTCTCTTGCATAAGCTCAAGATTCTGTTTACCACCTTCATCTAAAACATCTTTATAATCATCACTTAACCAAGTTGCCAGAGCACTAATACTTCTTAACGGAGACTTAAGGTCATGAGAAACAATATGGGCATACTCTTGTAAACCTTGGTTACTGTTCTCTAAATCTTTTAATAATTTTTCTTTTTGAAGTTCTAATAATTTTTGATCGGTAATATCTAAATGTATACCAATAGAACCAATAACTGCACCAGTATCATCATACCTAGGCGCACCACTAATTAGCCAATGTCTAATGGAATTATTTTTATTGTAAACCTCAACTTCATAAGAATCCGATACCCCACCTAATCTATTTTCATTTTTCTTTTCAATGAGGCTACCGTCCTTAAATTTTATTGTTTGAGAAGCAATTTGACCAATAAGATCTTCTTTTTTAAAGCCACACATACTACAAAAGCTTTGGTTGACCATTTGAATAACATCATCATTATCGACCTCAACAAGACCTAAGTTCATGTTTGCAATGATACTACTATACTTTTCTCGTTGATTTTCTAAGTTCTTTCTATAATTTTTAGAAATGGTAATATCTTGATAAGCCCATAAGTGCCCCTTGTAATCACCATCATTATCTATAGGTATAAAATCTCTTGCTAAAATTCTACCATCGATCATTTCAAGTTCATCTGCCAAAACGGTTTCTTTTTTAGTTAGAATTTCCTCTATTCTACTAACAAAGCTTTTTGGACTCTTGAAATACTTTTTATACTCTTCTTCAGATTCTGCACAGTCAACGCCAATAATATTCTTAGGAGATTGTTTAATATGAAATAAATCACAGAACTTTTGATTGGTCAATGCAATTTTACCTTCCTCGTCTTCTAAAAGAACACCTGTTTGTAAATTAGAAATAAGAGCAGCCAATCTATTTTGGGATGCTTCTAGCTTTCTATCTGCCTCTAGTTGATGCGAAATATCTTCTATAATAGCTACCTGATAATCTTTTTTTCTATGATCATCATGTATCGCTGAAATTCTGGTTTTAGCCATTATAGTAGAACCATCTTTTCTAGCAAACTTCCAAATTTCGGTAAATTTTTCAATTCTACCGGCACACATTTCATCAAGTTGATTTAGAGAATCTGCTACATTTTCTGGTTCTGAAATTGATTTGAAAGAAATATTTTTGAGCCCGCTTTCATGATAACCAAGCATATCAACAAAAGTATTATTGGTCTTAAGAATTACTCCGTCAACGGCTAAAACAATACCTAAAGGAGAATTCTCTACTATAATATCTAATTGCGCCTTTTGTTCAGCAACTAGTCTTTTTACTTCGCTTTCTTGGGTAATATCTCTAATGATACCTTGTGCAGCAATTGGTCTTTGATTTTTGTCATATACTAGACTTGCGTTAATTTGCACCCATTTTTCTACACCATTATCAAGAATAATTTTGGCACGATAATTTTTTAAGCTACCTACCTCAATCATCGATCTCATCGATTCTTGGGTATACTCCATAAAATCTGGATGTATAAATTGCGAAAGGTTTACTACCTTATCATTATGATCAAACTGCAAAAATTCTTTAGCAGATCTGTTCATATTAATAACATTGAATTGTAGATCCATTACCACGTAAGGATCGATAATATTTATAAAAATACCATCTAATTCAGATGTTTTTTCGCTTAGTAAATTTTCGAGTTTACTATTAGTTTCTCTTAAATGACTAGTAACATCATAGAGCTCCTTAGATTTTTCCTCTAAGATATTCTCTGCCTGTTTACGCGCTTTTTTCTGGCGCTCAAGGGCTTTTTTTAAGAGAAGAACTTCTTTATTATCCATGTTGTACTACGTCAAATTTTACTTCAGTACCGTCTTCTTTAAGAAGTTCATAGGTAATATCAGCTTTACCGTTAAAATGTTCAAAAGCCTTTTCAATTAGACCATGAGCTAACCTATATAAACCTCTAGATGAAGAATATATCATGGAAATAGAATTATCAGTCTTTTCTAGTATCTTAAACGTAGGAAGTTCTGCTTCAGGATAAAGTTTTTTTACATGAACATGTATATGATCCTCTATTGAATATAGTAACCCTATGGGGTTTCTGTAACTTTGAATAACCTCTGGATGCGCATTTTTTAAACTTGAGAATAAGTATAGTCCAAATGCATAAATTAAATCTCCGGCCGGTAAATCTACCTCTTTACTCAGCTGGGTAATCAACGCTACCATTTCATTAAATTCGTAAGTAGCTACAGAAGTATAAATACCCTCTGATGGTAAATTTGATTTCTCAATAATATTATCAACAGTCTCTAAACCGAACTCAGATTCGACCATTTCTAAAAACTCGGTAAATACGATTCCTTTCATTTGATTTTTTTAAATACACTCAAACGTAGGAAAATTAATACGTAAATAGGAAAAAATGTTGTGAAATGAGCTTTTTTGTTAGCCTTTTACTAGTTGATTAACATTCCAGTACTCTAAAACAGCGTTTAATTTGTACTCGTAATCTTCATATTTTAATGGCTTAATTACATAACCTGCAATACCAGCTTGGTAACATTTCAACAAATCTGCTCTATTTTCTGAGGTTGTTAAAATAACTGTAGGTAAATATTGAAGTAACTCATCTGCTTTTAAAATAGCTAGAAATTCAATACCGTTCATTCTTGGCATATTCAAATCTAAAAGAATAATATCCGGTAATTTTTCGCCAGACCTTAAATAGGTTAACGCTTCTTCACCATTTTTTGCTTCAATAATTGAATGCTTTAAGTTAAGTTTAGAAACTGTACGTTTCAACTTCATAACTTCTATTAAATCGTCTTCTATTAGTAATATGTCCATAGCTCATTTATATTGATACGACAAAGATTAGAGATTAATCAATCTTAAAATGGCAGCAATAGGTGAATGGCAGTTTACTGTCGGTGAATGGTAATTCTATGCCGATGAGTATTTTTTAACAATTTTTAAAATGTGCGATTAGGACTAAATGCCGCTATGTTCATTGAGGTTTTATTATCTGTCAATAACTCTGAAACCAGCTTACCTGTAGCAGGTCCTAAACTCCAACCCATCATTGCATGACCAGTAGCAATAGTCAAGTTTATTATATTAGAAGATTTACCTATATAAGGCAACCCATCTGGTGAAACAGGTCTCAATCCGGTTTTTACATTCTTTATTTCAGTGTCGTTAATTTTTATATCAGGGTAAAATGCTTGGGCACCATTGGCAATCGCAGTCACTCTTTCTTTTCTTATAATGTCGTTTAAACCAGAAAACTCCATGGTACCTGCGAATCTTGTAAAACCGTTCATAGGGGTAGCCGCTATTTTAGATTCCATCAATATAGCAGGAATCGTAATACCTGTATCACGTTCAATATTTATTCTATACCCCTTACCACCTTGTAGTGGTAACTTCAACTGTAATTTCTTAGCCAGCTCTCCACTCCATGAGCCTGCAGCTAAAACAACCTCTTCTGGTTTATAAGAACCCTTATTTGTAACTACCTCTTTAATACTGCTACCGGAACTTTTAATATCTAAAACTTCTTCATTCGTTCTAATAACAACACCTTGTTGCTTTAAATAAGCCATTAATTTGGGCATTATTTCTGTGGGTGTCGTGTGCCCATCGCACTCGTAATGTATAGCACCTTCTGCATCAATATTCACATTAGGTTCTAGTTGATGTAATTCTGTCTTGTTTAAATCAGATACCTCTAGCCCTTCAAAAGCAACTCTTTCGGCAACCTGTTTTTCGTGTAAATAACTAGCTTCGGTCTTATACAACATCAATAAACCTTTTCGCTCTAGTTGAAAATCGCCTAAATCGCCCGAATTTTTAATATCAGTAAATAGTTCTCTACTAATAAGGTTAATGTCCTTAATTAAAGGAATAGCCTTTTCTACCTTAGCTGGTGTTGATGACTTATGAAAATACCATGACCATTTTAAAAAATCAGCATCTAGTCTTGGTTTCATGTAAAACGGACTAGCAGAATTGAACATCATCTTTATTCCCTTAGAAATCATACCTGGTGATGCTAACGGAATTATATGACTTGGAGTAATATATCCTGCATTTACAAAAGACGCACCAGAGGTAATATCACCTTTATCAATAACGGTAACGGCAAAACCTTCCTTATTTAAAAAATAGGCAGTGCTTAAACCTACAATGCCACCGCCAATTATAAGTACATTCTTCATTTGTAGTTACTAAAATTTAAATTACTTGAAACCCGTATGCGTACGGATCATCGTCATCTATGGTAATAGTGTTTTGACCATATATTTTTGCCCAACCTTTAATACTTGGTATTATAGCAGATCTATCTATTAATGTCGTTTCCTCTTCTACCCTACCTACAAACTGAGAACCTATATAGCTCTCATGAATAAAATCTTCACCAACACTTAACTTACCTTTTGCAAACCATTGTGCCATTCGCGCAGAAGTACCTGTACCACACGGTGAACGGTCAATAGCCTTATCACCATAAAATACGGCATTTCTAGCAGTAGCATGTAAAGAGATTGTTTTCCCCGTCCATAATATGTGACTTACATTCCTTATTGTACTATCCTCCGGATGAATAAATTGCTCTGAATATTTCACATTGATTTTCTCTCGTAGTTCTTGACTGAACTGAATTAGCTGGTTTGCGGAATAATCTTGTATACCGGTAAAATTCTTTTGTGCATCTATTATAGCATAAAAATTTCCTCCGTAGGATACATCAAAGGTTAATTCACCTAACGCCGAAGAATCAATTGTTAAGTCTGAAGCAGCTAAGTAAGACTTCACATTGGTCAATTTTACCCAATCTACTTTATTACCCGTTTGCTGGTAGGATATATGTACTAATCCTGCGGGAGTTTCCATACGAACTTTTCCAGGTGTTTTAGGTATAATCAATCTTTCTTCAATACCAATGGTAATAGCACCAATAGTACCATGACCGCACATAGGTAGGCATCCGCTGGTTTCAATAAACAATATTCCAAAATCATTGTTAGGGTCGCTCGGAGCATAAAAAATACTACCACTCATCATATCATGTCCACGAGGCTCGAACATAAGTCCTTTACGGATCCAGTCATATTCCTTTAAAAAATGCTGGCGTTTTTCACTCATGGTCGCGCCTACCAAATTAGGACCACCTTGTTTTACTACCCTAACAGGATTACCACAAGTATGCGCATCAATACAAACAAATGTGCTCCTGGCCATATTAATAGTTTATTATTTGTTTCAGTTTTTAGTGTATTCGCCTTCAACAAGGCGGGTGATTTTCAGGGGATTCTCATTTTGCAAAGCCAATGGTAACAATTTATTAGGCCAATCTTGATAAGAAACCGGACGCACCCATCTTTTTATTGCCGAGGTACCAACAGAAGTAAAACGAGCATCTGTAGAAGCGGGAAAAGGACCACCGTGAACCATAGATGAGTTTACCTCAACACCTGTTGGTACACCATTAAACAATATACGCCCTACTCTACTCTGCAGCGCATCTACAACCCCAGAATTATTCTCTAAGTCATCCTCAGAACCTAAAACCGTACCTGTTAACTGACCTTCTAAATGATTTAAAATAGATTCCATTTCAAGTGCATTCTCACATTCAACTACCACAGAAAAAGGACCAAAAACTTCTTTGTGCAATTTTGTATTCGCCAAGAAATCGGCACCGCTAACTTTTAAAATAGAAGGTTGTGCTGTATTTGGATTAGTAGCTTTTTTATAATCTGCCGTAACGGTAATTCCTTTTTGGGCAGATAGCTCTTTTTTGCCTTCGTTGTATTTTGCATATATATTAGGATGCAACATGCATGTTGGTTCTAACTTTAGAATTTCTTCGGATAAAGTATTGATGAAACTATCTAATTTAGCTCCCTTTAATCCTAACACCAACCCCGGATTGGTACAAAATTGACCTGCACCCATAGTTATTGAAGAAGCATATTTAGTAGCCCATGCCTCACCGTCATTCTCTAATGCAGAAGGAAGTAATACGACAGGGTTAATGCTTCCCATCTCTGCAAATACAGGTATAGGCTCATCTCTCTCATTAGCTAATTTATAAAGCGCAGTACCACCATTTATACTACCTGTAAACCCAACAGCTTTTACTTTTGGATGTTTCACCAACTGCTGCCCAACTTCTATACCGCTACTGTTCAAATTTGAAAATACTCCATTAGGCATTCCTGTTTTTTCTGCCGCTTTTATAATTGCTGATGAAACTAGTTCACCCGTAGCTGCATGCATTGGGTGACTTTTAACGATTACAGGGCAACCTGCCGCCAGTGCACTTGCCGTATCACCACCTGCCGTTGAAAATGCCAATGGAAAGTTGCTTGCTCCAAATACCACTACAGGACCTAACGGAAATAACATTTTACGAATATCTGACTTGGGCATTGGCTCTCTATTAGGCTGGGCTTTTTCAATTACCGCTTCTACCCAAGAACCCTCTTTCAATAAATTGGCAAAAGCACGTAATTGCCCCATGGTACGCCCACGTTCACCTCTTGCTCTACCATCTGGCAAACCTGATTCTTTACAATAAGTCTCAATAAGTTCATCTCCAAGAGCTTCAATTTCATCAGCAATCGCTTCTAGAAATTCAGCCTTTTTAGCTCCTGAAAAATCTTTATAAACTTTAAAAGCATCAGTAGCTAAGGCTACCGCCTCATCAATTTCATTTGAAGATGCTTCGTAAAAAGTCCATTCTGTTTCTTTATTTTCTTTAGGATTAAAAGTCTTAAAAGTTTTATTTCCTTGCTTAGAAGATTTACTTCCTATTGCATTTGTACCGCTTATCATTTTCTATTTTTCTGATGTTACTCAAAAGTAAAGAAAGAAGCCGAAACAAATTTTGATTCTTTCTTTACTTTTTTAAATATGCCCAATAACACTATTAAGGCATAAAACAATAGTTGAATTAATTAATTCCTTTATAATCTGGCAATGATGGCCTTGTAGCCATACCTTGTTTTATAACCGCTGCTACTCTTTGGCGTTCTGCACCTACTAGTGGTAACCTTGGCGCACGAACATTCTCGGTCCCAATACCCGTAGCAACTTCTGCCATTTTAATATTTTGTACCAATTGCGGACTTATATCAAGCTCCAACAATGGTAAAAACCATCTGTATATTTCTAATGCTTCTTTAATTCTGCCAGCTCTTGCCAATTCAAAAACAGCACATGTTTCTGCCGGGAAAGCACATACCAAACCAGCCACCCATCCATCAGCACCCATTAATGTACTTTCTAAGCCTAAGGTATCTACACCAGTTAAAACATTAAGTCTATCTCCAAATCTTGTTTTTATACGTGTTATATTAGATATATCTCTCGTAGATTCTTTTACCGCCTGTATATTATCGCAAACCATAAGTTCCTCTAACATATCTAGAGTTACCAAAATTCCGTAATCAATAGGGTTATTATAAATCATAATAGGCAAATCGGTACTATTCGCCGTTTCTTTAAAATAGGTTACCGTTTCATGATCATTCGCTTTATAGCGCATTGGTGGTAGCATCATTAAACCTGTTGCACCACATTCTTCGGCAACTTCAGCAGCATGAATAGCCCCTTTAGTTGTTTGTTCGGCAATATTAATTATAACAGGTACCTGTCCTTTAACCAACTTAACAGTTTCTTTCATTAAAACCTTTTTCTCGTCGTAGGTTAGTGTACTTGCCTCCCCTAAGGTTCCGCCTAGTATAATTCCGCTAGCCCCAGCATCTAGTTGAGCTTTAATATTGACCGAGAACATATCTAAATCAAGTTCATCTTTATCGGTAAATTTTGTTGTAACTGCTGGCATAACGCCTGTCCATGAAATACTCATTCTATATTGTTTTTGATGATATCCAAATCTACGGGTAGTATTAGAATTTAATTGTTTTCATATTATCCACACATGGTACTATTTTACCATCTTAATCATACAATTACAATATATAGTGCTAAATTAGATGCATATGAAGGTCTTTCCGTTTAAAATACCGAAACCAATCAGTGAGCATTTAATCGTTCAAATAGATAAACAACCCATCTTTTACAATCGCTTACATCAACATAAAGAAATTCAAATAAGCTATATCATAAATGGTAACGGTAAATTGTTAGTGGGTGATAGTATACACCATTTTTCTGCCGGAGATATATTTGTTATTGGTAGTAATCTACCTCATGTTTTTAAAAGTATAGCGGCTGTTGAAGATGCCCATATGCTTACCGTTTTCTTTACCCATAACACCTTTGGTCCTCACTTCTTTCAACTACCTTATTTTAAAGATTTACAATCTTTCTTTACAAATGCTGCTTCTGGTTTTAAAGTTATGTCGAATAAAAAGCAACTAACTCAGCAAATCTTAGCGCTACAATCTCTACAAAATCTAAAACGCTTTACATCGTTTTTAGAGCTATTAGAACAATTGAGCAATGCAGCTACAGAGCCATTAAGTAAGTTTATTTATGCTAAAACCTTAAGTTCTAATGAGGGTGAACGTTTGCAGGAAATATTTGATTTTGTTTTTAAAAACTTTCAGCAGCCTATAGTATTAGATGACATTTCTAAAATGGCATACATGACTCCAAATGCCTTTTGTCGTTTTTTTAAACAACGTACGAATAAAACTTTCTTTCAATTTTTAATAGAGCTTCGCGTAGAACATGCGTGCCAATTATTAAATTCTAAAAAAGAATTGAATATTAATATGATATCTGACCTATCTGGTTTCAACTCCATTTCTAATTTTAATAAGAAATTTAAAAAGATAAAAGGTTTAACACCAACTCAGTATCTAAAGTCACTAGTAGTATAGAAAAGTTCCCTCATTTATTATCATCAATAAATTTTAAATTGAATGAGAGGTTTCTATATTTGCTATTCAATATACTTCAAGCATGCCCACGTGGTGAAATTGGTAGACATGCTACCTTGAGGGGGTAGTGTTCGTAAGGACGTGCTGGTTCGAATCCAGTCGTGGGCACAAAAGGTTAGATTTAGGTCTAACCTTTTTTTATTTTGATAATTTTAACTATCAAGTACCCTAATACATTTTAATAAATTGTAAATTTGTTTAATACTTTTTCATAAAACATGAACAATGTAAAAAAGCAATTTAGTATTAGAGACCTTGAAAACCTCTCTGGTATTAAAGCACATACTATCAGAATTTGGGAAAAAAGATACAATCTTTTGTCTCCTGAACGTACAGACACTAACATTAGAACCTATAGTCTTTCAAGCCTACAAAAGTTACTCAATGTTACATTGTTGTACAATAACGGACATAAAATATCTAAAATCGCAAAGATATCTGATAAAGATATTCCGTATGTAGTTCGCGAAATAGTAGCAAAACACAGTCATAAGAGTCAAGCAATCAATGCTTTTAAATTGGCAATGGTCAACTTTGACCAAACTATGTTCTTTAATACATACAATGCGTTATTGAGTGAAAACTCATTCCGAGAAATTTTCAAAGAAACATTTGTACCACTATTGAACGAATTAGGTCTTTTATGGCAAACGGACACCATAAGTCCTGCTCATGAACATTTTATGAGTAGTTTGATCAAACAAAAAATTCTTCTTAATACAGAAAAGCTTCAACATTTAGAGCCTACCAAGAAAGACAAAGTATTTGTTGCATTTTTACCTGAAAATGAAATACATGATATAGGCTTACTTTATATCAACTACGAGATTATTTTAAAAGGTTATAAGTGTATTTATCTTGGTCCAACAATACCTATGGAGAATCTAGAAGATGTATTAAAGTATTTCGATGATATCTATTTCGTATCTTATTTCACTGTTTTTCCTGAAAAAGATAAGATTAATAAGTATTTAGAAGATTTCTCTAAGCTAGTTGCCGAATATAACAACCCTAATTTTTGGATCTTAGGAAGACAAACAAATTTTATTGAAGAGACTACAAAACCTAAATTTTGTAGAACATTTACTTCCATAGATAATCTGGTTAACAATTTATAATCTCTTTGATACAAATGAATAAAAGCTGCATAGTAATTGGTTCTGGTTTTTCATCACTATCAGCGGCATGTTACTTGGCAAAAGCTGGTTGGGATGTTTCTATATATGAGAAAAATGACACTGTAGGTGGTAGAGCTTCTCAATTCATAAAAGATGGCTTTACGTTCGATATGGGTCCGAGCTGGTATTGGATGCCAGACATATTTGATAAGTTTTTTGCCGATTTCAATAAACAAACATCAGACTATTACCAACTAGATAAGCTGAGTCCTGCTTATAAAATTTTCTTTAGTGACGATATTATTACCATCGGTGATAGTATGGATAAAATTTGTGAGGAGTTTGAAAGAATAGAACCTGGCAGCTCTAAAGCATTAAAAAAGTTTATTAGTAAAGCACAAGAAAATTATGATATTGCCATCAACAAAGTAGTTCTAAGACCAGGACTTTCTCCTTTAGAGTTGGTAACCAAAGAAACCATTTTAAAAGTTGACCAATTTTTTAAAACTATTAGTTCGCAAGTACGTAAGTCTTTTAAAAATCCAAAATTGATATCTACTTTAGAATTTCCTGTATTGTTTCTTGGCGCCAAGCCTAGCAATACTCCGTCGTTCTATAATTTTATGAATTTTGCAGATTTTGGCTTAGGTACATGGCATCCAAAAGGTGGTATGTATGAAGTAATAAAAGCTATGGAGAGTCTTGCAAAAGAACTTGGCGTCAAAGTACACACAAATTCGGCCATTGAGAAAATTCAAGTAACCAACGGTAAAGCAACAGGTGTTACGTGCAATGGAAAAACCTCTACTGCAGATGTTGTTTTAAGTGGAGCAGATTACCATCACTCAGAAAGCTTATTAGATAAAAAATACCAGCAATACTCTCAAAACTACTGGGATAAAAAGGTATTTGCACCTTCTTCATTATTATTTTACATAGGGCTTGATACTAAACTGAACAACGTTGAGCATCACAACCTATTTTTTGATACAGATTTTGAGCTACACGCTAAAGAAATTTACGACAATCCAAAATGGCCTACAAACCCGCTATTCTATGCTAATTTTCCATCGATAACAGATGCAAGTATGGCACCCGATGGTTGCGAAACAGCATTTTTTCTAGTACCAATAGCTACTGCTCTTAAAGATACCGAAGCATTGAGAAGTCAATATTTTGATTTAATAATGAATCGTTTTGAAAAAAGAACCGGGCAAGACATTAGAAAAAATATTATATTCAAAGAAACATTCTGTGTAAACGACTTTGTGGAACGATACAATTCATATAAAGGCAATGCATATGGCATGGCCAATACTTTAACACAGACTGCATTTTTGAGACCTAATCTAAGAAGTAAAAAAGTAGTTGATTTATATTTCACAGGACAACTGACTGTACCTGGTCCCGGTGTGCCACCCGCATTAATCTCCGGTAAATTAGTGTCAGAATTAATTATAAAAGATAATTAGTTAACCTATGAAAGATACTTTTGATCAAGTTTCATACCAATGCAGTAAGATTGTTACAAAACGATACAGTACGTCTTTTGCATTAGCTACCAAGATGCTTAACTCATCTATACGTGGTCATATTTATAATATATATGGTTTTGTTCGCTTTGCAGATGAAATTGTTGACACCTTTCATGATTATGACAAAGAAGTTCTTTTCGATAAATTCGAAGAAGAACTTGAAGCTTCGTTACGAGATAAAATAAGTCTTAATCCTATTTTAAACTCTTTTCAGCATACGTATCATACCTACAATATACCTAAGCACTTGGTTGATTCATTTATGAAAAGTATGCGAATGGATTTGGTGAAGAATATTTACCGAACCGATGCTGAATATAAAGAATACATATATGGTTCTGCAGATGTTGTTGGCTTAATGTGTCTTCAGGTTTTTGTAAAGGGTGATATTGAAGAGTATAACCGATTAAAAGAATCAGCAATGGCATTAGGTTCTGCATTTCAAAAAGTAAATTTCTTGCGAGATGTAAAAGCTGATTTTGAGGAACTAAATAGATCATATTTCCCAAACACGAACTTGAAAGAGTTAGATGAAGCATCTAAAAAACGCATCGTTGAAGAAATAAAGGCAGATTTCAAAAAAGGATATGAAGGAATTGTAAATTTGCCTACAGATGCAAAATTTGGAGTATATACAGCGTATAAATATTATTATAAACTGTTGAATAAGTTACAAAGCACACCATCTTTAGAAATTAAAAACGCACGGATTAGAGTACCTAATTATCAAAAATTTGGTTTACTAGCGCGTTCTTACGTTAAATTTAAAATGAACTTAGTATAATGAATATAGTTATTGGAATATTGATTTTTCTAGGAACTTTTTTGTTCATGGAATTCATGGCTTGGTTTACTCATAAATATGTAATGCATGGTTTTTTATGGAGTCTTCATAAAGATCATCACAAGAAGGATCACGATTCTTGGTTTGAAAGAAATGATCTGTTCTTCATCTTTTATGCAATTGTCAGTATGTCTTTATTTTATTCAGGCACCACAGGTTTTTGGTATGGATACCCGTTAGGGTTTGGAATTTTAGCCTATGGAATAGCTTATTTCTTGGTGCATGATATCTTTATACACCAACGCTTTAAACTATTTAGAAACGCTAATAATTGGTACAGTAGAGGTGTTAGAAGAGCTCATAAGATGCACCACAAACATTTAGGCAAAGGTGAGGGCGAATGCTTTGGTATGTTGTTTGTACCCTTCAAGTATTTTAAGAAATAGTAATCGGTAAATCTACAAACTAGGCTTTTCAGCTATAAGTTGATTAAGAAGTTTATCAACTTTTTCATTATCCCAATCAGCAATGGCATTTTGGTGTATTACTATTGAACCCGATTTATCTATTAAGTAAGACCCTGGTGGTTTTAATAATGAAATTGGACTTGGCTCACCAATTATTTGATAAGTTACTGGAAAAGTATAGCCCTGCTCTTCCATAAAAAGCTCTACAGGAGCTCTTTCTTCATTGGTAATCACATAGAACTTCATCTTGTCGCCGTAAGTGTCGTAAAGGTACTGCACGTCTTTTAACTGCGCCTGAGAAGGCATATGCCAAGAAGTCCAAAAAGTAATGAATGCAACCTTACCTTTTGCTTCCTCAAAGTTAAAAAACTTCCAATTCTGATCTTTTAATTTCCAATCATAGTCAGTTATCTTACCTCGTTTTTCAGGTTGAATAATTGTTGGGGAAGTGGCAAAAACCCTGTTAAGAAAAATCTTGCTATAATCACCTAATGGGGTGACGAAAAAAGAAATTACAAAAGCAATGATCAATAAGGTAAAAACCGTTTGTCTGGTCATAAAAATTAGATAGGGGTCAAAACTAAAAAACTCCTGATTAATATCAGGAGTTTTCCTTACAAATTTTGAGTTGTTGAATTATGAGGCGTTTTCCCTCTTAATAACGTTTAAAGCTGAACCTTCTCTATACCACCCAATTTGTGCAGCATTATAAGTATGGTTTACTTTGATTACATCTTTACTACCATCTGCATGAACAATCTCAACCGTTAACTGCTTATCTGGCGCAAAATCTGCTATATCTATAAAATTAAAGGTATCATCTTCTTGAATAAGGTCATAATCGCTTTCATTCGCAAAAGTCAACCCTAACATACCTTGTTTTTTAAGGTTTGTTTCGTGTATACGTGCAAATGATTTTACAATTACTGCAGCAACACCTAAATGACGTGGCTCCATTGCAGCATGTTCTCTTGAAGATCCTTCACCATAGTTATGATCACCAACAACAATGCTTTTTACACCTGCAGCTTTATAAGCACGTGCAGTATCTGGAACACCACCAAACTCTCCGTTCAATTGATTCTTAACCAAGTTAGTCTTATGACCAAATGCGTTTACAGCACCAATTAAACAGTTATTAGAAATATTATCTAAATGACCACGGAAACGTAACCATGGTCCTGCCATAGAAATGTGATCCGTTGTACACTTACCAAATGCCTTAATCAACAATTTGGCACCCATTAAACTCTCGTCTTTTATAGGTGTAAATGGTTCTAACAATTGTAAACGTTCAGAATCTGAAGCAACTTTAACTTCCACACCAGATCCATCTTCATCAGGTGCAAGAAAACCTGCATCTTCCACTGCAAAACCTTTAGGAGGTAATTCCCACCCTGTAGGCTCATCGAACATTACTTCTTCTCCTTTTTCATTGATTAATTTATCCGTCATCGGGTTAAAATCCAATCTACCTGCAATTGCAATTGCCGCTGTAATTTCTGGCGAAGCTACAAATGCG
The DNA here is from genome assembly GCF_900142175.1 of Maribacter aquivivus. Taxonomy (NCBI): domain Bacteria; kingdom Pseudomonadati; phylum Bacteroidota; class Flavobacteriia; order Flavobacteriales; family Flavobacteriaceae; genus Maribacter; species Maribacter aquivivus. The sequence continues at coordinate 2,323,124 of NZ_FQZX01000001.1, read as the reverse complement.
TGCGTATTAGGATTACCATCTGCACGTTTTGCAAAGTTTCTGTTGAAAGAGTGAACAATACTATTCTTTGGCGCATTTTTAGGATCGCTGTAACGTGCCCACTGTCCAATACATGGTCCACACGCGTTAGTAAATATCTTAGCATCTAATTTCTCAAATATTCCAAGAATACCATCACGGGCTGCTGTATAACGTACTTGTTCAGAACCAGGATTAATTCCTAATTCAGAATTCATTTTAATTCCTTTATCAATAGCTTGTTGTGCAATTGAAGAAGCTCTAGATAAATCTTCATAAGAAGAGTTGGTACAAGAACCAATTAATCCCCACTCAACAGCTAACGGCCATTCGTGTGCAGTAGCCTTTTCTGTCATGTCTTTACCAACTTTCGTAGATAAATCTGGAGTAAAAGGACCATTCAATAATGGTGTTAATTCAGACAAGTTAATTTCAATAACCTCATCAAAATATTGTTCAGGGTTTGCATATACTTCATCATCTGCAGTTAAATGCTCTTTAACCTCATTTGCCGCATCAGCAATATCAGCTCTATCGGTAGCTCTCAAATAACGCTCCATAGACTCGTCATAACCAAAAGTAGAAGTTGTTGCTCCTATTTCGGCACCCATGTTACAAATTGTACCCTTACCTGTACATGATAAAGATTTTGCACCTGAACCAAAGTATTCAACGATAGCTCCCGTTCCACCTTTAACGGTAAGAATTTCGGCAACTTTTAATATAACATCTTTTGGTGCTGTCCATCCAGAAATAGTTCCAGTTAACTTTACACCTATTAATTTTGGAAATTTAAGCTCCCATGCCATACCTGCCATAACATCAACAGCATCTGCACCACCAACACCAATGGCAACCATACCTAATCCACCTGCATTAACAGTATGAGAATCGGTACCGATCATCATTCCACCTGGGAATGCATAATTCTCCAATACTACTTGGTGAATAATACCAGCACCTGGTTTCCAGAAACCAATTCCGTACTTATTAGAAACAGATTCTAAGAAATCAAAAACTTCTGCACTTGTAGTGTTTGCCGATTTTAAATCTGCAGTAGCACCATTTTTAGCCTGAATTAAGTGATCACAGTGTACTGTAGTTGGTACAGCAACCTTAGGCTTACCTGCTTGCATAAACTGCAATAGAGCCATTTGAGCCGTAGCATCTTGACAAGCAATACGATCCGGAGCAAAATCAACATAATCTTTACCTCTTGTAAATGGTTTATTAGGAGTGCCATCCCATAAGTGAGAATATAAAATCTTTTCTGAAAGAGTTAGAGGCTTACCTACAATCTCTCTCGCCTTGCCTACACTTTCCGACATGGAAGCGTAAACTTTTTTAATCATATCTATGTCAAAAGCCATAAAATCTATTTATAAAAATTGTTAATCTATCTTATCTGTACAAGATACGAAATGTACGATGATTTTGAAACCACATTTGAAATAAAGAATGACTATAAAAAATTGAATCAAAAAGGCTTGATTATGAGCACTCAAGCTACATATACTACATAAATTACCTTTAATACATCTCAATAGTTGCCACATCCTTAGTCAAAACAACACCCTCAACCGCAACTTAATAATCTACTATACTATGTGCACTACCAAAAATTGCAGATTAAACACCCTTATTATTTTAAAGCTTTTTTTGAAACCAATTGGGTTACTTCATGTATTTTACACAAAATTAAAAACTTCATGAAATCACCTTTTCACTTATCAAAAGAAGAAATGCAATCTTATGGTTATAAAATTGTAGACTTAATTGTTGAGCATTATACAGAAATTGAGAGTAAAAATCCCGTAAGTATTGCTTCAAGAAAAGAAATGGATTCTATTTTTTTACAAGAAGCCCCAGATAAAGGTATGCCTGCAGATAAAGTTTTAGACTTTGTCATGGACAATGTAATACCCAACGCTAATATTTCTGGTCATCCAAAATCATTTTCTTTTGTACCCGGACCCAGTAATTTTATCAGTGCAATTTCCGATTCTTTAGCAACAGGTTTTAATATTTTTTCTGGCGGATGGATTGTTGCTCCTGCAGCAGCAGAATTAGAAATCGTTACTTTAAATTGGTTGTTGAAAATGTTCGATTTTCCGATAAAAAAAGGTGGTGGAATTTTCACAAGTGGAGGTTCTATGGCAAACTTAACTGCTTTAGTAACCGCAAGAAGAGTAAAATGTGGAAACGATTTTTCTAATGCCATTATTTATTTATCAGACCAAGCACATTCTTCTAACATTAAAGCAATTAGGGTCTTAGGTTTTAAAAAAGAACAGATTAAAATAATACCTACAGATTTAGAGTTTAAAATAAGCATCAATAAACTTAAAAATGAAATCGCAAAAGATAAAATAGAAGGCAGAAAACCTTTTTGTATTATAGCTTCTGCCGGAACCACAAATACGGGAACGGTAGACCCTTTAGACACGTTAGCAGATATTTGTGAAAAAGAAAATCTTTGGTTTCATATTGATGGAGCATATGGCGCAGCAGCTATTTTATCAGATAAAGGAAGTAAGGCTCTAAGAGGTATTGAACGTGCAGATTCTTTAACTGTAGACCCTCATAAATGGTTTTTTCAACCTTATGAAATTGGGTGTCTTTTGGTAAAAGATGCATCATGGCTAAGCAATACTTTTAGCGAAAAACCAGAATATTTAAGAGATATAGAAGGTAACGAATCAGAAATTAATTTTTATGATTACGGTATTCAACTAACAAGAAGATTTAGAGCTTTAAAGTTTTACATGTCTATAAAAACATATGGCTTAGATGCTTTTAAACAAGCAATTACTTATAATATTGACCTAGCCGATAAAACGGAGGATTTATTAAGAGAAAGCGGAAATTGGGAAATTGTTTCGTTAGCAACTTTGGCTATAATAAATTTTAGATACAACCCCTTAGAATCAAAATTATCTGAAAAAAAACTGGATAAATTAAATCAAGAAATTTCAGCGAGAGTTGTGGCATCAAAAGAAGCACTTTTAGTAACTACTATTTTACAAAATCAAGTAGTAATAAGAATGTGCTTAATTAACCCAGATACTACATTAAATCATATAAAAGACACTTTAAATCAATGCGAAACATTTGCTGAACAAATTCTTTTAGATTGGAAAAATGCGGTTTAATATTGGTTATTAAAATTACTGTACTATTAAACTCTAGTACTGATAAATGAATTGTAACAAAAAAATGCCTGAGTTTAACTCAGGCATTTTTAATATAAAATAATTATTTCTTGACTATCTAACCAATTGCTTGGTAGAAGGCTTAAACTTCGTTAATACAATACCATCAACAGCAGCTTCATATTCTGCCATAGTAGGTGTTCTACCTAAAATTGTAGATAAAACTACTACCGGAGTAGAAGATAATAAAGACTCTCCTTTTTTCTCACCAGAATCTTTTACAACTCTACCTTGAAACAAACGGGTAGATGTTGCCATTACCGTATCACCTGGTTCCGCTTTCTCTTGGTTACCCATACATAAGTTACAACCTGGGCGTTCTAGGTATAGCATATTTTCATATCCTGTACGTGCTACACCTTTTGGTGCATTATCATCAAATTCAAAACCTGAATATTTTACTAGAACATCCCAATCTCCTTCTGCTTTTAATTCATCAACAATATTATATGTTGGTGGTGCAACAACTAAAGGTGCTTTAAATTCCACTTTACCATATTGAGCCTCTACATTTTTCAACATTTGAGCTAATATTTTCATATCACCCTTATGAACCATACAAGAACCTACAAACCCTAAATCTACTTTTTTAGTACCGCCATAGTAAGATAATGGTCTAATGTTATCATGTGTATAACGTTTTGATACATCGTCATTATTTACATCTGGATCAGCAATCATTGGTTCAGCAATTTCATCTAAATCAATAACAACTTCTGCATGATACTTAGCATTAGCATCTGGTCTTAAAGAAGGTCTAATCCCTGTTTTAAGTTCTGTAATTCTAGTTTCAGCTTTATCAACCAAACCTTGAAGTACGCCCTTTGCATTATCCATTCCTTTCTCAATCATGATTTGGATACGCCCTTTAGCAATCTCTAAAGATTCAACTAAGGTATCATCCTCAGAAATACAAATAGATGCTTTAGCTTTCATCTCCGCCGTCCAATCAGTAAATGTAAAAGCTTCATCTGCAGTTAAAGTCCCGATATGAACTTCAATAACACGACCTTGGAATACGTTTTCGCCACCAAACTGCTTTAGCATTTGAGACTGCGTAGCGTGAACTACATCACGGAAATCCATATACGATTTCATTTGTCCTTTAAAGGTTACTTTAACCGACTCAGGAATTGGCATACTTGCCTCACCTGTAGCCAACGCCAAAGCTACTGTACCAGAATCTGCACCAAAAGCAACACCTTTAGACATACGTGTATGCGAATCTCCACCAATAATGATATCCCAATCACCAACGGTAATATCATTCAATACTTTATGAATAACATCTGTCATTGGAAAATATTTCCCTTTTGGATCACGACCGGTAATTAAACCAAAATCGTTCATAAAGCTCATTAATCTTGGAATGTTAGCCTTAGACTTATCATCCCAAACCGATGCCGTATGACAACCAGATTGGTACGCTCCATCAACAATTGGAGATATAACCGTTGCGGCCATCATCTCTAATTCCTGAGAAGTCATTAAACCTGTAGTATCTTGAGAACCTACAATATTTACTTCTGCACGTACATAAGAACCAGCGTGCAACGTTGCACCTGATGTTCCTACTGCATTTCTATTAAATATTTTTTCTACCGCTGTTAAACCTTGACCTTCAATAGTTATTTCTTTTGATGGTGCATATACAGGTACAACATCTACACCTAGTACTTTAGAAGCAAATGTTTGTAATTTTTTACCGAAAACAACGGCGTAAGACCCACCTGCTTTCATGAACTCCATCTTTTGCGGAGTAAATGCGGCAGAGACATCTTTCAATTCTACTTTACCGTGATAAAGTTTTTTCTCTTTAGTATTAATGGTTAGCACTGTACCTGTTGCTACAGAATACATCTGCTTTAAAATTGGTTCACCATCTGCATCAACAATAGTATTGCCTTCAGCATCTTTTTGCTTTACCCAGTTTTTAAGATCTAAGCCTATACCACCAGTTACACCAACAGTCGTCAAGAAAATTGGAGCAATACCATTAGTACCTGCAATAACCGGAGCAAAATTGATAAATGGTACATATTTGCTAAAAGGCACCCCTGTCCATAATGCTACGTTGTTTACACCAGACATTCTAGAAGAACCAACACCCATTGTTCCTTTTTCCGCAATAAGCATAACACGCTTATCTGGATGTTGCTTTTTTAAAGCCAATAATTCCTTTTGCATGTCTTTGTTATGCTCAAACATACATTGACCGTGCAACTCTCGATCTGATCTTGAGTGTGCATCACCCCCTGGAGATAATAAATCTGTTGAAATATCACCAACACCAGCTATATAGGTAACTACTTCTATTTCTTCTTCAATTTCAGGAAGCTTTGTAAAAAACTCTGCCTTGGCATAGCTTTCTATAATATCTTTCGCAATTGCACTACCATTTTTTAAAGCTTCTTCTAAACGAGAAGTATCTGCTTCATAAAGGAAAACCTGAGTTTTTAAGACCTCAGCTGCCTGTTTTGCCAATGCTTCATCAGACCCTAATGCGATATCTAACAATACCTTTATTGAAGGTCCACCCTTCATGTGAGATAATTGTTCAAGAGCAAAAGCAGGAGTAATCTCTTTTACTACTGATTCTCCAAGAACTATTTCTTTTAAAAATTTAGCTTTAACTCCGGCAGCACTAGTGGTACCAGGCAAAACGTTATAGATAAAAAAGTTAAGAGAATCTTCTCTATACTCATTATCCACATCTTTAATTTGCTCAATGATTTGGCTAAGTAATTCAGCACCATCAATTGGCTTTGGATGAAGACCTTGACTTTTACGCTCTTCAATCTCCTTAAGGTAATCTTTATAAATGCTCATTAAAAAGTAATTTGTTTGTTAATTTGGATGCAGACATGTAGCTAGATTTCTTATTTCTTTCTGAAGACTTGATGATGAAATGAGAATCATTGTAACCACAAATTAACAGATTGAATTGATTTTAAGAATATACTTTATTACATAAGAACAAGATATACTCTTCTAAACTTACCAATGTCAAATGTCATCTGTTAATTAATTTTAAGTTAACGCAATTTCGTAAAATTACGTAATATAGAACGCATTTAAAATTAAATAAGTATGATTAGGCGCTTTTTCTCAAATGATGTAAAAAGTTGATAGATATCAAACAATACTAATAATCATTTTGTTTAATTCTTCACAAAAATGCAGAAAGTCAGCTATTTATTAAAGTAGATTATTGATAATATCTTCTTCACTGATACCTTCAGCCTCCGCTTTGTAGTTTTTAATGATACGATGACGTAGTATACCTTTAACAACGGCATGCACATCTTCAATGTCTGGAGAGAACTTACCATGAATAGCGGCATTTGCCTTTGCCCCCAAAATAAGGTTCTGAGAAGCTCTTGGTCCTGCTCCCCAGTCTAAATACTGTTTTACGTAATCTGAAGCTGAGTCTAAGTTAGGTCTTGTACTATTTACCAATTTTACTGCGTACTCTACAACATTATCTGCAACTGGTATTCTACGTACCAAATCTTGTATAGCAATAATATCTTGAGAATTGAATAGCGGGTTAATCACTTGCTTTCTATCTGCAGTAGTATTTTTAACCACTTGAATTTCTTCGGCTATAGATGGGTATTTTAATTCTATGGCAAACATAAAACGGTCTAACTGAGCTTCAGGCAAAGGGTAGGTTCCCTCCTGCTCAATTGGGTTTTGCGTTGCCAATACAAAGTACGGCAAATCTAATTTATGCTGATGACCGGCAATGGTTACCGCGCGCTCTTGCATAGCTTCTAAAAGAGCTGCTTGCGTTTTTGGCGGAGTTCGATTGATTTCATCTGCCAAAACAATATTTGAAAATATCGGACCCTTTATGAACTTAAAGTTTCTATTCTGGTCTAATACTTCGCTACCAAGAATATCACTTGGCATTAAATCTGGTGTAAATTGTATTCTTTTAAAGTCAAGACCTATGGCTTGGGCAATGGTATTCACCATTAAAGTTTTTGCCAAGCCTGGCACGCCGATTAACAATGAGTGACCACCTGTGTAAATGGAAAGCAGTATCTGTTCAATAACCTCATCTTGACCTACAATGACCTTGGCTATTTCCTTTTTAAGCTCAGCATGTTTTACTACTAGGCGTTCTATTGCTGCAACGTCTGACATATATTTATTCTTTTACCCAGTTATTAGCGAACTCACAATCTTTGTTCTCATCGTTCACACTAATATAGGTATCTTCAATATGCTTATCCATCCATTTTTTAATGGCGTTGTATTTCTTTTCAGTAAGCGCTAATTCTTGAATTTTTGTATAATCTTTAGAGAAATCAGCAACATGCTCATCATACCTGTTGGTAATTTTCAAAATTTTATATTTTGGTGCACCACCTCTTGGATCTTCCTCTAGTACCGGATATGTAATTTCATTATCCTTCAAGTTCTGAACTTGGTTGTATAATGTAGGATCCATTTTAGTCAACTCAAACTTAGAATCAAAGTTTATTGGATTACGTAGCAATCCACCATCAAACTTCGTTTCTTTCTCATCAGAGAAATTTAAAGCAGCCTCTGCAAAAGTAAATTCTTCACTTATAATTTTCTTACGAATACTATCTAATTCCGCTTTTGCTTCATCCAATACATTTTGTGATATTTCTGGTATAATCAAAATGTGTCTTAAATCTAACTCCTGCCCTCTAATCTTTTCGATATAAATAATATGGTAACCAAAAGCACTTTCAAATGGCTCAGAAACTTCACCTTCTCTTAAACTAAAAGCAACATCTTTAAATTTCTTATCAAAACCGGTGTCTTTCGTAATACTATAAAAACCACCTTTTGACTTTGAACCAGGATCTTGAGAATATAAAATAGCTTTTACACTAAAGCTAGAGTCGTTATCATCAACATCTGCTTTAATCTGATTTAACTTATCTATTACCTTTTGCTTTTCTTCTTCAGATGGTTTTGGTTCTTTAGTAATTTGTGCAATTTCTAATTCAGCACCAAATACCGGGCGTTCATCTTCAGGAATCCTATTAAAGAACTGACGAACCTCTTCAGGTGTAATTTCAATCTCTTTAATAATATCTTGTTGCATACGCTCAGACAGCATACGTAGCTTATTAATCTTATAAAGTTCTTCTCTAAAACTAGTTTCGTCAGTTTTCTTATAGTACTTCAACACCTTGTCCATTGAACCAATTTGTTGTACTAAAGACTGTAATTGACGATCACCAGTAGCATTTACCTCATCATCTGAAACCAAGATACTATCTTGAACTGCTTGGTTAGCATACAAACGATCTTCCATCAATTTACCTAAAAGTCCGCAATGTGTAATATCTTCTGTAGATGCACCTTGACTTTTAAGGTCGATAAGTGTTTTTTCAATATCAGAATCTAAGATTACATAATCACCAACAACTGCGGCGATACCATCTAGTTTAATTCTTTTAAAATTAATTGATGAGTCTTTCTTCACTGGAGCTACTTCTGCTACATCTTCAATTGGTTCAGCTTCATTAGCCGAAACACTTGGTATAGAATCTTGCGCTGTTGCAATACCTGAGAACAGTAAAACTGCACCTATGTAAATACTATTTTTTGTTTTCGAAAACTTCAAATTCATTATCCTTGATTGCTTCATCTAGTAATTCAGTTTCTAATTTGCGTAGGTAGTCCATTTTTCTACGACTTAATAATACTTGTTCAATTGTAGGCTTAATAAAGGACAAAGGTGCTATGTCGTTAACATCTTTGGTTTCCTCTATTTTTCCCAAATATACCCCGATTGAATCCTCTAATTCAAAAAATTGTGAATTTTTTAAGTACTTATTGGCATTGTCTGCCGTTATCGGCGGTATTTCTTCGAATATTCTATTGTAACGCACCCATATTGAGTCATTAAAATTCAATTTAGTAAACTGAACACCAATAGAATCTAAATAACGAATGTCATCTTTTTTAAATCTTTTTAATCGCTTACCTACCTCATCTTGATCTAAAAAACCTTTTGGCAGAGCAACAAAACGTATTCTTGCAATTCTTTCTTTCAGTTTAAAATTCTCTTTAGCATTATCGTAGAACGTATTTAGTTGCTCGTCTGTAATAACAGAATCTGTTGCCTGCTCCACCAATGCCTCTTTATAAACTCTGGTATATAATTCTGTTCTGTAATCATCTACCAGCGCATTATATTCTGCTAATTTTTCTTCAGATAAGTTAATCTTGGCCTTGGATAACAACAATTGCTTAGAAGCCCAATTATTTATATAATTGATTGCAAAAGAAGCGCTATCCCCTTTTGTCATATTTTCAGTTAATAGCGGAGCCAAATCATCTTGATACAAAAAAGACTCTCCCACTCTAGCAATCACCTTTTTCTCTTCATCTTTCTTAAAAAGACCGTCGCATGAAACAATGACAATAGAAATGAGCCCTATCGTTACAATAGGATAAAATTTACGGATTAAAAACATTGATTTCTTAAAAAACATCGAGCAAAAATAGTAATAACCAAATCGTGTGCAAATGCTTAATGATTTACTTAACACGTTTTTAGGGATTACAAGATATAACAAATAGCTAATAATCAATTAAAAAATAGCGATTCGCAAAATGGCAATGTCACTCAAAACTGGTTATAAACTGCCATTTTTTAGGTAAATTTGCCTACTTACTTTTATAAACTAACACTACATATTCTTGAACCGACAGATAAAACTAATATGGGATTTTAGAGGTCCTGCGGCATTAAAAACGGCAGAACATCATGTTAAGCACCTAAATGAATTCATCGCTTCTGAGAAAACTTCTTTGAAGATTACAGGTTTCAAAGAACTAAATGATATGTATAGCATTGCATTTATGGTTGTAGAAGAAAAAGAGATGATTACGGTCAGAGATTTATTAAAACCTCACCGTGGCGAAGTCTACACCCCATAAAACCAACATAGTAACATGAAGCACTTTCTTCTTTTCATATGTTGTGTTCTTTTATTTTCTTGCACTCAAGAAAAGCAGAATTTAAATTTTCTTGAGGTTGTACTATCTTCTGATGACCCTAAAATAAAAAAGGTAATGGATAGCGTTGAAAACTATCAAGTTCAGATTAAATACACACAAATTGATAGAAGAAATGATAGCGTCATTTTTACAGACTATGATTTTCAGGTAAACGACAGCATGTATTTTTATCCTGCAAGCACGGTTAAATTCCCAGTTGCGGTATTAGCTTTAGAAAAGCTTAACCAAATAGACAGCTTAACTATAAACACCAAATATTACATAGAAGGTGACACTATTGAAAGTACGGTTGCCAAAGATGTATCTGAAATTTTTGCGGTAAGCGATAATTTAGCAAACAATAGATTAATAGAGTTCTTAGGATTTGAAGCCATCAACGAGAGTTTAAATAATAAAGGGATATCACCTGTTAGACTTAGCCATAGACTAGGGTATCATTCAGATGACTTAAGAACCAAGCCCCTAATTATTTATTTAAACGATTCTACTACGGGAATCACAAAGTCTTTACTGAACAAAACACCTAAGAAGCTAGAACTAAAAGGAATTGAAAAAGGAATAGGTTATTATGAAGATGAAGAGCTAATTGAAGACCCATTCGATTTTAGCCTAAAAAATTACTACCCTATTTCATCACAACACAAGCTATTAAAACGAGTACTATTTCCCAAGAATTTCGTTGAATCAGAACGTTTTGATATTAGTACCAAACAAAGAGCGCATTTATTAAAAGCGATGCATACAGTACCTCAAAAAGTCGGTTACGATGCAACAACTTATTACGATGCCTATTGTAAATTTTTCATGTATGGCGATACCAAGAAAGACATACCAGAGCATATTGAAATTTATAATAAAGTAGGATTTGCGTACGGTACGCTAACCGACTGCGCATATATAAAAGACACAGAAAAGAATATAGACTTTCTTTTAACTGCAACAATTTTGGTAAACAAAGATGGTATCTTTAATGACGACGCTTATGAGTATGACGAAATCGGAATTCCGTTTTTAGCGCAATTAGGACGAGAGATCTACCAACAAGAAGTGAATCGAAAATAACATTAGAAACAGCAAGCTGACTATGCAAGATAATGCCAATAAAACTAGAATAAACAAATACCTTAGCGAAGCTGGTTACTGCTCACGTAGGGCTGCAGACAAACTTATTGCCCAAGGCAGAGTAACTATTAATGGAGAAGTTCCAGAAATGGGCACTAAAATTTCAGCTGGCGATGTGGTTAAAGTAGATGGCGAATTAATCAAAGAACCAAAAGGAAAATCTACCTATTTAGCATTCAACAAACCTATAGGCATTGTTTGCACCACGGACACCGGTGTTGAAAAAGATAACATTATAGATTACATTAACTACCCAAAGCGTATTTTCCCTATTGGCAGATTAGACAAACCTAGTGAGGGACTCATATTTTTAACCGATGATGGTGATATTGTAAATAAAATTTTACGGGCCAGAAACAATCACGAGAAAGAATATTTGGTAACGGTAGACAAACCTATTACGATAGATTTTTTAAATAGAATGCGAAGAGGAATCCCCGTTCTAGATCAAGTAACCAGAGAATGTGAAGTTTTTGAAGTGAGTACTTATCAATTCAGAATCATTCTTACTCAAGGTCTCAACAGACAAATTCGTAGAATGTGCGAATATTTAGATTATAGAGTTAAGAAATTGAAACGTATTAGAATCATGAATGTGAAGTTAGATGTACCCGTTGGTAAATGGAGAGATTTAACAGAAGAAGAATTGAAAGAAATAAATAGATTGGTGAGTACGTCATCAAAAACATTTGATAGTAATAAATAATTACACAATCAGCACTTTTTTCCTTAATGATTACCTCAGTTAATTAAAGCATAAACAAGATGCTTAATCAACTAAAAATCACTACCTTAAAACAAAAAGCTACACCATGTCAAAAAAACATCACACCGTTATTAAGCATCATAGTTTTAAGTATCTACTGATTCTACTTCTATTTGCAGGATCAGGAGTCACTTCGATTTCAGCCCAAACAATCAATTACATCGAATATGCAGGAGAAGTGTTAGACGCTGATAGTAAGAAACCATTAATTTTCGCTACGCTTACCGTAGACAACACCAATGTAACCACCATCACCAACTCAGAAGGCCAATTTTCTTTGAAAGTCCCCAATGAGTATAAAGACAACAAACTAACAATTGCTTTTTTAGGATACAAAACAAAGCAAATTGCTATTGCCGAATTAGCGTTGAAGAAGAACAAAATCTTCATGAATGAATTTGTTATGGCATTATCAGAAGCTAGTATTGATGCCCCCAATGATGCAGAAGCACTGGTGAAAGAAACTTTGAACAAAAAAGGTGACAATTACCTTAATGAAAGTACTGTAATGACAGCATTTTACAGAGAAACCATTAAAAAAAGAAGAACAAATGTAAGCCTATCTGAGGCTGTAGTAAATATTTACAAAACTCCCTATTCTTCTAAAAAGACTGATGCTCTTGAACTTTACAAGGCAAGAAAAAGTACTGACTATACAAAATTAGATACTGTAGCATTAAAACTACAGGGTGGTCCGTTTAACACATTGTTCGTGGATATGGTGAAATACCCAAATTATATTTTCACTCCAGAGACATTAGCCTATTATGATTTCTCTTTTGACACTTCTACACGTGTAAATGACCAATTAATATATGTTATAGATTTTAAGCAAAAGCCTGAAATTATAGACCCTTTATATAACGGCAAGTTATACATCGATGCCGAAAACAAGATTTTGACCAGTGCTATTTACTCCCTTAACATTACAGATAAAAGATTGGCGTCTCAAATGTTTGTGAGAAGAAAGCCAAAGAATGCAGAAGTATGGCCAACAGAAGTATCTTATCGCGTAGATTATAGAGAAAAAGATGGCAAATGGTATTACGGGTATAGCAATGTATTATTAGAGTTCAAAATTAATTGGGATAAGCGTTTGTTCAACTCAGTATATAGCATGAACTGCGAAATGGCCATTACCGATTGGGAAAAGAATACTGACAATGCCTTCCCTAAATTTAAAGATAGAATGAAGTCTTCTATTATACTAAGTGACGAAGCTATCGGTTTTTCTGATCCAGATTTCTGGGGAGAATACAATATTATAGAACCAGAAAAATCTATAGAATCCGCCATCAAAAAAATACAAAGACAATTACGAAAAGATAAATCTATCAATGGCGGTACGGCTGCACGATAGAAAATTTTTAAAGTTTTAAGTAGTGTTTAGAAAAAATCCCTTTGCTATTCTATTTTTAGAATTACAAAGGGATTTTTATTACCAATAGCGTGTTCAATTTATTTTGGCATTACCACACCATCAATTGCATGAATAACTCCATTACTAGCAGCAACATCTGCCATTACAACAGTTGTCATGTTTCCTTTTTCGTCTTTCAACATTACTTTATCTCCACTTAATGATAAAACAATTGTACCACCTTGTACCGTTTTTACATCAAAAGAACCGTTGTTATTTGTAATTGCTTTAACAACATCTGCAGCCATATACTTACCCGCAACCACGTGGTAAGTTAAAATACTTGTCAAAGTATCTTTACTTTCAGGTTTTAATAATGTATCAACAGTACCAGCTGGCAATGCTTCAAAAGCACTATTTACCGGAGCAAAAACAGTAAACGGACCTTCACTACTTAAAGTCTCTACTAAATCGGCCGCCGTAACTGCAGTTACCAAAGTTGAAAAATTCTCGTTTCCCGCTGCCACTCCTACAATAGTTTCTGACTGCGCGTTAATGTTCGTTACAAATAATGCAATCGCACTTAATAATGTAATTTTTAAAATTTTCATAGTTCTTTTTTTTTTAGATTTCTGTAAAAGTATAACGGAACTTCAAGCAATAGTCTTAAATTTTGTTTAAAATTTTAACAAAAAGATTAAACAAAATATAATTGACTAAAAATCAAACATTTAACAAGTAAATTATTTTTGATATACCAATAAAATGACTGGATATCATAAAGTCTAGTAAACAAGAATACGCACTTCTGTTTACTAGACTCTTAAAAAGCAAAAATCCATTAATCTATTTATAATAGATTAATGGATTTAGAATCAAATTTCTTAAAAAGGTTAGTTCGCCACCTCACTAATGAATTTTAAACGGTACAGTCGTAATTCTTCTTCTTCATATTCACCATCAAATTCAGACATCGCCTCTTCTAAATCATCTGTATCAGATTCTAAAAAGTACTCATGAATTTCTTCTTGCTGATCTTCATCTAAGATATCATCAATCCAATAATTAAGATTCAACTTGGTACCACTGTATACTATCTGTTCCATCTCTTTTATCAAATCCGGAATTTCCAATCCTTTAGAGGAAGCAATATCAGACAGCGGTAATTTTCTATCTACATTTTGTATTACGTATAATTTCAAAGCAGAATTAGCACCTGTGCTTTTCACCACAAGATCATCTGGTCTAATAATTTCATTCTCCTCTACATAGGCATTAATAAAAGCTAGAAAAGGTTTACCGTATTTCTTTGCCTTACCCTCGCCTACACCATGAACATTTAATAATTCTTCATGCGAGATAGGGTATTTCAACGCCATATCATCTAAAGAAGGATCTTGAAATACTACAAACGGAGGTACACCTAATTTCTTAGCCTGCGCTTTTCTCAAATCTTTTAATTGCTTCAATAATTTCTCATCGGCAATACCACCAGATTTAGCAGCACCTACAATGGCATTATCATTTTCTGCATTATACACATGGTCTTTCGTCATCATAAAAGATGATGGTTTACTTAAAAACTCTTTACCATTATCAGTTACGTGTAATACGCCGTATTGTTCTATCTCTTTTCTAAGGAGTCCGGCAACCAAGGTTTGGCGAATCAACGCCATCCAATAGCTTTTATCTTTATCAGAACCAATGCCGAAAAATTCTTTTTCATTGGTTTTGTGAGAAGAAATAATTGCGTTCATTTTACCACGCAATGTATTTACAATCTCCTTAGATTTAAATTTCTCACTAGTACCCGTTACTACTTTAAGCAGTTTTTCAACATTATCTTTAGCTTCTTCTTTCTCTTTAGGGTTTCTGGTGTTGTCATCCATTTCGGCACCTTCGCCGTTAATGTCATCAAATTCCTCACCAAAATAATGAAGCATAAATTTACGTCTAGACATAGAAGTTTCTGCATATGCTACAACTTCTTGTAACAGTGCATTCCCAATTTCTTGTTCAGCGACCGGTTTACCCGACATAAATTTTTCTAGCTTCTCAATATCTTTATAAGAGTAATACGCCAAACAATGTCCTTCGCCACCATCACGACCGGCTCTACCAGTTTCTTGATAGTAACTCTCTATACTTTTTGGAATATCATGGTGAATTACAAAACGTACATCTGGCTTATCGATACCCATACCAAAGGCAATGGTCGCAACTACAACATCTACGTCTTCCATCAAGAACATATCTTGATATTTAGATCTTGTTTTCGCATCAAACCCTGCATGATATGGCACGGCACTTACACCGTTAACCTGTAAGACTTGTGCTAATTCCTCAACCTTTTTACGGCTAAGGCAATATATAATTCCTGATTTACCAGAATTTTGTTTTACAAAACGAATAATATCAGCTTCAATATTTTCTGTTTTGGTACGTACTTCATAAAATAGGTTTGGTCGGTTAAATGAAGCTTTAAATAACTTCGCCCCACCAATACCTAAATTCTTAATAATATCTTCCTGCACCTTTGGTGTCGCTGTAGCCGTAAGACCAATAATTGGAATATTATCTCCTAATCGTTCTACTATCGATTTAAGATTTCTGTATTCAGGTCTAAAATCATGACCCCATTCAGAAATACAATGCGCTTCATCTACCGCTACAAAAGATACGGTAACTGAACGCAAGAATTCCACATTCTCTTCTTTAGTCAGCGATTCTGGTGCTACGTATAACAATTTGGTAACACCATCTGTTATATCTTGTTTTACCTGTTTTATCTCTCCTTTATTCAATGAAGAGTTAAGTACATGTGCAATTCCTACTTCAGAAGATATACCACGTATGGCATCTACCTGGTTCTTCATTAAAGCAATCAATGGCGAAACTATAATTGCCGTACCCTCTTGCATAAGGGCCGGTAATTGATAGCACATAGATTTACCACCGCCTGTAGGCATAATAACAAATGTATTATTCTGCCGCAGAACATTCTTGATCACTTCCTCTTGAAGTCCTTTAAACTGAGAAAAACCAAAATATTTTTTTAATGAGGAATGTAAATCGATATTGTCAAATTCTTTACTGTCTGTCACATTTTACATTTAAGGGGACACTACTTACTTTTAAATTTATAAGTGAACAAAATTATAAAATACCAAGCTTGGCATTACTAAATTATTATGCGATAATCAGCATTTAAAATTAAGTTTGTTTAATTTTGTCATCTTAAAGATAATACATTCTTTTAGGAATACAATCCATAATTTGAATAATAGATTGATTGCAACGGACACCATTATTAGCTTAGCGAAAAAAACCATTGAAACTGAGCGTGATGCTATAGCACAACTTTCCTCTCTTTTAACTGATGATTTTGCTAGTATCGTAAACTGCATTATTGAAGCAAAAGGACGCGTTATCATTTCTGGTATTGGAAAGAGCGCTATCATTGCCACAAAAATTGTAGCTACTATGAATTCTACGGGTACTCCCGCAATATTTATGCATGCTGGCGACGCTATACATGGAGACCTAGGAACCGTACAAGATAATGATTTAGTAATCTGTATTTCTAACAGTGGTAATACACCCGAAATTAAAATGTTGGTTCCACTAATAAAAAGAGGTTCGAACAAGTTAATTGCCATGACCGGTAACACCGATTCTTTTTTGGCAAAACAAGCAGATTTTATTTTAAACACACATGTTGACAAAGAAGCTTGCCCTAATGGTTTAGCACCTACAACAAGTACAACGGCACAATTAGTAATGGGTGATGCCTTGGCTATTGTTCTTTTAGAAATCAAAGGTTTTAGTAGTTCAGATTTCGCAAAATACCACCCAGGTGGGTCTTTAGGCAAGAGATTATATTTAAGAGTTGCAGACTTAGTAAGTAAAAATCAAGTACCTCAAGTTCAAAAAGATGAAGAGGTAAAAAAGGTAATTGTAGAAATCTCTAAAAAAATGTTAGGGGTCACTGCTGTACTTGATGGCGAAAAAGTTGTTGGTATCGTAACCGATGGCGATATTAGACGCATGTTAAACAAGCATGATAATATTAAAGGCTTAACTGCTAAAGACATCATGACCACAAACCCTAAAACCATACCTGCAAACACTTTGGCTATTAAAGCTTTAGAGCACATGCAAAAAAAGGGAATATCACAATTGTTAGCCATGGATAAAGATTCGTATGTTGGTGTTATTCATTTACATAATTTAATAAACGAAGGTATTTTATAATGAGTTCCAAAACTACCACGCCACCAAACGAGATGTCATTTCTTGATCATCTAGAAGAATTAAGATGGCACTTAATCAGATCTGTACTAGCTGTTGTTATTATAGGAAGTGTTGCCTTTTTAATGAAAGGTTTCATTTTCGACACCATTATTTTCGGACCTAAGAATATGGATTTTCCAACGTATCGCTTTTTTTGTGATATAGCTACGTGGTTAAATAAAGTACAATCTTTTACAGTAATAGATTCCTCTTTCTGTGGTGATGAATTCCCGTTTTCTATACAGAGTCGTGAAATGGGCGGACAGTTTTCTGCTCACATCTGGACCTCTATATGGGCAGGTGTTATACTTGGGTTTCCTTATATTTTATATGAAATGTGGAAATTTATTAGTCCTGGTCTTCACGCAAACGAACGCAAAAATTCAAGAGGATTTATACTAATTGCCTCCATCTTATTTTTTATCGGTGTATTATTCGGTTACTATATCGTTGCGCCGCTTTCTATTAACTTCTTAGGATCTTACGTTGTAAGTGACTCCGTTTTAAACGAGTTCGATTTAGATTCTTATATAGGTACATTAAAAATATCTGTACTTGCTTGTGGTATTTTATTTGAACTACCGATTATCATTTTCTTTTTAACCAAAGTAGGTTTGGTTACGCCAGAGTTAATGAAAAAGTATCGAAAAATTGCTTTGGTAGTTGTCTTGATACTTTCTGCGGTAATTACACCACCAGACGTTACAAGTCAAATTATAGTTGCTATACCCGTAATATTTTTATACCAAATAAGTATATATATTTCTGGAATGGTATTGAGAAAAGAAAGAAAAAAAGCTGAAAAAGAAAAAAAGAAAAATAGAAATGTCAAACCAAATTGAAGAATTTAATGCCTACCGTTCTAAGATGAACGATAAGTTGTTGGCTGATAATAATAAAGTTGTAAAGCGCATATTTAATTTAGACACCAACGCTTTTGCTGCAGGTTCTTTAGACGTTAAAACTAAAGAGTTATTAGGTCTTGTAGCATCAACCGTACTTCGTTGTGACGATTGTGTAAAATATCATTTAGAAAGTTCTTATAACGAAGGAGTTTCTAAAGAAGAGATTATGGAAACGCTGAGTATTGCTACCCTTGTTGGCGGTACTATTGTTATACCACATTTACGAAGAGCTTACGAGTACTGGGAAGAATTAGAAAACCAACAAGGTTAAATAATCCCTAATTACTTTTCTAACAGACCAATAACCAATAGATTTGAAAACATGAAGTTACGTGCCGACAATATAATGAAGTCCTACAGAGGTCGTAGGGTGGTTAAAGGAATTTCTCTTGAGGTTAACCAAGGTGAAATCGTAGGATTATTAGGACCAAATGGTGCTGGTAAAACAACTTCTTTTTATATGATTGTTGGTCTAATAAAACCAAATGGTGGCAGCATCTATTTAGATGACATGGAGATTACAAAATTCCCCATGTATAAAAGAGCTCAGAATGGCATTGGGTATTTAGCACAAGAAGCTTCGGTCTTTAGAAAGCTAAGTATTGAAAAGAATATTTTAAGCGTACTTCAATTGACAAAATTGAGCAAGAAAGAGCAACACATGAAAATGGAGTCGCTTATTGAAGAGTTCGGCTTAGGTCATATTCGTAAAAGTCGTGGTGATTTATTATCTGGTGGTGAGCGAAGAAGAACTGAAATCGCTAGGGCTTTGGCTACCGATCCAAAATTTATTTTATTGGATGAGCCTTTTGCTGGTGTCGATCCCGTTGCCGTAGAGGACATACAGCGCATTGTAGCGCAGTTAAAAGATAAAAACATTGGCATACTTATTACCGACCACAACGTACAAGAAACACTTGCTATTACAGAGCGTTCTTACCTAATGTTTGAAGGTGGTATTTTAAAATCAGGTGAACCAGAAGAATTGGCTGCCGATGAAATGGTACGTAAAGTATATCTAGGTCAGAACTTTGAACTTCGTAAGAAAAAGTTAGATTTCTAAAAAGCACCACACCTACTCTATTTTCGTATACTTTTTAAGATTATATAATCCCCAGCCAAAGAACAATAGTTCTAAAAATAAGGCAGGAGTGAATAGTGGCGATATACCATCAAAAACTGTACTTACTATTCTACCAAATGAAATTCCGCCCATAAACAAAACATTACAGACTGTAGCTCCATACCAAAGTTTTGCTTTAAAAGAGCCTATTACCCAGAATAGACCTACACCCATATAAATACCCATTACTGCACGTAACATATTTTTTAGCTCTAAATCAACCACTTCAAAACCCAATAGTTGGGGCATAATGTACGTTGGGTAACCACCATAGACTATACCGGCGATGATAACTATAATTCCTGATAATAATAAGTTAAGGTTTTTTTGATTCATCATTGAATGGTTTGCCATAAAGTTGAAAATATCTAAATGCCGCTATTCCTCCTATAAAAGAAAATACCGCTAACATCCAGAAAACATGTTGATGCCCCGTTAAACCTGGTGATGCATCTAATAAATAACCCATTGCCGGACCAGCAAAAATATCGGGTGTATACCCTATCAATGAAATTAATCCTACCGCAGTACCAGTAAGCACCAAAGGAATTTTACCACTCTGCATTACCGCAAAATATAAAGAACGAATGGCATACACCCCTAGTGCCACTATCATGATAGAGAATAAGAACATGAAGTAAGAAACATCGGCAACCATGCCTGATGCAAATAGTAAAGAACCAATAAGCGCTACTACAAAACCTAATAATAAAAACAGACTTGGTCTAGAGCGGTCTGCTATCACTCCAATAAAAATACCTACTATAGGTCTTGCAAATAATAAAAAGGTACCTACTTCTGCAGATTCTACCTCATTGTACAACATAACATCTTGTGCATAAAGAGAAAAAATATCGGTAATTTTATAACCTACGTAAGCACAAAGAATTATAATCATTAAAAGTAAAACAGAAGGCAAACCTAGTACATCTTTAATTTGAGAAACGGTGATTCTTTCTACGACGATTTCGTTTTCAAGACTTGCCGGTAATCGCATAAAAAACCAGACCAGAACACCAACGATAGAAACTATAGCTGAAGAAGTTAAAATTACATACCGAAACGCAAACCTACTTTCTTGCAGCGTAGCTACTTCTAAATCTGCCGACATAAAATGAGAAAAGACAAGAACACCCAGAGTGCCAAAAAGAGCACCTACCAATCCCCTGCCGCCATCTAAAAAACCAAAAGCTTTACCTTGAGAACCACTACCGCCCCATACTCGTGTAGCTTTTATCATAGGTGACCAAAACAAGAAAATAGTTGTAAAACCCCAGAAGCCATATAAAATCTGCAAGGTTAAATAATCTGGGAATGTGGCAAAAACCAAACCGCCTAAAGCAGTCATCCAAAGAGCAATGGCTATTAATTTTCTGGGTTGAAATTTATCAGCTATAGGCCCGCCTAGTAAATACGAAACCAAGGCAACAAAGCCATACACAGAAAAGCATAGCCCAAGCGAAACATTATCAAGTTCAAATACTTTTAATACCGTAGGTCTAAAAACACGTTGTAAAACAAAGGGCAAAATAAAGACACTTTCCCCTGCTAAAATTAATAACAACAAATAATACCAAGGCGCTTTTTCGGGGTCTTTCATTTTGCTTTTATAGGAATCCAAACTTCTTCTTCTGAATCTGGATCGTTGTTTTTGTACTTGGCACCCAGCACTTCAAAATGTGGACGGTCATCTAAATTATACTTAGACTTAGGAATCCATTCCCCATAAATATATTGAAAAAATGCCTGCGCGTTTTGCGCGGTCCCTTTATAACTGAATACTGCATATAAGCCAGCCTCTAAAACAAGCCTATTCATTTCTTCAGGAACAGAATCAAAATTCACAACCTCAACACAAGCCCATTTTACAAACTTTTTAGCTGGAGAAAATACTTGAAAATAGTCTATAGGGTACTCTTGTAACGAGATAAAATCATTAGACGACCTATTTAAAACTTTCTTACTATGGGCTCTGAAATTCTTCCAAAGCTCAAAAGTTCTATTATCGACCAAACTCATTTCTTGAGAAAGCCCAATCAATTTTCGTTCTTTACTATTTACAATTCTAGCTTCCATCTACCCTAGTATAATAATCAAACATAACCAATTCATTTAAAATCTCGAAAAATAGCAGACTTGTAATCACCTATAGTTTCAATAACATAAACATAAAGTTCAACTAACGTTGATTCTTCAGAATTTAAACAATTTTGAGGAAACTAAATTACCAGATGAAAACGACGAAAAACACAAGAAGAAATTTTATTCAAAAAACTTTAATGGCTTCTGGAGGGTTAATTCTAGCTCCGAATTTTATTAGCTGTAGCGATGATGATGATTTACAAGTGGCCTATGATGAAGCTTTACTTACCGTACAAAATTTCAATTATGGCGTGGCCAGTTTTGACCCAAGTAGCTCTGGAGTTATTATATGGACTCGTTTTAATACCGTAAATGTTGAAATTATTTGGGAAGTTGCTACCGAGAGTAGTTTTAGCAGTATTCTACGCACTGGCAAAATAACAACTGAAGGTTCTAGGGACAACACCTTGTCAATTGAATTAACAGAGCTAGATGCAGACCAAAAACTATACTATAGATTTATTAGTACAACCGACAACTCAATTTCTGTTGTGGGAGAAACCATTACACTACCTACGGATGCTACACAGGCGAAATTAGCCGTATGTTCGTGTTCAAATTACCAAGCAGGTCTTTTTAATGTGTACGATGCCATGGCAAATTCAGATGCAGATATCATTGTACATTTAGGTGATTATTTCTACGAATATGGCGCTGGCGGATACGGATCTACAGCAGAGAACGCTTTCTTGAACCGTCTTCATGAACCTGCAGGAGAAATTATTTCTTTAGAAGATTATAGAACAAGATACAAGCAATATAGATCAGATGCTGCTTTACAATTAGCCCACCAAAAGAAACCGTTCATTTGTGTTTGGGACGATCATGAAATTGCCAATGACACTTATAAAGAAGGAGCAGAAAACCATGATGAAGCCACAGAAGGTAGTTTTGAAGTAAGAAAACAAAATGCTTTACAGGCATATAGCGAGTTTTTACCTTTCTCAAGAATATCAGCAGATGATAATAGCATTATTTATCGTTCAGTAAATATTGGGAACTTGGTTAACCTAATCTTAATGGACACCCGTTTAATTGGCAGAGACAAACAATTAAACATTACAGATTATGTAACCGCTACAGGTTTTGATACAGCAGCATTTCAAACAGCATTGACAGACCCTTCACGCTCTATTTTAGGAGTAACACAAAGAGATTGGGTACTATCTGAATTAAACAGTAGTGCGGCAAAATGGCAAGTATTAGGTCAACAGGTATTAATGGGTCAAATGTATATACCTATAGAATTATTGACCTCATTTGGCTTACCTGAATTCGGTACTATATTGACAGAGTTGGTGACTATAAAACTAAGATTGCTTAATAACGACCCAACACTGACCAACGAGGAAATAGCAAGGGTAACTACCGCTATACCCTACAATCTTGATGCTTGGGACGGATACCCAATAGACCGTGAAATTATTTATGCAGGATTAAACGGTAAAAAAATAGTCACTTTCGCAGGTGATACACATAATGCTTGGCAAAACACCTTAAAGGCACAAAACGGAACAGAAGTAGGTATTGAACTAGCCACATCTTCTATTAGTTCGCCAGGCTTTGAAACCTATCTTGGCGCTAACTCTTCGCCAGAATTAATTGCTGGTTTTCAAGAAGCGTTGATAGCTTTAATAGATGGATTAAATTATTTTGATGCCTCAAAAAGAGGATATATGATGACAACATTCACAACTAGTGATGTTACATCTGAATGGATATTCGTTGACACACTTTTATCGGAATCGTATACCACAGAAACAGGTTATACGCTTACATACTCTTAAACCTCACCAATCATTAATAAATTAAAGTCGTATTGCATTTGCAATGCGGCTTTTTTTATAGCACTAGAAGACCATGTTCACGAAGCCCAATAATTTGCTTTGAATACCAAAACAACTCAAAATCTTCTAATTGAGATTCGTAATCTTTTTTCAACTGACCATAACTTAAAGGCTTATTCTCAGGTTTCAATTGTTCTAGAGTAGCAAGCAACCATCCTCCTTTATCCTTATCTACTATTATTTCATACATATCTGACTTAGTATGAAAACCCAATTCCAATTGCTGCCAAGTCATGCCTTTTTTCTTCTTCACACGTTCATTGGCAATAGGCATTGGTCCTATCCATGCTATTTTAGCCGTAGATTTTGTATTCAGAACAAGTTCTTGTTGCAGACAATTGTAAATATAATCTGCGGAAATCGTTGAAGGCGGAATCTCAAAATCGAACCAATCTTGCAAGCTCATATCAAAACCAATACCGTGCATAAAATTGAAAAGCGATTTCTTTAATCCGAAGCTGAACTTACTATGATCTACTCCTGTTTTATCTTTAAAGTCGATGTCGTTATTAGCAAAGGTGATGGATTTCAAATCTGGCATAACTCCATATTCCTCAGGATGTAAACCAACCGGACTATGAGCCGTTAATGCAAACTGATGCCAAAAACCAGATTGAATAATACCCAATTCAAACAACTGACGAACCATTTCTAAACTATCAACAGTTTCTTGAATAGTCTGTGTTGGGTAGCCGTACATTAAATAGGAATGTACCATAATATTCGCTTCGGTGAAATTTCGCGTTACTTGCGCTACTTGTTCTACCGTTACACCTTTATCTATCAATTTTAGTAATCGATCAGATGCCACTTCCAATCCACCAGAAACCGCAATACAACCAGATGCTTTTAGCAAAAAACATAAATCTTGGGTGAAGTTTTTCTCGAAACGAATATTCGTCCACCAGGTAATGGTCAGATTTCTTTTTAAAATCTCTAAAGCAAAAGCTTTCATTAATGATGGCGGTGCTGCTTCATCTACAAAGTGGAAACCTGATTCCCCTGTTTGTTCTATTAATGTTTCTACGCGGTCAGCCAAAAGACTTGCCGCAACAGGTTCATATATTTTTATATAATCTAAAGAGATATCGCAGAAAGTACATTTCCCCCAATAACAACCATGCGCCATGGTCAATTTATTCCAACGACCATCGCTCCATAAACTATGCATAGGGTTCGCAATTTCAATGACCGAAATGTAATTGCTTAATTGTAGGTCACCATAATCTGGTGTGCCAACATCTATTTGTTTATAATCTTGTCTAAGACTATCATTCTTGTAAACGACTTTATTACCTTCTAAAATGAATGCTCTTTTTAACTCCCCTGCTCCATTTATAACATACTGATGCACTAATTCTAATGGAAGCTCACCGTCATCTAACGTAATAAAATCAAAAAACTCAAACACACGAACATCGGTAAGGCTGCGTAATTCTGTATTTGGGAATCCGCCACCCATGGCAATTTTCACATCAGGATAATTTGCTTTTATAAATTGGGCACAGCGAAAAGCACTATATAAATTACCCGGAAAAGGTACCGAAAAGCATACTAGTTTAGGCTGAACCTTTTCTACTTGTTCTGCTAATAATTTCAGTGTTAATTCATCAATAAAAGTAGGTGTATCATTTAGGTGATTATAAAGCTCATCGAACGAATTGGCACTACGACCAAGTCGTTCGGCATATCTACTGAACCCAAAATTTGGGTCAATACATTCTACTATAAAATCTGATAAATCTTCAAGATATAAAGTTGCCAAATGTTTGGCTTTATCTTGCATACCCATATTCCCAAAAGCCCATTCCAAATCATCTAACTGTTCAAAACGAGAAGCTTGTGGTAAAAAATTATCGGTACATAATTGTCTAGCCAAGGTGTCATTTTTACCTTGTAAAAAAAGAATAACGGCATCTAGTGTTTTCAAATAATCATTGCGAAGCGCATATATTCTTTGGCAATTTTCAGACAGAATAGCATCTGATGAAAAAGCCATATCAAAAAGCTGCTGAAATGTATTCTTATTGAATAGTGATAAAATAACTTCAATCCCTAAATCGGACTGAAAAGAAGAAATACCCTTTGTATTCAAAAACCCTTTAATGTATGCCGTTGCTGGGTACGGAGTATTTAATTGGGTAAAAGGTGGTGTTATTAAAAGAAGGTCTCTCACAAAGTTATTTTAGAACAATGCTGCAAAGATAACCGTTACTTTATTCATTACTCAATATCTCACACACCGCTTGTTGCTATGTTAGTTGATTTCTGAGCACTTTTTGCAAACTTCTGTATAGTGCGGTAATTTTCTGCACGATCTGGCAAAAAGGAAAAGAACTTTTTTTCAATACTCACTATAATAGCATCGGGTGTTTTATTCATTGTCAGAATAGAATCTGAAAATTTCCGTTCAAATTGAACCTTCAATTTATTCTCTGTATTCTCAATGATTTCTAAATCTAATAATGGGTTTTTAATCATTTCATAAAATTGGTCCCAATTTTCTTTAGTGTTCTCTAATTTCAAACTGTGCTTAGATTCTAAAAAATCTTCATAAGCAATCTCATTAAACTTTTCGTAGTCAAAAAGTTGCCAGAAAGTAATACCGAATGCTCCCACAAATCCTACAATCAGGAAAAAAATCCAATCATCGAAGTTAAATTGTCTACTTAAGATTCCAAAAGCTAAGCAAAATGGAAAAAACATAAGCATTTTTAATAAAAACTTGGTGGTTTTGTTTTGCATAATAGAACACTAATTAAATGATTTACACCAATATAAAGAAAAATTATTCATTATTCAATATCTCACGCACCGCTTGTTGATAAGCTCTAGGATTGTTAGCTTTCTTTATTTTTTTGAAAGCTTTATGCGGATTGGAAGTTGACAGTGCAAAATACTCCCAAAAACCTCGCATTTTCATTTTTATGGGCGTTGGTCCAGATAATGCCTCATCATATTGACGATAGATGGTATCATGAAACTCAGAAAAAATCTTCCAACGATCCTTTGGGTATTTAGTGGTATTATTCTTAATCATACTAGGCAGAAATGGGTCTGCAATTAGTCCTCTTCCCATCATAAAGTGGTCAATTGAAGGGAAGCGTTCTTTCATTTCTTGAAACTTTGCTACCGTAGTTATATCGCCGTTATAGTATAAGGTATGTTTGGTGCTTTCAGCACACTTCTGAAAAGCATCAAGATCAACTCCGCCTTTATACAATTGTTTACCAATACGGGCGTGAATAGCAATATTACGCAGTGGGTATTTATCTAGAATAGGAAAAACATCTAGAATCTCTTCTGCATTTTCATACCCCATTCTCATTTTCATAGAAACTACAACATCAGTTTCTTCATGAGCGCGTTTTAAAATATGATCTATTTTTTCGGGATTACAAATGAGTCCGCTACCCATGCCCTGCTTTGTAACCATAGGGTAAGGGCAACCTAAATTCCAATTGAGTTCTTTGTACCCTAAACTTTGAATGTATTTTATAACGAACAAAAACTCATCGGCATCACCGGTCATTACCTGCGGAATAACTTCTAGGGTAGTATTATTCTCTGGCTGTAAATCTTTCTGATATGAGTTTTTAATCACCATTTTACCATTCAAACGAATGTATGGTGCATAAAAGGTATCAATACCTCCAAAATATTTATGGAACGCATTGCGGAATCTAAAATCGGTAAAACCCTGTAACGGGGATGATAATAAGGTAACTGACATGTATGTATTACTGCGTTAGGTGCAAACTTTTCAGTTTAGCAACAACAGATTCAGCTGCAAAAATAGCGCCTTCCATGTAACCAGAGTGATGTTTTGATGTTTCTGCACCAGAAATAAATAATTTATCATCAAATAAAGGTTCATGATACAGTGCATGTCCGCCGTTTTGATGTGGAAATAAATTGTCTTCCTGTCTGTTAGATTTTGTAAACTCTTCTTGATACCACTGAGTTTCATGGTAAGACTCATACTGTAACGCATCTTCGCCAAAAACCATTTTCAATTGTGCTTCTATTTTCTCTACACGTTGTTCTTTTGTAAAACGAGCACAGCTACCAGACGCAAAACCTACTAGTGCATAAGATTTATTTTCCAAATTAGATTGGTCATAGAATTCGGTAAGCGGACCAACATTACTAAATATAGTGCCTGATTTACCTTGTTCTCGCCAAAATGGTTTTTTATAAGTCAATGCAACTTTAATAGCATCTTGCATCCACGTGTGGGTTTGTTCTGCCAATGACATTACATCTTTTGGTAAAGCAGGAGAAAATACTATCTGATCTATTAATGCTGCTGGTGGCAAGGTTGTAATAACTGCATCTGCTTTTAAAGTTCTAGAATTGGTACTTACCTCAATATCGCCATCAAGCACATTGACCTCATTAACCACATCATTTAAAAAGATGGTATTTGGTTTGAGTTTAACAACTATGGAATTCAACAAGTGAATAGTTCCATTTTTAAAACGATAACTAGGGCTATCATTTGGTACTGCTATTTCTTGCGGTGGCACATTAGAAAACGTTTGAAAATAAGATTTACCGGTCATAAATTGTTCAAAGTACGGAACCTTGAATTCTTCAATAACATCTAATAAATGGTAGTGACTTTCATTAAACCAAGTAGCACCCATTTCAACTTTAGCGTTCCCAGATTCAAGCGTATGTATTCTACCCCCAATTCTATCGCGAGCCTCCAGAACTGCAACATCAAAACCAAGTTCTTGCAAACGATATGCAGTTAACAAACCCGTTAATCCTGCGCCGATAACTACTACCGATGTATTCATGCTATTAAGTTATTCTGATTTAAATGTATTATCAAATCTTTGACTGCAATACACTGGCTGTCACCAGCAACTGACCAATATGTCTTTGACTGTGCTCTGCAGCATGAAATAAGAGTCCGACTACAGTAGAGGGCAGCTTCTTTCCACCAACAGTTCTTTTTTCTGTGAGTGTTTGTTCTGGTATCGTTTTGAAGTATGCTAGCGCTTCTTCAACTTTAGTTGAAAATTGCTCTTGTAAATCAACAACTTCGGTAGTTAAATTAAAGGCACCTTCTTTCTTTAAAAATTGAAATTGCACATCGGTTAGCGATTCTCCTTTTGCGTAGGTCAACATTCTATCTAAAACTCCCGTAATATGATTCATGTGGAAACCAACGGAAGCTCTGCCTGTAGTTTTTGCCCATAATAACTCTTTAGGGAAATCTGATGTGTATTTTTTCAATTCATGTTCAGACTGCAATAATGCATGCGCGGCAGGTTGTAATAAATCTGGCACACCTTGTATAGGTCCGCTTAACCAAAACTCATATTCATCATTATCCATAATCGTTTTCCTAATTAAATCTAAGTTTAAAGTCTCTCTTGTATGACAGAACTTACTACATAAAACAGAATAATTAAGGGAATAGCCATGAATTTCATGGTAACGATTAGCACAAGACTAATGATAAGAAAGATATAACGCATAGCATTATCCTTGAAGCTTGTATTCTTGAATTTTAAAGCAAAGAGCGGCAAATTAGCATTTAGCAGATATGCACTTACCAGTGTTAAAATGATTAAGAACCATTGATTAAGAATGATACTATTTAAAAAATCATTGTTCTGATATAAAAGAATCAACGGCAATGATAAAATTAAAAGTGCATTTGCAGGAGTTGGCAACCCAATAAACGAAGACGTCTGGTTTTCATCTATATTGAATTTTGCCAATCGGTAACCCGATGCCATGGTAATGATAAAACCTAAAAAGGGTATTAAGTGTATGTATTGAAATTTACCGGCTTCCATAAAAAAGTGAGAACCATCTCCCCATCCGCTGGTTTGTGACATTGCCAATAATTGAAACATTACAATACCAGGTACTAGTCCGCTAGTAATCATATCTGCCAAAGAATCTAACTGTAAGCCTAATTCGCTTTTTACATCTAAAACACGAGCCGCTAATCCGTCAAAAAAATCAAAGAAAATACCTAGGGCAACAAAAATTGCAGCAAGTTCTAATCTATTCATGACAGCGAACATAGTAGCCACACAGCCACAGAAAACATTTAATAAGGTAATAAAATTAGGAATATGCTTTTTCATGATGGTTGTGGTAATGTCAAAATATTCATTGAGGCAAAATGCCCCTGCTAAATTATTGCTCTAAATTAATATAATTATATGGTGGTATTGACATTGAACCGTAAAAAGGAATAGTAGTGTAATTTATAAAAGCGTTTGAAATTGATTTTATAAAAAATAAAAGCAGTCTAATGAACAAATTTACAACCACTTAAACATATTGCTCCAAAATATAAACTACCTTCTATTGCAGGATATCACAAATTAATTCAGAAATGAAAAATATTATGCATGCATAGTATTGTTTAGTTGAAATTTTAGAATTAAATTATAGCCTATGTAACAATTTCATAAAAAAAATGAAGTTTTATAACAAATACATATAAACACTAACCATTAAATACATTGCCAAAAAATGAAGATTAAAAAGGTTTTAGTAGCCAATCGAAGTGAAATTGCAATTCGTGTATTGCGTGCCTGTTCTGAGCTAAACATTAAAACAGTTGCCATTTACACGTATGAAGACCGCTATTCGCAACACCGAAATAAAGCCGATGAATCTTACCAAATTGGTGAAGACAATCAGCCTTTAAAACCTTACTTAGACATTCCTCAAATTATAGCTTTGGCAAAGGCTAAAAATGTAGATGCTATACACCCAGGTTACGGATTTCTCTCTGAAAACTCAGAATTTGCAAGACAATGTGCTGCAAACGACATTATTTTCATAGGCCCGGATCCAAAAGTAATGGATGCCCTTGGTGATAAAATTACCGCAAAGAAAGTTGCTGTAAAATGTAATGTTCCTATTATAGAAAGCAACAAAAAGCAATTGACCAATCTTAAGGTAGCTTTATCTGAAGCTGCTACAATTGGTTATCCGCTAATGTTAAAAGCTGCTTCTGGTGGTGGTGGTCGTGGTATGCGTATTATTAGAAAAGACGAAGATTTAGAAATGAATTTCGATTCTGCCAGAAATGAAGCATTAAACGCTTTTGGCGATGACACCATGTTTCTAGAAAAGTATGTTGAAGACCCTAAACATATAGAAGTACAAATTGTAGCAGATAACCACGGAAACATTCGTCATTTACATGAGCGCGATTGTTCAGTTCAACGTCGTCACCAAAAAGTGGTAGAGATTGCTCCTTCTCATAATGTGAGTGAAGAAGTAAAACAAAATCTCTATAAATATGCTGTAAATATTGCCAAAGAAGTCAATTACAACAATATTGGTACAGTAGAATTTTTAGTAGATTTAGATGATAATATTTATTTCATTGAAGTAAACCCTAGAATACAAGTAGAGCATACCGTTACCGAAATGGTTACAGGCATTGACTTGGTCAAAACTCAAATTTTCGTTGCCGGAAATTATAAGTTAGACAGTCAGCAAATTAAAATTTACGGTCAAGATACTATTGCAACATATGGCTTTGCACTACAATGTAGATTAACAACAGAAGACCCTAGCAACAATTTTACTCCAGATTACGGCACGGTAACTACTTACAGAAGTGCCTCTGGTATGGGAATTCGTTTAGATGCCGGTAGTATTTACCAAGGGTATCAAGTTAGTCCATTCTTTGATTCTATGTTAGTAAAAGTTTCATCTCACGGCAGAACCTTAGATGGCGCTACAAGAAAAATGGTACGTGCATTAAAGGAGTTTAGAATTAGAGGAGTTAAAACAAATATCCATTTTCTTCAGAATGTAATTCAGCATCCTACGTTTAAAGACGGGAAAGTAACTGTCAATTTCATACAGAACACCCCTGCCCTATTCAAAATAAAATTACCACAAGATAGAACATCTAAAGTGGTGAACTTTTTGGCAGAAGTAATTGTGAACGGTAATTCTGATGTCAAGTACATTGATCAGAATAAAGTTTTCAGAAATCCAAAAGTTCCAAAATTTAATGCATTAGAAGCACATCCGAAGGGAACAAAAGATATGTTGACCGAAATGGGTCCGGAGAAATTCTGTGCATGGTTAATGGACGAAAAGAAAATTCATTTTACCGATACCACCATGCGTGATGCGCACCAATCATTATTGGCAACGAGAATGCGTACCTATGATATGTTGCGTGTTGCTGAAAGTTATGCAAAAAATCACCCAAATACCTTTAGTATGGAAGTTTGGGGTGGTGCAACATTCGATGTTTGTATGCGCTTCTTACATGAGAGTCCATGGACACGTTTACGCGAATTACGTAAAGCAGTGCCGAATATATTATTTCAAATGCTGCTTAGGGGTTCTAACGGGGTTGGATACAAAGCATACCCTGATAATTTAATTGAAAAATTCGTTGAGAAGTCTTGGGAGAACGGAGTGGATATTTTTAGAATTTTCGATTCCTTGAACTGGGTAAAGGCCATGGAACCAAGTATTAATTATGTACGTAATAAAACAGGTGGTATTGCAGAAGCTGCCTTAAGTTATACTGGCGATATATTAGATGTTAACGAAACCAAATACAATCTAAAATACTATACACAGCTTGCGAAAGATTTAGAAAATGCAGGTGCACATATGATTGCAATAAAAGATATGGCAGGCCTACTTAAGCCTTATGCTGCTACTGAATTGGTTTTAGCGTTGAAAGACACAGTAAAAGTGCCTATACATTTACATACGCATGATACATCATCTTTACAGACGACTACATATTTGAAAGCAATTGAAGCTGGTGTTGATGTTGTTGATGTTGCTTTAGGCGGATTATCTGGATTAACTTCTCAGCCTAACTTTAACTCTGTAGTAGAGATGATGAAAGGTCAGCCACGGGAACATGCGTTTGATATGCCGAAACTGAATCAGTTTTCTAACTTCTGGGAAGATACAAGAGAATTGTACTACCCTTTTGAATCTGGCTTAAAAGCGGGTACAGCAGAGGTTTATTCACATGAAATACCTGGTGGACAGTATTCTAATTTACGTCCGCAAGCAACTGCTTTAGGATTGGGAGACCGATTTGAAGAAGTAAAAATAATGTATGCAGAGGTAAATAAACTCTTTGGTAACCTTATTAAAGTAACACCGAGTTCAAAAGTGGTTGGTGACATGGCAATTTTCATGGTGACTAATGATTTGACTACTGAAGATGTAATGACACGTGGTGAGGAAATATCATTCCCAGATTCTGTAATCAGTTTCTTTATGGGAGATTTAGGTCAGCCCGTTGGCGGATTCCCTAAAAAACTTCAGAAAATCATTCTAAAGAACAAAAAACCATATACGAACAGACCAAATGCACATTTAGCACCAACTGATTTTGACAAGGAATTTAAAGCCTTTAAAAAGAAGTTTCAAAAAGGCTTTACACGTGCTATTGAAATAGAAGATTTTCTTTCGTACACCTTATACCCAAAAGTGTTTGAAAAAGCACATGAAAACTATAAGCTTTATGGCAATTTAGCGCTCGTACAAACAAAGCATTTCTTCTACGGTATGAAACTTCGTGAAGAAACCTTAATTGAATTAGAACCGGGTAAAACGGTAATTGTTAGGCTACTTTCTGTCGGTATACCTAATGAACAAGGTATGAGAACTGTATTCTTTCAAGTAAACGGAGAGAATAGATTTGTTGATGTTCTAGATACTTCTTTAAATCTTAAGATCGAATCGAATGAAAAAATAGATTTAGAAAACCCTAACCAAATTGGTGCTCCGCTACAAGGTTCTTTATATAAGGTATTGATCAAAAAAGGTCAAACCATAAAAGAGAACGATCCTTTATTTGTAATTGAAGCCATGAAAATGGAGACTACCGTAACTTCTTTTAAAGCAGGAACGGTTACTTCTGTGAGTCTAAAAGAAGGTAGTATGGTAAAACAAGACGATTTAATTGTAACTATTGAATAGCAATTAAAATGTAAGTAATCTATTTAAAAAGCCACCTCTAGAGGTGGCTTTTATATTTCTATAAAACAGCTCTTTACAGAAATAGTTAATTGTCATAAAATTATAAAAAAGCAATATCTATGAAGTCTGTTATTATTCGCATCTTTGCAGCTGCTATGCGCGAGTAAAAGTATGTTCAGAAAAATCACGTTTTTAATTCTACTTTTTACTGCATTTTGGGGATATTCTCAAAATGCACAACTATCTCCATTATCAAAAATTAGCTTGTTAACCGTAGGTACTGGCGAAGACTTAGCTGCCAAATTCGGGCATAGCGCTATTAGACTACAAGACCCAACTTTAGGTATAGATGAAGTTTACGGTTACGGTACGTATGATTTTGAAGACCCAAATTTCTATTTAAATTTCACCAGAGGTAAGTTATCATACACCATTTCTAGAATTCCGTTTAAGTACTTCGATTATTCTTACCAACAAGAAAAACGGTGGATTAGAGAACAAGTTTTAGATGTAGACTTAGAACAACGCAACCAGATTGTCACTTTTCTAGAACACAACTTACTGCCGGAAAACAAGAAATATAAGTACGACTTTTTGTTTGATAACTGTGCCACTAGAATACCTATGGTATTTGAAAAAACTTTAGGGAGCACATTTAATTTTGATTATAATTATTTAGAAGATCAACTGACATTTCGCGAGTTAATCCGTTTAAAGTTGAATCCGAATTCGTGGTCCAATTTCGGTATTGACCTTGCGTTAGGTTCCGTAATTGATAGAGAAGCAACGCCATACGAACATTTGTTCTTACCAATTTATGTGTACGAGCAAATGAAACATACCACGCTAAATGGCAAGCCTATAGTTAAAAGTGAGTCTGTCATTTTAGATATTCCTGAACAAGAATACCACTCTCTTATATTTTTAACTCCTTTATTTTGGCTTAGTGTTTTACTGGCATTGGTTAGTTATATCACCTATACCGATTATAAAAACTTACGGAGAAATAAATGGTTAGATTTTGGATTATTCGCAGTTACTGGGTTAGCAGGCGTTCTAATTTTATTCCTTTGGTTTGGTACAGACCATTTGGCAACGAAGGCAAATTTTAATTCGTTGTGGGCATTTGCACCGAATATAGTAATCGCATTTATGATGATTAAAAAGCAGATTCCGTCATGGATGATCACTTACATCATATTTTTAACCATATTATTAGGCATTACGTGTATGCTGTGGGTATTTAAAATTCAAGTGTTTTCCATATTACTAATCATCGTATTATTAACATTAGCTATCCGTTATTTATATCTCATCTATTATTTTAAGAGTACATATTTAGCAAAAAAATAAAAATCAAGTTACTTTACATGAATCTACTTACCGTTGAAAATATTTCGAAATCCTATGGCGAAAATGTTCTTTTTGAGAACCTATCTTTTGGGATCAATAAAGACCAAAAAATTGCTTTAATCGCTAAAAACGGTACAGGAAAAACTTCTATACTTAATATATTGTCAGGAGCTGACACTCCCGATTCTGGTCAGGTGAACTACCGTAAGTCTACACGCGTTTCCTTTTTGGCTCAAGAGCCGGTAATGGATCCAAACTTAACCGTAGAGGAAACCATTTTCGCTTCAGACAATGAGGTACTGACGGTATTGGCTAATTACGAAAAGGCATTACTAAACCCTGAAGATGCAGATGCTTATCAAAAAGCATTTGATGCTATGGATCGTTTTGAAGCTTGGGATTTTGAAACCCAATACAAACAGATTCTTTCGAAACTAAAACTAGATGACTTAGATGCAAAGGTTGATAAACTCTCTGGTGGACAAAAGAAACGTTTGGCACTTGCCAATGCGCTAATCAATAAACCAGATCTTTTAGTATTAGATGAACCTACCAACCATTTAGACCTAGAAATGATTGAATGGTTAGAAGAATTCTTCGCTAAAGAAAACATGACACTATTTATGGTAACGCACGACCGTTACTTTCTAGAGCGCGTTTGTAATGAAATTATTGAGCTTGAAAACGGAAAGCTTTATCCGTATAAAGGAAACTATTCTTACTACTTAGAAAAGAAAGAAGCCCGTATTGAGCAAGAAGCCACAGAGCAACATAAAACAGAATTACTATTTAAAAAGGAGTTGGATTGGATGCGTAGGCAACCAAAAGCGCGTACTACAAAATCTAAATCTAGAATAGATGATTTTGCCGTAATTAAAGACAAAGCTAGCCAACGTAGAAAAGACCATCAAGTTCAGCTAGAGTTGAATATGGAACGTGTGGGCAGTAAAATTCTTGAACTTCATAAGATTTCTAAATCCTTCCCTGGTAAGCCAATTCTAGATAAGTTTGAATATGTTTTTCAAAAAGGAGAACGTATTGGTATCATTGGTAAGAATGGTACCGGTAAATCTACCTTCTTAAATATTTTAAGTGGACGCGACCAGCCGGACAGCGGAAAAGTAATTGTAGGTGAAACAATCAAGTTCGGTTACTACACTCAAAAAGGAATTGAAATAAAAGAAGGTCAGAAAGTAATTGATGTTATTCGCGAGTTTGGTGATTACATACCTTTAATGAAAGGCAGACAGATTTCTGCACAGCAGTTATTGGAACGTTTTCTATTCGACAGAAAAAAGCAATATGATTTCGTTGACAAACTAAGTGGTGGTGAGCGTAAGCGACTATACTTATGTACTATTTTGATTCAGAATCCGAATTTCTTGATATTAGATGAACCTACCAACGATTTAGATATTGTAACGCTAAATGTATTGGAAAGCTTCTTAATGGATTTCCAAGGATGCTTAATGGTAGTATCTCACGACCGTTACTTTATGGATAAAATTGTAGATCACCTATTTGTATTTAGAGGTGATGCTGTTGTAGAAGATTTTCCAGGTAACTATTCAGATTACAGAGCATACGAAGACAGTCAGGTACTAGAGAAACGTGAGCAAAAAGAAGTTCAAAGTGCTCCTAAAACTAGCTGGAAAGAACCAGATGCTTCACCTAAAATATCTTATGCAGACCAACAGGAGTTCAAAAAACTAGAACGCGAAATTCAAAAATTAGAAAAAAAGAAGGTTACGCTACAAGAAAAGTTTACCGATGGCACATTAAGTGGTGATGAAATTAAAGACTTAGGTATAGAACTTAAAGAAGTAACCGATACGATTGAGAGTAAGACTGAGCGTTGGTTTGAGCTTTCAGCACTAATGGAAGGTTAGACCCCATTAACACATTAATTTTCGAATACATTTTAAAACTACATTAACCGTAGACGAATGATTTTTACCATTCGTCTACAGTTAAATGTTGCCCAACTATGAGCGGTAAAATATGTTTGTTCATCCCTGTACTTTAGCAGTGTAAAACAAATATTATGAAATCAATTATTCTTTTAACCGCTCTTTTCTTCTCTACTTTCTTAGTACAAGCGCAAGCTAATAACGAGAATGTTTCTTTAGAGATCGAAACTGTACAAGTAGAGATGGTTCAAACAATTGAAAGTAATGATATTACCGTTCCAACAATCGAAACTAAAAATACAATTGAAGTTGCTAGATTATACAAGAACAAAAACAACAGAGTAATTAAGGCTTTAAAATTCTCTACAAAATTAAATAGCGCTAAACTTTCTTAATACAATTATATATATTCTTCTCACCACAAATCTATACCTAACCCATTTCTTACCAAAACCTACTTTTTACTTACGAGTTCAAAAATCAAATTCAACTCAAGTTCAAGTTCACAAATCAAATTCAAACAAATTTTCAACCACGCACTATACTTTTGTCCAATTGGTAGCTACTGTATAAACAGCAAAGCAAATAACATCAATACTTACGGTAATTGAGCGTACTATCAAATCCCCCGTTCTATCTCCTATTTATCCTTCTATAAATTTAATAACCGAACCAAAATTACCATTCGTCTATAGTTAAATGCTGCCCAACTACAACCGGTAAAATATGTTTGTTCATCCCTGTACTTTAGCAGTGTAAAACAAATATTATGAAATCAATTATTCTTTTAACCGCTCTTTTCTTCTCTACTTTCTTAGTACAAGCGCAAGCTAACAACGAGAATGTTTCTTTAGAAATAGAAACTGTACAAGTAGAGATGGTTCAAACAATTGAAAGTAATGATATTACCGTTCCAACAATCGAAACTAAAAACACAATTGAAGTAGCTAGATTATACAAGAACAAAAACAACAGAGTAATTAAGGCTTTAAAATTCTCAACAAAATTAAATAGAGCTAAACTTTCTTAATACAATTTTTAAATATCCTTTTCGCCCCAAATCTATACCTACCCCATTTCTTACCAAAACCTACTTTTTACTTACGAGTTCAAAAATCAAATTCAACTCAAGTTCAAGTTCACAAATCAAATTCAAACAAATTTTCAACCACGCACTATACTTTTGTCCAATTGGTAGCTACTGTATAAACAGCAAAGCAAATAACATCAATACTTACGGTAATTGAGCGTACTATCAAATCCCCCGTTCTATCTCCTATTTATCCTTCTATAAATTTAATAACCGAACCAAAATTACCATTCGTCTACAGTTAAATGCTGCCCAACTACAACCGGTAAAATATGTTTGTTCATCCCTGTACTTTAGCAGTGTAAAACAAATATTATGAAATCAATTATTCTTTTAACCGCTCTTTTCTTCTCTACTTTCTTAGTACAAGCGCAAGCTAATAACGAGAATGTTTCTTTAGAGATTGAAACTGTACAAGTAGAGATGGTTCAAACAATTGAAAGTAATGATATTACTGTACCAACTATCGAAACTAAAAACACAATTGAAGTTGCTAGATTATACAAGAACAAAAACAACAGAGTAATTAAGGCTTTAAAATTCTCTACAAAATTAAATAGCGCTAAACTTTCTTAATACAATTATATATATTCTTCTCACCACAAATCTATACCTAACCCATTTCTTACCAAAACCTACTTTAAAGGTTCAAGAATCAAATACAAACTCAAAAATCAAACTCAAGTTCAATGACAATCTTTACTTTTGCCAAAATTTGAAAAAGTAACTAGTGTTTCGTTTTATATCTCATATTAAATTTCTTCTTACTTCTAACAATCAGCACGGAATTCATTCCCCTTTCGTGTATGATTATATTACCAAGTGCCTTTATCAGAAAAAGGAATTAAAGCTTCCGGCAACCTTAAAGGTGCTTATTAAAAGTATTGCCTATTTTAAATATGATTCCATACGTCTAATAGGAGATTATAAAACATCCGAAGAAATTTTAAAACAACACTTTACAACTATTTCAATAATAGAAAATAATGCCGACATTATTGTTTGTAGCATATCTGACCTTAGCGATACTAATTTAGATATCAACAATTTATCAAATGATTGCATGCTACTCTTAGATAATATACATACCAATAGTAAAAATTTTAAAACCTGGACACAACTTACAGAATTAAAGCATGTTCGCGTTTCTATAGATATGTTTTATTGCGGAGCTCTATTTTTCAGAAAAGAACAAGTAAAGGAACATTTTAAAATACGGATATAAACCAGTAATTTTAGGCTAAAGCAAATTTTTAATGAGCAGTAATACTATTTATATTACCCTGGGTGTCGTTTTCGCTATTTACTTAGCCATACGCATTACCAGTAAAGGTAAATCTAGCGAGCGAAAATCAAAAAAGTTCATGGGAGATTACGAACGCAAGGACAAGAAGGAGAATTAATTATTCAGATCTTATATCACAATAATTCTCACTATTTATATTAAATAAACTACACCTCTACTTTCTACAATTTATAAAATGAAAATATATACCAAAACAGGAGATTACGGCACTACCGGACTTTTTGGAGGCACCCGTGTACCTAAACATCATATTCGTATAGATAGTTATGGTACGGTAGATGAATTGAATTCTTGGCTAGGTCTTATTCGTGATCAAGACATCTCCCCTATTTATCAACAACAACTAACCTCTATTCAAGAGCATTTATTTGCTGTAGGGGCTATTTTAGCTACGGATCCAGAAAAAGAAATACTCAAAAATGGTCAAGAACGATTGAAAATAACAAAGGTAGGCACTACTGAAATCAATTTTTTAGAACAAGTCATAGATGAAATGGATAGCGAATTACCGCCTATGACTCATTTTATTCTTCCGGGTGGTCATACAACAGTGTCATACTGTCATATTGCCCGTACGGTTTGCAGAAGAGCCGAACGAATTTCAACTTTATTATTTCAAACAGAGCCATTTGATAAAAATGTACTATCTTTTATCAATAGGCTTTCAGATTATCTTTTTGTATTGGCACGAAAATTGTCTTATGATTTACAGGCGGATGAAATAAAATGGATTCCTAAAAAAAAGGACTAATAATTCTGTAATTTATTCGTTATCAATAAACAAATGCAAAAAAAGTACGAGATAAATATGAAATTTATTATTAATTTCTTTGCTGTCTCAATTTAAAAATTACTTTTGCAAAAAATTAAAATTAAATAATTACTATGTATTGGACATTAGAATTAGCATCTTATTTAAGTGATGCACCTTGGCCGGCAAGTAAAGATGAGTTAATAGATTACTCCATCAGAACTGGAGCCCCTCTTGAAGTCGTAGAAAATTTACAATCTATGGAAGAAGAAGGTGGCGAAATATATGAATCTATCGAAGAGATCTGGCCTGACTATCCAACGGAAGAAGACTACCTCTGGAACGAGGACGAATATTAATATTCGATATCATAATAACTACAAAAAAGTCTCTTCGGAGGCTTTTTTTTTATGTAATTTTGGCAGGTTATTAGGTTAAACTGTCCAAATATCAAGACTGGAATACCTTTTGCTCTTAAACAGCATCGATTATAATTGTCGAATATAAAATATTTTGAAAGCTATTCTTGCTAGAATAATAGTCAGAAAAGCTTCAATTCTAATAGTTTAAAATATATGAGTTTCATTAATTCCATCCTAAAGGCATTCGTTGGTGATAAATCACAAAAAGATGTAAAGGAATTACAGCCTTTAGTAGACCAAATAAAGTCATTTGAATCGAAGTTAGAATCCCTTAGTCATGATGAACTTAGGCAGAAAACAATAGAGTTCAAGAAGGCTATTCAAGAATCTATTAAAGAGAAAACAGATCAAATTAGTGCTTTAGAAGAAGAGGTTAAAAACTCTACTGATATTGACAAAAACGAGGAACTTTACACAGAAATAGATAGATTAAAAGAAGAATCTTATACCATTTCTGAAGAGACCTTAAATAAAATACTTCCTGAAGCTTTTGCTGTTGTGAAGGAAACTGCCAAGCGTTTTGCAAATAATGAAACTTTAGAAGTGACAGCTTCTGAATATGACAGAACTTTGTCAGGTTCAAAAGAATATGTCACTCTTGAAGGCAGCAATGCTATTTGGAAAAATTCTTGGGATGCCGCAGGTAAAGAAGTTACTTGGGATATGGTACATTATGATGTACAACTTATTGGTGGTATTGCCATGCACCAAGGTAAAATTGCAGAGATGCAAACTGGTGAAGGTAAAACCCTTGTTGCTACCCTTCCGTTATATTTAAATGCTTTAAGTGGTAATGGTGCTCATTTAGTAACCGTTAATGATTACTTAGCAAAAAGAGATAGTGCTTGGATGGCACCTATTTTTCAATTTCATGGACTATCTGTAGATTGTATAGATTACCACAGACCAAATTCTGATGGCAGACGTGCAGCGTACAATGCAGATATTACTTATGGTACTAATAATGAGTTCGGATTTGATTACCTGAGAGATAATATGGCGCATACACCAAAAGATTTGGTACAACGCCCACATAATTATGCAATGGTAGATGAGGTAGATTCAGTTTTGGTCGATGATGCTCGTACACCATTAATTATTTCTGGTCCGGTACCAGAAGGTGATCGTCATGAATTTAATGAACTAAAACCAAAGGTTGATGAAATTGTAAGAAAGCAACGTCAGCATTTAACGGGTGTATTAGCAGAAGCTAAAAAATTAATAGCAGAAGGCGATACTAAAGAAGGTGGTTTTCTTTTGCTACGCGTATATCGTGGGTTACCTAAAAATAAAGCCTTAATAAAATTCTTAAGTGAAGAGGGAGTAAAACAATTGCTTCAAAAAACTGAGAATTATTACATGCAAGACAACAATAGGGAAATGCCAGTTGTTGATGAAGATTTGTTGTTTGTAATCGATGAAAAGAACAATCAAATAGAATTGACCGATAAAGGGGTTAATTATATTTCTGGAGAAAACGATAAAGATTTCTTCGTAATGCCAGATATTGGTGGAGAAATTGCCAAGATTGAAAATCAAAATCTTGAAATTGAAAAAGAAGCTGAACTTAAAGAAGAGCTTTTTAAAGATTTTACTATTAAAAGTGAACGTATACATACCATGAGCCAATTATTAAAGGCTTACACCCTATTCGAAAAGGATACGGAATATGTGGTAATGGAAAATAAGGTAATGATTGTTGATGAGCAGACCGGTCGTATTATGGACGGTCGTAGATACTCTGACGGTTTACACCAAGCAATTGAAGCAAAAGAGAATGTAAAGATCGAAGCATTAACTCAAACTTTTGCAACGGTTACATTACAGAACTACTTTAGAATGTACAGCAAACTTGCTGGTATGACAGGTACTGCTGTAACTGAAGCTGGCGAATTCTGGGAAATCTACAAGTTAGATGTAATGGAAATCCCAACTAACAGACCTATTGCTAGAGAAGATAAAAATGATCTTATCTACAAAACTAAAAGAGAAAAATACAATGCCATTATTGAGGAAGTAACCAAAATAAGTCAATCAGGCAGACCTGTATTGATCGGTACAACCTCTGTTGAAATCTCAGAATTGCTTTCTAAATTATTAAGTGTTCGTAAAGTACCTCATAATGTATTGAATGCGAAACTTCATAAGAAAGAAGCAGATGTAGTTGCTGAAGCTGGTAATGCAGGTATTGTAACTATTGCAACCAACATGGCTGGTCGTGGTACCGATATTAAGTTGTCTGATGCAGTTAAGAAAGCAGGCGGACTAGCAATCATAGGTACAGAAAGGCATGATTCTCGTCGTGTAGATAGACAGTTAAGAGGTCGTTCTGGACGTCAAGGTGATCCAGGAAGCTCTCAATTCTACGTTTCGTTAGAAGATAACCTAATGCGTTTATTCGGTTCTGACAGGGTTGCTAAGATGATGGATAAAATGGGCTTGGAAGATGGCGAGGTTATTCAGCATAGCATGATGACCAAATCTATTGAGCGTGCTCAGAAAAAAGTAGAAGAGAACAACTTTGGTGTACGTAAGCGTCTTTTAGAATATGATGATGTTATGAACGCGCAACGTGAAGTTGTATACAAAAGAAGACGTCATGCTTTACAAGGCGAGCGTTTAAAGCTAGATATTGCCAATATGGTCTATGACACCTGTGAGGTAATCGTAGAAAGCAATAAAGCTGCAAGTGATTTTAAGAATTTAGAATTTGAATTGATCAAATACTTTTCTATTACATCGCCTGTAGATGAAGCTGAATTTGGTAAAATGACCGCTCAAGAAATTACCGGAAAAATTTATAAGGCAGCTTACACGTATTATAATGATAAGATGGAACGTAATGCAGCAGCAGCTTTCCCTGTAATCAAAAAGGTACATGAAGATAATGCCAATAACTTTGAGCGTATTGTAGTTCCTTTTACTGACGGCATTAAAAGCTTGAATGTAGTAACGAATCTTCAAGAAGCATATGATAGTAACGGTAAACAATTGGTTACTGACTTTGAGAAAAATATCTCATTGGCTATTATAGATGATTCGTGGAAAACACATCTTCGTAAAATGGATGAGTTAAAGCAATCGGTACAATTAGCGGTTCACGAGCAAAAAGATCCTTTATTAATTTATAAGTTCGAAGCATTTGAACTTTTTAAATCGATGATCGAACAAGTAAATAAAGATGTTGTGTCTTTCTTATTCAAAGGAGAATTACCTTCTGAAAACCCTAATGCGATTCAAGAGGAAAGAAACGTTCAACCTAAAGAAAACTTACAGACGTCAAAAGAGGAAATTCCTAATAGTGATGAGTTAGCTGCACGCAGTAGAGCAGTAAGTCAAAATCAGGCTGAACGTCCTTCAGTTACTGAAACCATTACTAGAGAACAACCAAAAATTGGAAGAAACGAGCGCGTAACGATTAAAAATGTTATGAGCGGTGAAAGTAAAACGGTAAAGTTCAAACAAGCTGAACCACTTTTACAAAACGGTTCATGGGTGTTAACTCAAGATTAAATTATACATTAATATCAGAATTAAAAAGGCATCCGATTGGATGCCTTTTTTGTTTACTGTTTCTAAACAGCTATAACTAAACGAAATAGAAAACCATTAATAATTGAATCCTTTTTCAAGATTATTTACTGAATTGCCCATTTAACAGTTCATTTAATATTTTAACCAATATTTAGGCAAAAAAAATATATAATTCAGAAAAATAATACTCGTTTTTATCATACTAAAGCAGAAAATACTAGCATAATGATAAAAACATAATTAGATTTACATTACGTAATTCGTATATTTTATAGTACCTAAATAATATCTATGCCCGGATTTACCATTGACAAGGAACGTCTTCAGGATAAAACCAAACTTTTTTTAAGGGTAAATTATGCCACTAGCATTATCTCCATCCTTTTTGGAGCTTTATGTTATTTCATTTTGAACATAACCCAAGTAATACCTTTTTTACTTGTTGGCTTTGCAATATTGAATATTATAAACATTTTATATTTCAAAGTTCATAAAAACATAGTACCTACTTTTAATTTTTCATCTATTATAGGTTTAATTACCGCTGTAGTAGTAACCGTTTATAGTGGCGGAATTAATAGCCCGTTTATATTCATGATTCCGTTAATCGCATTTGGCGGATTCATAAATAGTACTAGGTACGGTAGGGTGTATTTTAATATCATAATTGTACTGATTCTTCTAGTTTTTACACAGTCCATACCTGAATTACGTATTACAGAAAATTTAGTTCCAGAAGAATCAAGCTCAATATTTAGTCTTGTATCTATACTTTTTGCTGTATTTATTTTAGGAAACACCTTAGGCAAAACTCTTCTAAAAACGTATAATTCCA
Source organism: Maribacter aquivivus (assembly GCF_900142175.1). Lineage (NCBI taxonomy): Bacteria > Pseudomonadati > Bacteroidota > Flavobacteriia > Flavobacteriales > Flavobacteriaceae > Maribacter > Maribacter aquivivus. The sequence goes on along the minus strand of NZ_FQZX01000001.1, from coordinate 2,278,158 downwards.
TGTATAGTTCAAAAAAGGAATTGTCAAATCAAGTACATGAAAAACAGAATCTATTAAAAGAAGTACACCATAGAGTTAAGAACAATTTACAGACCGTTTCTAGTTTATTAAGCCTACAATCTAGAAATATTGAAGCAGGACCAATGAAAGGGCTTTTAAAGAGTACTCAGAATAGAGTAATTGCCATGGCTATGGTACATGAAATGCTATATATGCGTAATGACATAAGCCACATTGAATACAAATCTTACGTACAAGAATTAAGCGAATATTTAATTCGCTCGATAAAAGGAAATGATAATAATGTAGATTTAATAATTGATATTCCTGATATAAAATTAGGTATTGACACCGCAATCCCATTAGGTCTCTTAATTAATGAAACGTTGACTAATGCCTTAAAATATGGTATTGAAAGCGATAAAGAAGGGGCTATCAGTATTAAGCTACAGAAAGATGCTGCTCAAGAAAATTGTTATATTCTAGAGATTGGTGATAATGGCATTGGCTTTCCAGAAACCATTAATTATAAAAACACTAAATCTTTAGGTTTAAAATTAATACACAATCTTACGCGACAATTAAGAGGAACTATACAACGTGATGAAGCCAAGAAAGGGACTAACTACATTATACAGTTTCAAGAAATAAAGCAACAATTATCTCCAACAGCGTAAATTAATTAATCAATTTTTATCACTATCATAATAATAAATGCGAAGCATGGAAATGCTAGCTAATCTTTATAGTAATACCTATATTTAAGCGACTAACGTTCAAACCACGCTTAATGATCAAAAAATTACTACTATTGGTATTCCTTTATGGGAGTACCATTTCGGCACAAGATTATTTCTACCAAAAATTCCAACCTTTCAATTCTGAAATACCATCTCCTGAAGCATTTTTAGGTTACGGTATAGGTGAACACCATACAAGACACGATCTTATTGTGGCTTATCTTGAAAAACTAGCTGAAGTCTCAGACAGGGCATCAATAGCAGAGTATGGCAGAACACATGAGGGACGTAAATTAGTTATGCTAACCATTACCGCTCCAGAAAATCTAAGCAACCTAGATCAACTAAAAGAGGAACATTTAGCTTTTACAGACCCTAAAAAATCAGTTTCCAATTATGGCGACGTTCCAATCTTCATTAATCTAGCATACAATGTACATGGTAATGAACCTTCAAGTTCAGAAGCGGCATTACTTACAGCTTATACATTTGCTGCTTCAGAAAATCCTGAGATATTAAACTACTTAAAGAATGCTGTTATCTTTATTGACCCAACCATTAATCCTGATGGTCGGGACAGGCACACACAATGGGCAAACACATACCAAGGAAGTCCTGAAGTAGCAGACCCACAAGATGTTGAACATAATGAGTATTGGCCAATGGGAAGAACAAACCACTATTGGTTTGATCTTAACAGAGATTGGTTACTAGCAATAAATCCAGAAAGTAGAGGTAAGTTAAATTGGTACCACCAGTGGTACCCAAATGTTGTTACAGATTTTCATGAAATGGGTACGCAAAGTACCTATTTCTTTGAACCAATGAAAACAAATGCCTCATATGACCCTATAATGCCTAAAGAGAATTATGAAGATTTAAACACTCTTTTTGGTAATGCATTTTCTAAAAGTTTAGATAGCATAGGATCTCTTTACTTCACCAAAGAAGTTTTTGATGGCACCTACCCTGGTTATGGATCCTCATACCCTGACCTACAAGGTGGTCTTGGTTTATTATTTGAGCAAGCAAGTTCTAGGGGTCATAGACAAACTACAGCATTTGGAGAAATAACGTTCGCTTTTACTATTAGAAACCAATACGTTTCTGGAATAACAACGGTAAAAACAGCAGTTAACAACAAAGAATACATGCGTAAGTATCAGCAAAAATTCTTTAAAAGTGCCTTAACCAACGCTGCTAAAAGTAAAGTTAAGGGCTATACTTTTGGTGATGTCCATGACAAAAACAGAACAAAAGCATTTATAGATAAGTTATTGCTACATAAAATAGACGTTTATCGTTCTGGAGATTCATTTACGGTACCTACACAGCAGCCGCAGTACAGAATGGTACAAACCATGTTTGAAACGTATGAGAAGTACAGAGATAGTGTTTATTATGATGCCTCTGCATGGTCGGTTGCTAACTTCTATAATATGAAATACAAGTCGGTAAACACACTTAACCTTGGCGATAAAATTACTGAAACAAAAAACTTGATTTCTATAAGTCCTGTTCAAAAATCTGACTATGCGTATGTAATGGACTGGGATGATTACAATGCACCTGCCGCACTTGTCTATTTACAGAAAAAAGGTATTGTAGCTTCTTCTGCAGCTAAGCTATTTAGCATAAAAACTAAAACCGATACTAAAAAGTTTAATTATGGTGCTGTCTTAGTTCCTGTTAGTCTACAAAAAGAAGATGCAGCTGCAGTGTACAAAAGTATTGAGGAAGCACAAGAAAAATTCGAAGTGCCTATTTACGCAGTAGATTCTGGTCTTAGTTTAGAAGGTGTAGATTTAGGAAGCGGCAATATTTCGCCAATTAAAAAAACAAGGGCTGTAATGTTGATTGGAGATGGCGTAAGTTCTTATGAAGCAGGGGAAGTTTGGCATTTGCTAGATACTCGTGTTCACATGCCTATTACTAAAATACCAATGCGCAATTTCAACAAGATAAGTTTAGACAAGTACAATACCATGGTTATGGTTTCTGGAAAATATAACCTTACTGAGAAACAAATGTCCAAAATTAAAGATTGGACCAGTAAGGGAAATACCCTTATAACTATTGGCTCAGCTAGTAAATGGGTAATTGAGAAAAAATTAGTAAAAGAAAAACTTACCAAAACGGAAAAAGATTCAACTGAACTCGCTGTAAGAAAACCATATGTAGATGCCCGTGAAAATATTGGCAAAGAAAGTCTTGGCGGGGTCATTTTAAACGTTGATTTAGATATTACCCACCCATTAGCTTATGGGTATAGAGATAGCAGCATTCCTGTTTATAAAAACAACTCGGTTTGGCTATCCCCTAGTAAAAACTCGTATGCTACAGTTGCTAAATATTCTAAAAAACCACATATAGATGGGTTTATTACTGAGAAGAATATGCAAGAAAAAATATTAAACTCAGCATCTCTTATTGTTAGTAAATTAGGCAGTGGTAGAGTAGTTCTTTTTGCAGACAATCCCAATTTTAGAGGATCATGGTATGGTACCAATAGATTGTTTTTAAATGCACTTTTTCTTGGAGACAAGATAAAAGTACCTTCTGAAGATTAACATCAATTCACTAATAATTAATTCATACAGCAAAGTGATAAAAATAAAAGCACTAGTACTATTGGTTTTTGTCTTTTTAATGACAACACCCATATACGCACAATCATTAGAAGGCGATGGTCCACATTCTCAATTGATAATTAGAGGTGTAATGCTCATTAACGGTAATGGAGCGCCACCACAAGGACCGATAGACATTGTAGTAGAGAACAATATCATTAAAGAAGTAAAAGTTGTTGGTTACCCTGGTGTAGCTATTGATGACGCTAAAAGACCACAACTAAAAGCAGGTGGTAAAGAATTAGATTGTACAGGAATGTATCTTATGCCAGGCTTTATAGATATGCACACCCATATTGGCGGCGACGCCCAAGGTGCAGACCCAGATTATGTATTTAAACTTTGGATGGCCCATGGTGTAACTACCGTACGTGAAGTAGCAGGAAGAGGTATTGATATTGCTTTAGATTTAAAACGCAAAAGTGAGAAAAATGAAATCATAGCTCCGCGTATTATCTCATATACTGCTTTCGGGCAAACAAGCCAATCATTCAATCCGTTAAACGATATTCCTATTTCTACTGCAGAACAGGCAAGAGAATGGGTACGCGCTAATGCTAAAAAAGGAGCTGATGGTATAAAGTTCTTCGGAGCTGAGCCTGCAATTATGGCGGCAGCACTTGATGAAAATAAAAAATTAGGATTAGGATCAGCATGCCACCATGCACAAATGAGTGTTGCAAGATGGAATGTACTACATTCTGCCAGAGCAGGTCTAACCTCAATGGAGCATTGGTACGGTTTACCTGAAGCTCTGTTCGATGACAGAACCGTACAAGATTTTCCGTTAGACTATAACTATCAAAACGAACAAGATCGCTTTGAAAATGCAGGAAAATTATGGGAGCAAGCTGCAGAACCTTATTCTGAGCATTGGAATAATGTAATGAATGAATTATTGGCCCTGGATTTCACCATGGATCCAACTTTCAATATTTATGAAGCTAGTAGAGATTTACAGCGCGCTAGAAGAGCAGAATGGCATGAAGATTATACATTGCCTTCTTTATGGGAATTCTATCAGCCCAGTAAGGTATCTCATGGTTCTTATTGGCATGATTGGGGTACAGAGCAAGAAGTTGCTTGGAGAAACAATTATAAACTGTGGATGACCTTTATCAATGAATATAAAAACAGAGGTGGTAGAGTAACAACGGGATCAGATTCTGGATTCATTTTCCAACTATACGGTTTTGCGTATATACGAGAATTGGAACTTATGCGTGAAGCAGGTTTTCATCCTTTAGAAATTATACAATCGGCAACATTAAATGGAGCTGAAGCATTAGGTCTGGATGACAAATTAGGTTCTGTGACAATCGGCAAATTGGCAGACTTTGTCATTGTTGAGGAAAATCCGCTTCAAAACTTCAAAGTACTATATGGCACTGGAGCTATAAAACTGACCGATGATAATGAGGTGGTTCGTGTGGGTGGCGTAAAATATACCGTCAAAGATGGAATCGTTTATGATTCTAAGGCATTATTGGCAGATGTAAAAAGACAAGTAGATGAGGCTAAAGCTAAAAGTAACTATACTATTAAGCAGCCTGGTATAAAGAACTAAAACTTACGTTTGTTTACCGGCACTTTAATTGGACGCACTTTTTTTTCGTTTTTTGAAGTAAAAGCAATAGTTGCAATAACAATAAGTGCTGGTATTATAATAGAAAGTAACATCATAATCAAAAATTTATAAAGTGCTTAATTGCACCTTATTATATAGAGCAAAGACTATGCCAACTTACCGTATGACTTCTTTGTAGCAAATGCTAATTCTTTATTAACTCTAGCATTTTTGTATCTGTATAAACGTGCTATTGACGTTTCATCAGTAATTGTAATCGTTTTCTCGTTGCTAATATCGTCATGGCTATCAACCAAATCAATACCCACTTCAGTAGCGTTAACTTTATCATCTGTTTGGGGAGTTTGTGCTAATGCTAATGCGCCAGCGAAAATTATTATTAGTAAGGTTACAAGTGCTTTCATATCGTAATGTTGAACAATGTAAAAGTACTTTGAGGTCTACTATTAAGCATCTTGACCTCGCTAAACTGCTATAATTTTCGGCTAGTGTAAAAATCTATGATGAATCGACAAAAAGTGTCGACGAACGGTTTTTGATCAAAAAACACCACACCGACTTGGTGTGTATTTCATCGGTAATTTAAGTTTGGACCTGAATGGTCGTTAGCTCAAAACTGAGCAATATCAGACAGCTTTGCTACCAAAACAAAGCTTCAAAATAAAGAAATAAGTGGGTTTAAAATTTGTGTCTTCCGCGCTTACCGTAATTCTTATCGCCACGAGTTTTAGATTTCGTGTATTTCTTTTTAATAATACGCTTATACGAACCACCTTGATTTTCCTTTTTATTCTTGTCAGACTTTTCATGAAAACTAGCTCCACGTTCGTCTTCATTAATATTTAAAGGATTCTCGTGCTCTCTATGTTTAGGTTGCTCGTCAAAAGTAAGTTGAGTTGCAATTTCAACATCATTAGGTAGTGGCAATAAATTAACTTTATGCGACATTAAATCTTCAATGGCATCTTTAGCTTCTTCTTCTTGCTCTGTATATAATAATATAGAAGTACCTTCTTTCTCTGCCCTACCCGTTCTACCGATTCGGTGCATATAGTTTTCCGGAAATTTAGGCGTATCAAAATTTATAACGTGAGATATCTCTTGTAAATCCAATCCACGAGCCATAACATCGGTAGTAACCAAAATACGGTTCTTACCTTCATCAAACTGATTAATAGATCGTAGTCTGTAATTCTGTGTTTTGTTGGAATGTATAATACATATTTCTTCACTAAAAAATTCTGCCAATTCTTTAAAGAGTAAATCGGCACTACGCTTGCTTGATACAAATACTAACACCTTGTGGTACGTTTCTTCATTTTGCAATAAACTGACCAACAAATTTACTTTCGTATAAAAGTTAGGTGTGGCGTAACCGTATTGGGTAATATTCTCTAGCGGAGTTCCACTAACGGCAATCGCAATTTTCTGAACACCGGTAAAAAAATCAGTAATAAACAACTCGATATCATCAGTCATCGTGGCCGAAAACATAATATTCTGTCTCTTCTGTGGTAAAAGCTCAAAAATATTTACGAGCTGAAACCTAAAGCCTAAATCTAGCATTACATCGACCTCATCAATAACAAGTTTCTTTACTTGTTTTAACTGAACGGCCTTTGTTAGAATCAAATCATACAATCTTGCAGGTGTTGCTACAAGAACATCTGTACCTAATGCCAAAGCCTCTTTTTGGCGCAACATACTTTTACCACCAAATACACCAAGAACACGAATGCCTGCATATTTAGCTAGTTTTTCTGCTTCTTCTACAACTTGTACCACAAGTTCACGCGTGGGTACTAGAATAATTACCTTAGGATGAATTTCTTTAGAAAAACTCAGCGTATTTAAAATAGGAAGTAGGTAAGCAAATGTTTTACCTGTACCCGTCTGGGCTATACCAACAACATCGCTACCACTCATTACAATAGGGAAAGCTTTCTCTTGAATTGGGGTTGTATTTTCGAAACCTAAATCAGCCAGAGCTTTCTCTAAATTTCTAGAAATCTTTAAATCGGTAAACAACGCCATAACAATCACTTTTGTAATTAAAGCGCAAAGCTATGCCGATTAGTTGACAAATCACATAAAGTGAGAGATTTATCGGCAATTATGTCAAATATGACTTATTTATTAATATCTAAATTAGATGAGAACATCCTTTTACCTCCAACGTATGTCTCCAAAACCTTCACATCTTTTAATGTCGTTGGTTCAACTTGAAGCAAATTTTCGCTCAGAATAACAAAATCTGCCAACTTGCCTGGTTCTAATGTTCCTTTTATGTCTTCATCAAATGAGCTGTAAGCAGCATCTTTGGTATACGCAGTTAATGCTTGTTCCACATTAATTTTCTGTTCAGGAACCCAACCATCACTATTATTTCCATCTAATGTGCGTCTGGTAACCGCTGCGTACATGCCATATAACGGAGAAGCAGGTGCTACTGGCCAATCGCTACCAAATACCATTGTCGTATTTGCATCTAATAGAGATTTAAAAGCATAGGTGGTTTTTATACGTTCTGGACCAATAAGTTCTTCTGCCCATCTACCATCATCAATAGCATGATATGGCTGCATACTTGTTATTACATCTAGTTTAGAGAATCTATTGATATCTTCTATATTTAAATGTTGCGCATGTTCTATTCTTAATCGTCGGTCATGCTTGCCATTATTTTGAACTACACTATCATATATATTTAAAATAGTACTGTTTGCTCGATCACCTATAGCATGAACGGTAATTTGTAATTGCTTTTTATCGGCACTAGAGATCCAACTATTTAAACTATCTACATCGACAATAAACAGACCATTATCATCTTGCTTATCTGAATACGGCTCATCAAAAGCTGCCGTATGTGATCCCAGAGACCCATCTACAAAACCTTTCATGAGTCCATTTTTCAACCATTTTATATCTTTTGTATCCTTAGATACTGTTTTCCAATACTTCAGAGGATCAGCAGCATAAACTCTCACCTTCAGTTGTTTATTAGAATTCATCTTATCTAAAATCTTGTAACCACCTAAACTATCTACATCATGTACGGTGGTTACGCCCTGAGACACTAAATAATCTTGCGCCGCATTTAATGCTTCTTCCTTTTCAGAATCTGTAAGCTTTGGTATTTTATTCAAAACTAAATACATAGCTTCACTCTTAAGAATACCGGTTGGCGTTCCATCAGCATTTTTAACAATTTCTCCATTTTCTACATCGGCACTATTTTTATCTATGCCTGCAATTTTGAGTGCTGCAGAATTAGCTAAAATCATGTGACCATCCATTCTATAAATAGCAACCGGATTATCACCCGTAAATTCATCAATCCAATCTTTATTAGGTAGTTCTCCTCCCCAGAGGGTATGATCCCAATTACCTTCAACAATCCACTGACCAGGTTTTATCATATTAGTAAACCCAGAAATTCTATCGATAAATTCCTGCTTTGTGTTAGCATCTCTTAATTGCACACTTAAAAGGCTATTACCTCCCATTAATAAATGCACATGAGTATCTATAAATCCTGGTGTGATGAATTTTCCTCCTACATCCTTTATCTCAGTATCTGAGCCTTTCAACTTATGAATATCATCTAAAGAGCCAATAGCCAAAATAGTATCTGCCTTTACAGCCATAGCCTCGGCTTTTGGAGAATCAGTATTACCTGTCCAAATATTGGCATTGGTTATTATCAAATCTGCTTTTACACTATCAGTACTACAAGAGCATACAAATAACGTAGTTACCAATAAAAAGAATAGTTGCTTTTTCATGCTATTAAAGGTAGAAAAGTAAGAATGTAATTGTTAGAATTTACGTTAAAAATACCTTCTTAATTACCTTCTTTTCTCAATACCTGTAATGGCGGACTATTTAATACTCCTCTACTATTCATTAAACCGATGGCAAGAACCAATAGTGTAATACCCGGCAACACCACTAAAAATGGTATCCATGAAGGAACAAATGGTGTGTCAAAAATAAAATACGCCAGTAAAAAGCTACTTAGTAAAGAAAGTAATACTCCTACTCCGCTGCCCAAAACACCAAGAAAAAAATACTCTAAAGCATTTATCTTTAATATTTGTATACTCTGAGCACCAAGTGTTCTTAGTAAAACACTTTCACGAATTCGTTGGTATTTACTATTTCTAACAGATCCTATCAACACAATGATACCGGTAAGAATACTAAAGAAAGCCATAAAAGATATGACCCATGAAATCTTATCTAAAATATCTTCAACCAAGGTTACTACTTGTCTTAAATCGATGATGGATACGTTGGGAAATTTTTTTACCAACTCTCGTTGTAAACCTGCAGATGAGGCTTTATCTGGTGCATTGGTAGTTACCACATGAAACTGTGGTGCATTCTCTAACACTCCCTTTGGAAATACTATAGAGAAGTTAAGTTGCATACGTGCCCAATCTACTTGGCGAATATTACCCACAACAGTGGTCATTAATTTTCCCTGAACATTAAATAATAGGGTATCACCAACAGTTACTAAAGCATCCTTAGCTACATTATCTGCCAATGAAATAGGAATCACTTTGGCATTTGGGTCTACAGAAGGTATCCAATCCCCTTCCAGCAACTTTTCAGAACCAATCATAGAGTCTCTATACGTGGTTCTAAACTCATGGTTAAGAATCCACTTATTTACTCGGGTGGTAGTATCTAATCGAATATCTTTAACGTCTCGATCTTTTATACGCTCTAAACGCATGGTAACAATCGGTATGTTATCTATGACAGGCAATCCTTTCGGAGTAATGGTGTTCGCTACAGCATCCCTTTGATCCGTCTGGACATCAAATAATATTAAATTTGGACTCTCTGCACTAGCTTCGAAGGAGGTTTTGGCAAGTAGAAAATCCTTTGTAAAATATAATGTGCTAATTAAAAATGTACCAATCCCAATAGCCAAAACCAATACTACAGTTTGATTATTTGGACGGAATAAATTCAATAAGCTTTGTCTGGCTGCAAAGCTCCATGACTTTGGAAAATAACGTTTAATCAATCGCATAAAAAGAATTGACACTCCCGCTAAAATAGAAAATGTCACCATAATTCCTGCTACGAAACTTAACGCGAAGGTCCACCTACCCAATAAATAATAAGCGAATAATAGTACAAAAAGAACGATGGCAACGACAACCCAAACTTGATAAGGTCTAGCCTTTTTACTCGTATTTTCTTGCACACGTAACACCTGTAAGGGCGAAACAAACCATGTATTTATTAATGGCGACAAGGCAAATAAAACCGACATGCATACACCCAACAATAAGCCAACGAATATTGCTTGAAAAGAAGTGGATATTTCTACCTGAAAGGGTAAAAACTCTTGCAGTATAAGTGGAAATGTCTGTTGTAACAACAAACCTATTACCGTACCTATGAGTCCGCCTAACAAACCCATTCCTGCAATTTGGATCAGATAAATTAAAAACGTTTGCTTTCGTGTAGCCCCTAAACATTTAAGAACCGCTACTGCTTTTAGTTTCTCTTTTATATAGATATGCACAGAGCTGGCAATACCTACACACCCCAAAAGAAGTGCAATAAAGGCTACCAAATTCAAGAACCGACCTACATTTTCATATCTGCGACCTAATCGTTCGCTAGTATCTGTATGAGTATCCATGTCTGCATTTTCAGCATCTAATAATGGATCTACTTTTTTACTCAGTGCTTCTAAATCTGCCTTATCATTATTAAAATAGTAATTGTACCCCAAACGGCTACCACGTTGCAAGAGTCCGCTTTCTTCCATAAAACGAAATGGCACAATAATGGGTGGTGCAGCTGTCGCACCAATACCTGTACTACCAGGTGCCGTAATCAAAGACCCAACAATAGCAAAAGTGGTTGTACCCAACTTAACACTATCGCCTGGTTTTAAATTATATTGAAGCATTGCAGTGGCATCAACCAATGCACCACCTTTTTCTAAATATTCTTTTGCAGCTGAGGCAGGTTCAGTTTCCAACTCGCCATAAAAGGGAAAATTACCTTCAATAGCGCGTACCTGTACCAATTTTGTAGCTAGACTTTTAGGGAACGCTGCCATCGATGCAAAATTGACCTCTCTAGCATCATAACCACCTAAAGAATCCATCAATTCTGTTACCCTTTCATTGGCCGGCTGATTGCTATCAATAAGAAAATCAGCACCCATGAGGGCTTTTGACTGTAAACCAATATTATCTTTAAGATTATCACTAAAAGATTGAATTGACACCACTGCTGCGATACCTAAAATAATAGATGCCATGAACAATAACAGTCGTTTACCGCTAGCTTTGCCATCTCGCCAAGCCATTTTCAACAACCAATTAAATCTGGCTTTTGGTGTTCTTTGTGTTTGATTCAAGATATAGAAGTGGTTTCATTGATTACTATTTTACCACCCTTAAGTCGTAATACATGTTTATTCAGGTTAGCCAATTCTAGATCATGGGTAACAATTACCAATGTAGTACCCATTTCTTTATTAAGGTCAAATAATAATTTAATGACCTTTTCGCCAGTTTCCTCGTCTAAATTACCCGTAGGTTCATCAGCAAAAAGTATAGAAGGCTTATTAGAAAATGCTCTTGCCAAAGCAACCCGTTGTTGTTCACCACCAGATAATTGAGATGGATAATGATCATGACGATCCCCCAAACCAACTTTGTTTAAAAGTTCCATAGCATCTTTAGATGCATTGGCAGCACCCTGTAATTCTAAAGGTACACTTACATTCTCTAAAGCCGTTAATGTGGGCAGTAATTGAAAATCTTGAAAAATAAATCCTACTTTTTCATTTCTAAGCAATGCACGTTGATCTTCGTTCAATGCGCTTAAATCTTCCCCACAAAGTTCTATTACTCCCTCACTGATTTCATCTAATCCGGCACAGAGTCCTAATAATGTGGTTTTACCGCTACCTGACGGACCAACAATAGCAAAAGTGTCGCCTTCTTCAATAGAAAAAGTAATATCATCAATTACTGTCAAATTTTTAGATCCGCTTGAATACGTTTTCTTTAGATTACGTACGTTTAATATCTTTGTCATAAATCATTTTGATACAAGACAACAAAATAAACAAATGATTTGGAATCTAATAAGGTAAGACTATGTTGAAAGTATTAAAGTTTCGTTATTTTTTGTTGGCGTTGTTATTCGTTGGATGTGGAGAAACTACAGAAAAGAAACCATCTGACACCCAAACAGAAGCTGTAAGTAGTGTTGAAAAGGAAGATATTTCTGCGAATGAAAACGTGATATTATTCTATGGAAACAGCCTTACCGCTGCGTATGGCTTAGATACGAAAGAAGGTTTCCCTAATAGAATTCAACAACGCTTAGATTCTTTAGGTTTGGATTATAAAGTAATTAACTCTGGATTGAGCGGAGAAACTACCTCTGGCGGATTAAATAGATTAGACTGGGTGCTAAATCAGCCGGTAGATATTTTTGTTTTGGAATTGGGTGCCAATGACGGATTGCGAGGAATACCCATTACTGAGTCTATGAATAATTTGCAACAGATGATAGATATGGTAAAGGATAAAAATTCTGAAACTCAAATAATATTGGCAGGTATGCAAATACCACCAAATATGGGTGCAGATTATGCATCTCAATTTAAGATGATGTATCCTGCCTTGGCCAAATCTAATGATATAATGTTGATTCCGTTTTTATTGGAAGGTGTTGCCGGTATTCCGAAATTGAATTTAGAAGATGGAATTCACCCAACTGCAGAAGGGCAGCGAATAGTAACCGAAAATGTTTGGGAAATTTTAAAAACTATTGTATTACCTCAAGGGGGAACAGAGGTAACCGAGGAATTTGTAGAAGAATTAAACTAGGCGAGAGATACTGTTCGTATTCTTGTTCTAAAAAGTAAGGCTCGTTTAACTCTTGCATTTTTGACTTTGTAAAACCTTGCAGCTGTTTGAAAACCCTGAGCGTTTACGTCAGATTTTATTGTTACATCTGCCATGGGCATAACAATAGTCTGTACTTTGATGTCTGGTGACTTCGATTGTGCTTGGGACTGGGTTCCCAAACAGATAACAAGGAATAAAAAAATAATTGTACGCATAATAAAGTAGGTAAATTTGGTTTATAGATAACCATCTATTTGTAAGTAAACGTATTTCGAATTCGACAAGAGGTACGGTTTTTACGATGAAAAGTTTGCTTTTCGATGTATTACTTCTTTTTGTAGTCCTTTTTCCTACAAAAAAATCTTCCACTAGACCCCGTATTTATGTAGTTCATCGATTTAATATGTTTTTTCTTACAAAATATTCTTTATGCAAGATAGAAGGACTACAAGAGGGAAGTTTAAAAATGAGAATTGAGAAGTTAGAGGTGAGAGAAAAGAATTGAGAAATTAGATTTTGGTTGTTCGTTGTTCGTTGTTCGTTGTTCGTTGTTAAACACAAAATCAGTATAGCTTTACTAAATCCACTCTTAAAATTTATTATGAAGTCTATTTTCTAACAATCGATATACACTATGTACTTAATGCTCTTTACATAATACTAAAAAACTAAGCCATCTTAGGCTTGTTTGCTTTAGTTAAGAAGTTTAAGTCTCTTTTGATTCTAGAGTTTTTGAATTTGTATAATCTAGCTACTTCTAAAGTAGTATTAGCTTCTACTTCATATGTTGTTTCAGTAACGATGCTCATCTCAATAGTTTCAACTTTTACTTCTTCAGTAGAGTTCTGTGCTTGAGCGGTGAAGCTTAAAAAGATGATGAAGATTGTTGCTATTATTGTTTTCATGACTTGCGTTTGTTACAATAATAGAACGCCGCAGGCCTTGTTTTACTAGGTGATGAATCGCTGAAAAACCCCTAATTCTCGTTACTTGACACAACTTCAGATTAAGTGTAAAATGGTATCGATAAACGACAACACCCCTAAAAACACCTTACCGTTAATTGGTGTCGTTAAACGACAAATGAAAAATCAAGTTCAAGTTCAAATTCAAGTTCTAGTTCAAAAAACAGAAAAGATTGAAAGGAATATAAATTTCAGTTGTTGGTTGTTGGAAACATAAATTTAGCTTCGCTAAATTAAAACTCAACAACGGTACCGATAAAAATCTATACTCTATTTTCTAATTTCAATTTCAGAGTAAATACTTAATACTTCGTACTTTTTACTTAATACTCTTTACTCAGTACATTACCTCATCTCATCAAACAACTCCTAACTTTAATAGCACATTCGGATCAGGGCAGTTCTCTTTATAAAAGGATAGTTGTCCTTCAGCACATACACCTGGGTAATCTCCTTCATTACTTTCTAAATCGTGTATAATTTGAAAATGAAGGTGTGGTGCGTAGTTTACATTAATATCGGGTGTACCTAAAGTTGCGAGTACATCTCCTGCTTTAAAGATCTTACCAACATAAAGACCTGATAATGAATTTATAGCTAGATGACCATATAAAGTATAGAAGGTAATATCATTTAAAACGTGTTCAAGGATTATGGTTGGTCCGTAATCACCAATAGTATTATTGTTTTTAAAGCTATGAACCTTTCCATTTAACGGCACAATGACTTTAGTACAGGCATCACACCAAAAGTCAATTCCTAAATGAATATTTCGAACAGGTTTACTGGTAGAGGTAAATCCTTCCTTATCATTATATAAGTTTCTTTGTTCTAAATATCCGCCATAGGCGATAATACCTTGTTTACTTTTAAGCACATCATCTATATAATCTTGACAAACAGCATGATCCGTAATATCTATATCAATCAAATCTTCATTGCTTTTAGAAAGATCTAATGGCACATAAACGTCAGGGGAAATAGTGGCATCTAAAATACAGATGGTTTTTATAGTGTAAGTTTCAAGGGCTTGAAGTAAAGTATTCATTTCTCAAAAATATAATATCCTTTACTCTCCTTAACATTTTTTAACCCTTTTCCTCGTAAGGTCTTTGTAAATTACCTACAAATTGCTAAAAGAAAATTGTTATGAAATTATTACAAATTACTTTATTGGCCTGCGCAACCTTAATTGCCACCAGTTGCCAATCTAAAGTCAAGAAAAATACCATTTCTGAAAACACTGAAATTGCAGAAACCGAACACGAAGAAATAGAGGAAGAGGTAAAATTGAGTCCGCAACAATTAAGTAAATACGAAACCGCTTATTTTGCCAGCGGATGCTTTTGGTGTGTAGAGGCTATTTTTGAAAGTGTTAAAGGTGTAAAAGAAGTTGTCTCTGGCTATGCAGGCGGCGAACAAAAAAACCCTACATACGAAGAAGTAGGTTACGGTAAAACCGACCATGCAGAGGCTGTAGAAGTATATTACGACCCAAATGAAATTTCATTTACCCAATTGGTACAAGTATTCTTTGGTTCTCATGACCCCACTCAATTAAATAGACAAGGTCCGGATCGTGGTAGACAATATCGCTCAATCGCTTTTTATAAGAACGATGAGCAAAAGAATATTATTGAAAGTTATATTCAAGCACTTACAGATAATAAAGTGTATGATAATGATCCAATTACCACAGAAGTCGTACCTTATACTATATTTTACAAGGCAGAGTCATATCATCAAGATTATGAAAAGAACAATCCTAACAACTCATATATAAGAAACGTTTCTATACCAAGATTGAATAGATTTAAAGAGAACTTTGGAGATTATCTGAAGAAGAGTGCCCATTAAAAGATCTCCCAAAAATTTTCATATGAAAGCATTCCATTCGGGATGCTTTTTTTGTGCAACAGACTGTACAATAATTACAAAGCACATCAGTTAACCTAAGAATAAGTAGGTTCTTTTTATTTTATTATATCTTGTCGCCACTTAATTAAGTACTATTAATCTTACATAACTTAAGAAAATGGTATTTTTGAACCATAGATTCCAAACCAGTATTATGAAATGGACTATTTACCTTTTACTTCTTTTAGGCGTATTTTCATGTGCAGAAGTTAAGAACAAGAAAAATTCTCAAGCATCCCCAGTTTCTTATATTAAAGATGCCCCTACCCTAGATGGCAGAGCTATAGAAAACTATTGGAATTTATTAGATTGGAAACCTATTGATCAAAATTGGATCGGTGGTCCTTTCGATCATGATGATTATAATGGTAGATATAAAATTGCTTGGAACGAAGACGGACTCTACCTTCTACTAGAGATTGTTGATAATACTATTTTAGATAAAACTGAAGACCCCTTAAAACTTTGGTGGAACGATGATTGTGTAATCGTTTATGTAGATGAAGATAATTCTGGAGGGCAACACCGATTTAACCATAATGCTTTTACCTATCATGTAGCCTTAGATGGTAATGTTGTTGACTTAGGTGTTGATAAAAAGCCGACATTATACAATGATCATATTACATCTAAACATCAAACAGAAGGCAATACAACATATTGGGAAATGTTTGTAAAAGTGTACCCTGGTATATATAATGATGACCCCAATATAAAGCCTGTTGTACTTACCGAAAATAAGAAAATTGGTTTTGCTCTAGCTTATGCAGATAATGATAATAGCGAAGAGCGCGAGAACTTAATAGGCTCTGTATTTGTAGCAGGTGAGAATAAAAATAAAGGATGGATAGATGCCAATGTGTTTGGCACATTACAATTGGTAAAATAACTAGTGCAGCACTACTTCACTATAATCTGATGTAATTACAATAGATCGATTACTATTATTTTTTAAGTGATACCCTTTATGAATAGTGGTTGTTCCGTTTTTAGTTTCTACAATCTGTAAATCTGTTGGTAATTTCAATGTCGATGAATTGCCTTTAACATAAACGTTGGTAGCCACCTTTGGCATTGTTACCGTTAACTCTCCATTTCTTACGCTAATATCCAATTCTTCAAAGTCATTACCCATTTCAAGAATGTGCACCGCGCCAAAATCATTCTTTACAAAGGCATTTTTGAATAACTTATCTATAGTAACCTCAGACGAGGTAGCCTGTAATTGCAATTGAACTACCTCTGACAATGATATATCTTCTGAATATGATGTACTTAATTGTCCGTAATTCCATTTCTGCACGGTAACTGGAGAATATGAGGCAGAAACAGAAGTTTCTTCGCCATCGATAGTAACTGCCCAAAGGCTTGAATGCGAAAGTTTCGCATTCAAGTTTTTGGTATTTTCAGCTAATTTAACCTCACCATGGCGTACATCCATTTTAATTCTAGTTGACTTTGGTAAGCTTATTTTTATAGTTTTTTTAATTTTAAAATTCTTTTGTTCCCCTTCAGAAGAATAATAGAAAATATTTGGGGCTTCACCAGAGCTGTTTCTAGAAGTATGGATAAACGCTCTATGCTCATCTTTATCTGATTGTAAATGGGCACGTTTTTCCTCTCGTTCTTCAAGTCTTTGCTGCAAAGCTTCATGACGTTCTTCCATTAACTCAGCTCTTTTTGCATTGTGCTCTTCCATTCTTATTTCCATCTCCTCTGCTTGTTCTTCCATACGCTCAGCCCATTCTTCCAATCGTTTTTGATGTTTTTTATCAAAACTCTTTTCAAAATTCTTTTGCCATTTTTTCATGTACTTGTCACCATCCTTTTGATATTCCTCATAATCAAATGTATAGGCTTCGGTTAATGGTAATGGCGGCATTTCTGGAAAAGGAGCTATCTGAGGTACACTTACTACGAACGATGCAATCTCTGGAACGGCTATACGCATACCACCATGGTTAAAGATATTTTCAGAATCAAAACTTGTGAAAAAGTCATTGTTCTTAGATTTTGAAGATATTTTAATCTCTTTACTATTACCTAATATTTCAATAGGGCTATTCTTAAAATAGTTCTCAGCTTCTTCTTTTGTAGCTCCCTCAAGGGTGATGGTGGCTGTAATAGCCACCTCATCCTTATCCCAAGTTTCAAATTCAATATCGGCATAACTGGTATTGATGTTTACTACAGCATCTTCTGCCACAATAAATCTTTCTTGAAATGTTTTACGTTCTTCTTGCGCCAAAAAAGCGTTTGAAGTTAAAAGTGCAAATGCAATGATGAGTTGCTTAGATACTGTTGTCAATGATCTGTTCATTTTTTGATAATTTTAATTCGGTTAACTTTCTTTTTAATTTTTGTAATAATTGTAATCGTAATTGTAAATTCTCTATCAGTGCTATTATCGTTTGGTCATTAGGTCCCAGTTCTTTCAGTTCATTATTTAAGGTTTTATATTCTAAGTTTAAATTATTGAGCTGTTCCATAAAACTATCAATCAACTCTTTAGTATCTGGTGATACTTCTAATTTTGCTAGTTCCATATTGATATTGGCAACATAATAGCTTTCTACCTTCTTCAAATCCGGAGAAAGATCCCCAAAAGTGAATTCAGATTTTTGTTCTTCTGTAGTAGTATTATCAACCAGAATTGACGTGTTATCAGCATTTTCATTGAAATACAAAAACCCTAAACCTAGACTTATGATTACCACAACAGATGCCGCAATTTTCAACCAAGCTTTATCAGTTTTCTTTTGTGCTGGTGTAGATTCTTCTAACCTCTTTAAAAAACGCTCTTCATGACCATGTTTAATAGTATGTTTCTGCTCTTTTCTATCCTTATTGAACATTTCCCTAAGATCCTGCTCCATATTTTTCTCCTTTTAATAGTTCTTTTAAATGACCTTTACCACGCGATAATCTTGTTCTACAGGCAGATTCTGAAATATCTAATACCTCTGCTATTTCTTGATGATCATATCCTTCAACCAAGAACATAAGCACTACGTATTTATATTTATCTTGTAATTCATCAATTGCACATTTAACCTGTTCAATACTAATCGCTGCTGGTACATTCCAATTATCATCTTCTGCAACAACCTGCATATAACCTTCATCTAGCGAAACCTCTTTTTCCTTTTTTGATTTCAGAAAATCGATACTCTTATTCACCACAATGCGTTTTAACCATGCACCAAAAGTTACATCGCCACTAAACTGATGTATTTTTTGAAAAGCCTTAATAAACGACTCTTGTAAAACATCTTCTGCATCATCTCCATTTTTCACAAAACGCATTGCTACAATGTACATTCCGTCACAATACTTACTATACAGCTGCATTTGTGCCGCACGGTCGTTTGCCTTACATTTCTCTACAATACTGCTTTGAAACATGAATTAATTGAATTGGTTTTGGTTTGTTGCTATAATAAGGACGATATAAAAAATAGAATGTTGCAAAAATTTTTATTTTTACACCACACTATTAAATATTCCCTTTGAAACAAGTTACAATTTCCAATGCCTATTTAACACTCATGGTGCTTGATTATGGCGCTACCATTCAAAAATTACTTGTAAAAGGTGCAGATGGCGAGTACAACAATGTAGTAGTTGGTTACAACCACCCAAGTAGATATCGTTTAGATGATAATGTTTTAGGAGCCAGTGTTGGTCGATATGCAGGAAGAATTTCTAATGGCGGATTTGTAATCGATAGAGCTCGGTACGATGTGTTTCAAGAAGATGGCGTTCACCTACATGGCGGCAAAGAAGGTTTTCATCAAAAATATTGGATTATAGATGAGGTAGACCAAAGTGATAAACCTTTCGTAAAACTGAGCTATATAAGTAAACATTTAGAGGAAGGCTACCCAGGAAATTTATCTGTTAGCGTTACCTATAAATTAATGGATAACGCATTACAAATTATTTATGAAGGAATAACGGATAGAAGTACGGTTATTAACCTTACCAATCATTCTTATTTTAAACTAGATAACAATCCGTACATTGATGATTACGAATTACAATTGAATTGCCCTTACAAATTAGAAACCAAAGAAAATTTATTACCTACAGGCAATATCATACCAGTTCGTAAAACAGAATATGATTTTCTTTTACCAAGAAAGATAGGCGTACAAAGGCTAGATACTATTTTTGTTAAGGATATTGGTAATGAGAAAGTTGCAGAAATACAATCAAAGACCTCTGGCATTAACATGAAAGTATATACCAACCAACCAGCTTTAGTAGTATATACTCCTCCAGATTTTCCAGGAATTTGTTTTGAAGCACAGAACTACCCAGATGCACCAAATCAACCAGATTTTCCTAAAAGCCTCTTAAGGCCTGGCGATATCTACAATAACATATCTATCTTTAAATTTGATATTGTCACTCCTAGCTAACCATAGTTTAGGTATATCTTATTCTTGAATGAAGCTATTAAAAAAAATAATTATAGGTATAATAGTATTGGTAGCCCTTGGCTATTTGGTAGTTATACCTTACATACACAGCGAAGCCAAGAAATTCAGTCCCGCTAAAACAACGCTCTTAGATTTAGAAGGTAGTAAGCTAGAGGTAGATTACTCTAGTCCGTCAAAAAAAGGACGGGATGTTTTTGGAACATTAGTGCCGTATGGCAAAATTTGGCGAACAGGAGCAAATGAGCCCACAACTTTTACAACCACCCAACCTATTCATATTATAGATAAAACATTACCAGCTGGCAAGTATTCTTTATGGACCATACCTAATAAAGATAGTTGGAAAGTGATTTTTAATTCAAAAATACCCGATTGGGGCGTTACCAGTGTTGATGGCAACCAAACCACCCATGAAGACAAGTTTGACTATATAACGGTAGAAGTGCCAGTAAAAACATTAGTGGAACCCGTAGAAGATTTATCTATAAATTTTGAACATATTGAAGAGAATCAAACATCTCAAGATTTTTTAAGTCTAGAGTGGGACGCTACCAAAATTATGGTTCCTATTTACAAATAGTACCTTTATGCCACTTACAATTATATAAGTTGTTACAATGAATTTAGCCCATCTTACCACATCAGAATTTCTTGAAGGTATCTATGCCAATAATGTTGCCATAGTAAGCAAGGCTATAACCATGGTAGAAAGTACTAAGCCAGAGCACCGCATAATCGCTAATGAAATTATTGCCGGTTGTATTTCAAAAAAGCATGATTCTATAAGAATTGGTATTACTGGAGTACCAGGTGCCGGAAAAAGCACTTTTATAGAACAATTTGGTGGCATACTAACCAGTTTAGGCAAAAAGGTAGCCGTACTTACCGTAGACCCTTCTAGTAGTAGAACAAAAGGTAGCATACTTGGCGACAAAACTCGTATGGAAGAGTTGGTTAAAAACCCCAATGCATATATAAGACCTTCAGCTTCGGGTTCTTCATTAGGTGGTGTAACCCGTAAAACAAGAGAAAGCATTCTTATTTTAGAAGCGGCAGGTTTTAATTGTATTCTAATAGAAACTATTGGTGTTGGGCAAAGCGAAACTGCTGTTCATGATATGGTAGATTTCTTTTTACTATTAAAATTGGCTGGTGCTGGTGATGAGTTACAGGGTATAAAAAGAGGCATTATTGAAATGGCAGATGCTATTGTAATTACCAAAGCAGACGGAGATAATATAAAACGAACAGATTTTGCAAGGATGGAATTCACCCGCGCATTACATATGTTTCCGCCTAAGGAAAATGGCTGGACTCCTGAAGTGCTAACCTGTTCTGCAATTGAAAATAGAGGTCTAGATGAAATTTGGCAGTTAATAGATACCTATTGCACAAGCATGAAGGCATCCGGATATTTTAACGCCAACAGACAACAGCAAAATGAAAATTGGTTAATTCAATATCTAGAACAAGAACTATTAACTGAATTCTACCATCATCCGAAGACTAAAGAAATGCTACCGCAATTAAAAAAAGAAGTTATTAGCGGTAATATCTCTCCTTTTTTAGCTGCAGAAAAGCTCTTAAAGGCTTTAAAACAGCACTAAAGCTCTTAGAATGTTACTCACATTCATGTACATTATCTTAAGGATAAAAAACATAACTTTGCACCTATTCAAAAAACAACTCAATGCAACCTGTTACCACTTCCCTACTTTCGGTAGTTGTTCCTTTATATAACGAACAAGACAATGCGGCTCTTCTTACACAGAAAATCCACGAAAGCTTGGTTGGCTACGATTATCAAATTATTTACATAGACGATTTCTCTACGGACAATACCAAAAAAGTAGTCAAAGGTCTTAAAGATGATAAGGTTCATTTAATTGAGTTGAAGAAAAATTACGGTCAGAGTTTAGCCTTGGCGGCAGGTCTTGACTATGCCGAAGGAGAGTATATTATTACCATGGACGGCGATTTACAAAATGACCCGTCTGATATTCCACAAATGCTGACCTATGCCGTTAGTGGAGAATATGATGTAGTTACTGGTATTCGTCAAAAACGAAAAGATTCTCTTGTTAAAAAAATACCCTCTAAAATTGCTAATTTTCTGGTACGCCGAGTCACAAAATTAGATATTAAAGATAATGGTTGTGCCTTAAAAGTTTTTACAAAAGATATAGCCAAAGACTTAAATCTATATGGTGAAATGCACAGGTTTATTACCCTTCTCGCATTTCTTGAAGGCGGACAAATAAAGCAAGTTCCTGTAAAACACCATGCTCGTCATGCTGGGGTTTCTAAATACGGATTAGAGCGTGTATTTAAAGTAGTTGCAGATATGATGCTTTTACTTTTTATCCGTAAATACTTTCAACGACCAATTCACCTGTTCGGTATCTCGGGCTCATTAATGATTCTTGTAGGTATTTTTATCAATATTTACCTATTGATCGTTAAGTTCGGTTTTGGTGAAGATATTGGTACAAGGCCTTTACTTACTGTGGGTATGATGTTCATTTTTGCCGGTATTCAATTATTTACAATAGGTATTGTAATGGAATTATTAATACGTACTTATTATGAATCTCAGAACAAAAGACCATATCGCATTAAAAAAGTTAGTGTAGGTGGCGAAGTTAAATAAGAAAGTAACCACCGGATTAAAAGTACTGATCAGTGCCGTTTTAATTTATTTCATTTTTACTAAAATAAATGTAAGTGAGATAAAAGACATACTGATGAAGAGTAATCCGCTTTACTTAATCTTAGCAGCCATATTCTTTATACTTTCTAAATTCATTGGGGCAATACGTTTAAACCTATATTTTCATAGGCTTAACATCATGCTAACAAATACAAGCAATTTTAAGTTGTATCTGTTAGGTATGTTCTACAACTTATTCTTGCCTGGTGGTATTGGCGGCGATGCATACAAAGGCTATATTCTGAAGAAAACCTTTGATGTCAAAACCAAAAGAATGGTGAGTGTGCTAGTCTTAGATCGTCTGGGCGGTCTATTATTACTATTTATATATGCCTGTGGACTATTGGCTTTCCATACTGCTGAAATTTTAGATGGATATCGTTGGATCTTCCTTTCAGCTATACCAATATCAGTTATCGTATTTTGGCTATTGAATAAAAGATTTTTCAATTATGTATTACCTATATTCTGGAAAACAACTGCATTATCTGCTTTGGTACAATTGGCACAATTAATTTGTATTTGGTTTATTCTAATTGCCCTGAATATTGAAATGAATCAAATTTCATATCTCATCATTTTCTTGATTTCATCTATTGTAGCGGTAGTACCGTTAACTTTAGGAGGCATAGGAAGCCGCGAAGTAACCTTCTTCTACGGCGCAAAACTATTGGGACTAGACCAAAATATATCTGTTGGCGTAAGTGTGCTATTCTTCTTAATAACAGCTATAGTTTCGTTTATAGGTGTATGGTATCACTTTAAGAAAATTAAATTAGAATTGGCACATACTTCAAAGCATTCAGCCAACGAGTAGGGTTTAATAAATATGTAACAAGTGCATTTTACGAGTTACTTTCTTACGTGTATTCGGGTTTAAGAATTTGGCTTGTAAACGTGTTATTCTAAATTGATCTACCGAGAGCTGAGAATCCCAATCAAAGCCTTTTTCTTCAAGCATAGCCATCTCATCATCATTGACATATACCCAAATATCTTTTTTGTCTTTTAAATCCTCTGCAGTTGTAATTTGAACAGGAAATTGATTGTAAAAATCTAAAGACCACGTATAGTCTTTACCTACTTTATAAACTCGATCTACCGGAATATTTTTTTCTGCAATGACTTTAGACATTGAAGACCCACCTTGGTAGTCTAATAAATTAGGATAAAAATGTAAGTTTAAAACAGCATTTAAAAGTAGTGATGCACAAACTGAAATCGTAACCAATTTCATATATACTCCTTCCCTTTTTAAAGCATAATAGATGATTAGTATTGCCGCTCCAATTAAAAACACATATGCCACTACACTTCTTAATTTAAAGACGTAAAAACATATTAAAGCAGAAGCGATGAATACTATGCTAAGCACAAAGTATTGCCCTATCATTAAATACTTCACCGTTTTTTCTTTGTTTGCCGTATATAAATTATAAATATAGGCAGCGGTTATAACTGCAAATAATGGAATAGTAATGTTCAAATAATGAGGTAATTTGAACTGGGCAAAACTGATAATAATAAATATTAAAGTAATACCGCCAACAGTTAAAAATTCAGACCCCTGTACATACTTAAACTTTTGATTGATAAAGACCTTTATCTTATGATAGAATGCCGTAATACCTAAAATTGTCCAAGGAAGAAAAACCCATAAGAATGTATGAAAGAAGAAAAAGTAATCACTACTATTCTTACCAATACCTTCACCGCTTAAACGTTCAAAGCTTTGTTCCCAAAAAATAAAAAATATACCGCTACGATGGTCTTTACCACGTATCACTTTTTCAGGATGTAAATCAAACTGCAAATAATAAGCATATAACATTGGTGTAATCGTCACTGCAAATACCAATAACGCCAATAGCACTTTCCAGCTTAAAAACACTTTCCATTTACCTATATAAAACAAATGACAGAGTATGGGCAATCCTATTACTAATAGAGCGATTTGCCCTTTGGTTGAAAATGCAATACCTGCTGCAAAAGCACCAATTGCAATTGCCGACACACTACCATTCTCAATATATTTTGCCAATTGCCAAATTGCTAAAATACTGAAGCCTGTTAAAACGGCATCTGTACGAACATCTATAGCACCCAAAACAATAGTCTGTGCAGTCATAAAAACTAACGCTGCAAGTTTACCAACATGTTTATTATAAAGTAGACTACCTAAGCCATAACAACTATAAGCTGCTAATAAAGTGGCTAATATGCCTGGAATACGATAAGACCAATCATGAATACCGAATATTTTATACGATAAGGCTGCTAGCCAGTAATGCATGTGCGGCTTATCTAAATATTCTTCAGGACCTTTAAAGAGACTAAAAAAATCATTCTCTTGTACCATTCTCATGGCCATAACAGAAAACTGTGCAGAATCATTTTCAAACAACGTTACAAACATACCTGCAACGTATACCAAGAAAATTAAAAGAATTAAAAACCAGTACCTTAGATTAGATATCATAGGGAGAATTTGCGAAGTGCAAATATAAATAACTTTACAAACAACCAGCCGAATAGCGAGCCTATTACAGCACCAGTAATAATATCAAGTGGAAAATGCACTCCAATATACACTCGGCTAAATGCTACCAAGGCTGCCCACAGTACTAAAAACACCCCTAAATATTTAATACTAGACTTTAAAATAATACCAAAAAATACAGCTATTGCAAATGAGTTTGATGCATGGGCCGAAAAATAACCAAATTTACCACCGCAATAACTTTTCACCAAACGCATATAAGGTTCAACTTCTGGATCATGGCACGGTCGTAATCTAGCAACACCGTACTTAAAAAAATTACCTAGTTGATCTGTAACCGTTATTAAAAGAGCTATAGATACCAAAAGTACCATGGTTTTCTTACCTCCATATTTCTGAAACGAAAGTATCAGTAAAAATATATAAAGAGGTACCGCACTAAGTTTATTAGTAATGAACTGAAAAAAAGTATCCCATTGGGGCGTACCCAAACCGTTGAGGTATAAAAAAAGGTCTTTATCTAACTGTAAAAGCTCTTGAAGCATAATCGTTAATCTTCGTATCTAGATACTTCTCGATCATAAAATGCAGTTGCATCTTTAATCAAGTTTTCTGCCTCTTCTTCCAATTCCTTTTCATCTTCCTTTGAGAATTCTTCAAGCCATTCGACCTCATCATCTTCTAAGTTGATTATGAACCTTGGAAACTCGGTATGTACTACAAATATTGCTGTAGGGTAATCTGTATTATCACCCAATAAAAATTTTGGAAATTCCATAAAAATTGTAATCTATAAGTTGAAATGTATTTGTTGACAACAATCATAAATAGACTGTTACGCGGCAATTAATTTTTTAGTTAAATAATTAAATCGAAGATACAACATAATAGCCGATGCCGTTAACCCCGTCAGTAAACCAATCCAAATTCCGGTGCTCTTTAAATCTGTATGAAGACATAAATAATAACTAACAGGAAAGCCAATTAACCAATATGAAATAAACGTTATTACGGTAGGTATTTTTACATCTTGCAACCCACGTAAAGCACCCAAAACAACTACTTGAATACCGTCTGATATTTGAAAGAAAGCTGCAATCAATAATAGTTCTGCAGCAATGATTAATACCTCTGTGTTATCGGCAAAATTAGTCATGTCATCAATATCTAAATATAACGACGGAAACCAATGCCTACCGATTAAGAAAAGCGCGGCAAATACAATTTCGAGTAAGAAAGTCAATAGAAATATAGACTGTGCAATTCGTCGTAATTCTTTAAAGTTTGATAATCCTTTTTGATTGCCAACCCTAATCATTGCAGTAATACCAAGCCCCATACCAAACATAAAGGCCATACTACTTAAGTTAAGTGCTATTTGGTTGGCTGCTTGTGCATTTTTACCAAGAACGCCACTTAACCAAACTGCAGATGTAAAAATACCAACCTCAAAAAACATCTGTAAAGAAGAAGGAAATCCTAATTCTATAATCTTTTTTATCACCGTTTTTTCAATTTTTGCAAAATTGAATCCGGTTACATAAAACTTAAATTTTTCTTTCGTTTTTAAAATAAACCAAAGATAAAATACCATAAAAACTCTAGAGATCAAAGTACCAACTGCAGCACCTACAATACCCATTTCTGGAAATCCGAAATTACCAAAAATCAACAGATAGTTTAAAACAATATTAATGACGTTAGCAACGATAGTTGCATACATGGGGTATTTGGTCTGGGACAAACCTTCTGAAAACTGCTTAAATGCTTGAAAAATTATTAAAGGTACTAATGAGAAAGCCACCAAATCTAAATATGGCAATGCCAAGTCAACTACCTCAATAGGCTGCTTCATTGCATACATGATAGGTTTCGCCAATAAAATGAGTGCGAATAATGATAACCCTAAAACGGTACATAATAGTAATCCATGCTTTAAAGCACTTTTAGCATTTTCTTTAAGTCCCGCTCCATCAGCCTCGGCAACCAAAGGCGTAATTGCTGTAGAAAAACCAATACCTAAAGACATGGCAATGAAAACAAAACTGTTACCTAAAGATACTGCTGCCAGTTCTGCCGTTCCCAATTGACCTACCATAATATTATCTGCCAATTGCACAAAGGTGTGCCCCAACATTCCTAAAATAACAGGAACAGAAAGCTTAATATTATAACGAAATTCTTTGGTGTAATTCTGTAGCAAAACCTAAACTAAATTTTTGGCAAAGGTACCGTTAATTGAACAATTTACATTCGCTAAATAGAGGTTAAATAATCAATAATATGATACAAAAAATACGAACTTAACTAAAGTAATTTGAGCAAAGTATACCTATTTAATCAAAAGGTTGTAGAAAAAAAATTGAATAAAAAACGAGGACAATAATAAATTAAAACATTAAAAATCAACACTATATAAATTAAAATAACACAGAAATACACATAAATGTAACCTATTTACACTTGTAAATTGATCATCTATACATTTTACAAATACTATTATACCATAACCGGCCGTTATTAATGCAAACACACCTAGTACCATTAATTACAATTATTATGAACCAAGAACCATTGGTTTGGGTTATCGACGATGACGATATCTCCAAATATGTAATGAAACGATATCTTAATCAATTGTCAATTACTAGAATTGTAGATTTTCCAGATTCAGTACAACCATTAAAACTGATTCAAGATAAGTATGCATCTTTAGACGAACTACCAGATATCATTTTCCTTGATTTACATATGCCAATTTTAAATGGCTTTGATTTTGTTAAGGATTTTCAAACGGTAGCAACAAAAATTGATAAGAAAATTAAGATTATCATGTTAACATCTTCAATAAATGGTGAAGATGTTGATCATGCCAAAACCTATCCAGAAATAACAGATTATTTTATAAAACCAATTAAGCATAGAGATTTGGCGAGAATTATGAATGTTGAATTAAAGAAATAGAATTACTCTTTAGTTTTTGCTTCATTCCAATATACATCCATTTCTTCTAAAGACATATCATTCATTTCTTTACCAATTTCTTTTGCCTTTGCTTCAAGGTATTGAAAACGTTTTATAAATTTTTTATTGGTTCGCTCTAGTGCATTTTCAGGGTTTACACCTAAAAATCTAGCATAATTAATCATAGAAAAAAGTACATCTCCAAATTCAGCCTCAATTTTCTCTATATCTCCAGCCTTTACTTCTACTTGAAGTTCACCAAGCTCTTCTTGTACCTTTTCAAAAACTTGTTGTGGTTCTTCCCAATCAAAACCAACACCAGAAACTTTATCTTGAATACGATTAGCTTTCACCAATGCAGGTAAACTTTTTGGAACGCCCTCAAGAACACTCTTCTTACCTTCTTTTAACTTTATCTGTTCCCAATTTCTTTTTACATCTTCGGCATCAATTACTTTAACATCACCATAAATATGCGGGTGCCTATTTACTAGCTTGTCACAAATAGCATTTGCTACATCTGCAATATCAAAATCATTAGTTTCTGATCCTATTTTAGAATAGAAAATAATATGCAGAAGCACATCACCCAATTCCATCTTAACTTCATTAAGGTCATTATCTAAAATAGCATCGCCTAACTCATACGTTTCCTCAATGGTAAGGTGTCGTAACGATTGCATGGTCTGCTTTTTATCCCACGGGCATTGCTCACGCAACTCGTCCATGATGGTTAATAGCCTATCTAATGCCTCCAATTGTTCTTTCCTACTATTCATGCCCAATTTTTTTTACAAAAATACACAACCACTAATTGCTGCACTAAAAATGCTGTTTAGTTTTCGTACATTTAAAATCACAATATTATTTAAGACTATCAGCATTACTCAAGCAGATTTCAGATAGCTTTAAAAATCCAAACAACTAACAACAACATTACACACTACACCAATGAACACAAGACGAAAATTCATAAAAAATGCTAGTCTATTAAGTGCAGCCACACTATTATTACCGCAAATAACAATGGCGACTACTAGAAATTCAAGTTATGGCGTTCAGTTATATTCTTTTAGAGATGACATGCTTGCCGATCCAATTAAAACTTTAGAGAAAATTGCAAGCCTAGGTTTTAAAGAAATTGAAAGTGCCGGATCGTCTAAAGGGTATTACTATGGGTTGACTCCCGCTCAAATGGGTGAAACCTGTAAAGCACTAGGAATGTCACTCACCAGTGGTCATGTACATTTAGATGATAAATTTGAGCAAACCATGGCAGATGCCGTTGCTTCTGATCAAGAATATTTAATATGTTCTTCAATGCCATCTGACGGGCAAACGGTAGATAATTACAAAAAAGTAGCAGAGCAGTTTAATATAGCTGGCGATGCTTGTAGAAAGCATGGTTTAAAATTTGGTTACCACAACCATGAGTATGAATTTGAGTCTGAAAACGGAGAAGTACTTTATGATGTGCTTATGGATAATACCCAAAAAGAGTTAGTGCATATGGAACTGGACTTGGGCTGGGTAGTAATTGCTGGAAAGGACCCGTTGCATTACTTTAAAAAATACCCAGGCAGATTCCCGCTTTGGCATTTAAAAGATATGGATATGCATGAAAAAGTAAGTACAGAATTCGGTAAGGGTATACTTGATGTTCCATTAATGCTTGAAATGAAAGAACAATCTGGTGTTCAATATATTTATATAGAACAAGAAGAATATGCAAGTTCACCTTTTGATAGCATGATGCATAACATGAACTACTTAAAGAACTTATAGCCACATATATGAAATTTTATAACCGATTAATTTTCACTTCTCTACTATTGACAGCCATAGTTTCTTGTAAATCTCAACAGAAGGCACTGATTACCGATGGCTCTAAACTTGTACAGGTTGCTAATAATTTCAGCTTCACGGAAGGGCCGGCATCAGACAAAAATGGTAATGTTTATTTTACCGATCAGCCGAATAATAAGATTCTAAAATGGAACCAAGCCGACAATTCTATAAACACTTTTATGGAATCATCAGGTAGGGCAAATGGATTGTATTTTGACAATAATGAAAATTTATTGGCAGCTGCCGATGATAAAAATGAATTATGGAGAATTCATAAATCAGGTGAAATTGATACCTTGATTGCTGATTTTGAAGGCAGAAAATTGAATGGCCCTAATGACCTTTGGGTTGATTTAAAAGGAGGAATCTATTTTACAGATCCTTACTACCAAAGAGAATATTGGACAAGGACCGAAGCTGACATTAAAGAAAAAAATGTCTATTATATTTCACCAGATTTAAAAAACATCTCAATAGTAGCGAAAGGGCTAACACAACCTAACGGAATAATTGGCACTCCAGACGGAAAAATTCTTTACGTTGCAGATATAGGTGACAAAAAAACATACTCCTACTCCATTCAAAAAGATGGCACTTTAAGTGACCGTAAACTTTTTACAGACATAGGTTCAGATGGTATGACAATTGACAACCTAGGTAATATTTATTTAACAGGTGAAGGTGTTACCATTTTCAATTCAAAAGGTGAACGGTTAAAGAATATACCTATCAATGAAAACTGGACAGCCAACGTAACGTTTGGTGGTAAAAATCAAGATGTATTATTCATTACCGCAATGGGCTCGGTGTATACTTTGCAAATGAATGTACATGGTGTTAGATATTAGATTTATTGCTTGGTAAATCTTCTATTCAAAACACCCGGTAAATCTTCATTTACACCTTCGGTTAAAACAGATGAATTTAAAACCATAGTACTAAAATTAGTTGTGTTTAAATCAAGCACACTACTTTGAAAAGTCCACTTACCAGTGAAGTTATTGGTTCTACCACAACGTATTGCATAAAAATCACCAGTTACACTGGTAATATCAAGCTCTACCAAATTGAAATCCCATGTACCGTCTGCATTAATTTTTAAAGTGCCGTCTAAACAGTCAAGCTCATCTAACATATTATTAGAAGCAGTACCATCTTCATTAACATCTTGAGCTACATTCACATTTATTTCGGTCAAGCTATATGTACCTATTACCAAGGCACTATCGTCAGTTTTGGTATCACTATCATCAAATAAGCAACTAACAAAAAGAAAAACCAGACAGGTAAAAAGAGAATAGGTATATTTTTTCATAAGCATAATAAAATCGATTAATCCTTCATTGAAGGTAGGCAAAACAATCTATTATATGTCATTAGCTCAACACATTGGATTATGAAAAATATCTTCAAATCTCGATTTTTATTAAAGTTCTCGAATATAGGCTCAATAGACATTATATTGAAATTCATATAATTACATAGTTATAATTATCAATTACCTAACAAAAGGTTTTATTTCTTATTAATTCCTTGATTTTAATTATCTTAAACGACTTAAAATCCAACCAAACTATGATTACGTATATTTTTGAATTTATTGGCACTGCAATGTTAATTCTTATAGGAAATGGAATTGTTGCCAACATTGTATTAAAAGGAACAAAAGGAGCCGATGCCGGTTGGACGGGAATTTCTCTTGCATGGGGTATTGCCGTATTTATCGGAGTATTTATTTCTGCCGATGCCAGTGGTGCTCACCTAAATCCTGCAGTAACTATTGCTTTAGCTGTTGCTGGAAAATTTTCTTGGGCAACAGTACCTGGGTATATAGTAGCACAAATTTTAGGCGCTATGATGGGCAACCTATTAGTATGGCTCAATTATAAAAAACAATACGAAGCCACCGAAGATACTGATGCAATTTTAGCCACCTTCTCCACTTCACCAGCTATTAAAAGTCCATTTTGGAATCTAATGACTGAAATTATTGGAGCCTTCGCCCTTGTATTCGGCGTATTTTATATAGCAAGCGGCACTATGGGTGACAGTTCAATTTCACTAGGATCATTAGACGCGCTACCCGTTGCATTATTGGTAATGGGTATTGGCTTTGGATTAGGTGGACCAACGGGTTATGCCATTAACCCTGCACGTGATTTCGGTCCGCGTTTACTTCATTCTATTCTTCCTATCAAAAATAAAGGAAATAGTAATTGGGGTTACGCATGGGTACCAATTGTGGGACCAATAATTGGCGGAGTTTTAGCTGCCTTAGTGTTTATGCTCATTGAAACCCTTTAATAAAATTAACTACTATGAAGCATCTTTTTCTACTTACTTGTATTTTTACCACTATGAATATACTTGCCCAAAAAGAAGTAGACTTACCGTTTGAATCTGACCCAAATGTAAATTGGGCGACAGCTGAAAAAGAATACTACTCAGATATTTGGGAAACAAATGTAATAACCAACGTAGCTATACCTAGGTTAGAAGTTTTTGAAGCAGACCAACCAAATGGTACTAGTGTAATAGTTGCCCCTGGCGGCGGACTTTACGGATTAAGCATCGATAGTGAAGGTCGAGATGTTGCAAAATGGTTGAATAAAAAAGGAATTACCGCATTTGTTTTAAAATATAGATTGGTACCCACTGGCATTGACGGTATACAAGAAATATCTAACGAAAGCGTCAATAACCCAGCGAAAATCGGAGAAAGGGTTACTCCCGTTTTACCACTTTCTATTGCAGATGGTCTTGCAGCTATATCATATGTTAGAAAAAATGCAGCTGAAATGAAATTAGACCCTAACAAAATTGGATTTATGGGCTTTTCTGCGGGTGGCGCAGTAACCATGGGCGTAACGTTTAACTATACAGCAGCAAACAAACCAAATTTCATAGTACCTGTTTACCCTTGGATGACCGTGATAAGTGATTATACCGTTCCAGAAGATGCACCGCCAATGTTAGTTATATGTGCTTCGGATGACCCATTAGGTTTAGCAAAACCAAGTACAGATTTATATTCGGCTTGGTTGAAAAATGGAAAGATAACCGGGATGCATATGTACTCTAAAGGCGGACACGGTTTTGGCATGAAAACTCAAAATTTAGCTTCAGATGATTGGATATCTCAATTTTACCAATGGGCATTAACAGAAGATTTTACAGTAGCGGCGAATAAATAACACATCATCAACTACCACAAATGAAAAACTTAAACTCTATCGCAATTCTTACATTTTGCACCTTTTTATTATCAACTGCGAGTTTCGCTCAAACAGAAAATGTATTTACAAGGGAAGTAAAAGATATCACCGTTAAATACGACAGCATTTGGGACTCAAGCAAGGAGACCATTGTTTTCACTGGCAGTTCTAGTGTACGATTGTGGAGAAAGTTAGAACAAGAATTTCCAAACCATCAAATTGTAAATAGTGGTTTTGGGGGCTCACAAGCATCAGACTTGTTGTTATTTATGGACGAATTGATTTTATCCTATAATCCTAAAAAAGTATTTATTTACGAAGGTGATAATGACTTATGGGCAGATAAAAGTCCTGCTGATGTTCTTGATACGACTGCAGAGATCATCCGTCGAATAAAATCTAAAAATCCTGCCACTGAGGTTATCTTAATTGCGGCAAAACCAAGTATTAGCAGATGGAAGATTCGAGGAAAGTATAAGCGGTTGAATAAAAAAATGGAACGTTTTACTAAAAACGACCCACAATTGTATTACGTAGATGTTTGGAAACCTATGTTGAACAAACGAAAGCTAAAAACCGATATATTTATTGAAGATGGCCTACACATGAACCAAAAAGGTTACGATATTTGGTATGAAGCCATGAAAGATTTAGTAAACCAACCCTAATTACACTACATAATGAAGACCTTTTGTATTCGAAGTCTATTTTTTGCAAGCCTAACACTCTTATTAATCGCTTGTGGCGAAGAGAAAAAAGAGCGTATTACAATGCCAACTACAGATTTATCTAAAGCTAGCTTAATACCTAAGCCTTTAAAGACCATACCTACAAACTCTGCTTTTGCATTAGATCAGTTTACAGCAATTTACACCTCTAAAGATGCTACAGGTTTTGAAGAAGTTGGTACTTTTTTAGCAGACAAAATAAAAGATAAAATTAACCTGAACATACCAGTTAATACAGAAGGTGCTAATACTGTAGAGAGAGTAATTTATATTAATCAGAGCGATAGTACAGATTTAGCAGCGCCAGAAGCTTATCAGTTATATATAAATCAAGATTCTATCATCATAAACGCTAACACAGCAGAAGGTGCTTTTAGAGGCATACAAACCTTAAGACAGTTAGTACCTTTAGAAAGCAATGATACTTTAGCGTTGCAGAAAATATGGCCAGTACCATCGGGTAAGATTACTGACAACCCTAATTTTGCATATAGAGGTTCTATGTTAGATGTTGCAAGACACTTTTTTAGTGTAGAAGATGTTAAAAAATATATTGACCTTTTATCCTACTACAAAATAAATGTTCTTCACTTACACCTTAGTGACGACCAAGGCTGGAGAATTGAAATAAAATCGTGGCCCAAACTTACAGAGGTTGGCGGTAGTACAGAAGTAGGTGGTGAATCTGGCGGATTCTATACACAAGAAGATTACAAAGAAATTGTACGCTACGCTGCCGAAAGATACATGACCATTATACCTGAAATTGATATGCCTGGTCATACCAATGCAGCATCTGTATCTTATCCTTTTTTGAATGGAAATGGAAAAACGCCTAAACTATATGAAGGTATGCGCGTTGGTTTTAGCACTTTTGACACTCATAAAGATACTGTGTATGCTTTTATAGACGATGTGGTTAGAGAAATCTCTGCTATCACTCCAGGTCCATATTTTCATGTAGGTGGAGATGAGAGTCATGTAACAAAAAAGAAAGATTACATCTACTTCATTAATAAGGTTGAGAAAATAGTACAGAAACACGGTAAGCGTATGATCGGCTGGGATGAAGTTGCCATTGCAAATGTAGATTCCACTTCAATTTCTCAATGGTGGGCAAGCGAAGAGAATGCTAAAAAAGCAGTAGATAAGGGAATGCAAATAATTGTTTCTCCTGCTAAGAAGGCATATTTAGATATGGAATATGACACCCTATCTAAATTTGGCTTACACTGGGCTGCTTATATACCTGTAAATACCGCATACATTTGGACCCCCGAAGAATATGGCATACCAATGGAAAACATTTTAGGTGTTGAAGCGCCACTTTGGTCAGAAACCATAAGCAATATTGATGAGCTTGAATACTTAGCCTTCCCAAGAATTATTGGTTATTCTGAATTAAGCTGGAGCACTAAAGAAAATAGAGATTGGGAAAACTACAAAGTACGATTAGCAGACCAAGCACCATTTCTTGACAGAATGGATGTGAAGTACTACCCTTCTAAATTAATAGATTGGAAGAAAAGCGACTACACTTACGAAACCATAAAAAAGGACTAACGAAATACGCTACTTTATAAAAAGCCTTGATTAAAAAATTAAGGCTTTTTATTTACAGCTCAATTTTCTTCGATTTCAATTGGGATATTACAGTGTTTAAATGCTGAAAATTAATAGGTTTTTCTAAATACTCTACAATATTTTGATAACCATCTGCCTTTAATTTATCATCATTTCTAAATGAAGATGTTGTTATTATAACTGGTATATCTGAGCATAGGTTCAATTCGTTTACCTTATCAAGAAAATCCCATCCGTCTAAAACAGGCATATTAATGTCCAGTAAAATTATATCAGGACAGGCATTTGTTTTTAAATAATCAAGTCCTAGTTGACCGTTTAAAGCTATAGTAATATTTTTATATCCAAATTTTTCAAGATTTGTTTTAGTTATAAAATTCGTTACATCATCGTCTTCAATTACTAATATTCGTATCATTTTTTTGTGGTTTTAATTATGCTTGTGATTATTTATTTTAAAAAATTACTGTAAACTCTGTGCCCTTATTTACTTGACTTTTTACATCAATGGAACCTCCGTTTTCGCTAATGATAGTTTTCATTATATACAAAGCAACACCCAAACCATCTACATGCGTATGTAGACGTTTAAATAAGACGAAAATTTTATCTGAAAACTCTTGATCAAAGCCTAGTCCATTATCTTTGAACGACAATTGAACTTTACCATCGACTTGTTTTGTTTCAATTTTGATGCTTAATTTTCTTTTAGGATGCCTATACTTAAGAGCATTTGACATAAGGGCTTGAAGTACACTCTCTAATTGTACTTTATTATAATTAATTGAAGAACAGCCAGAGTAGTCTTCTTTTATTATTGTTCTACCTTCTATTATTTCTTTAGAATAACTAGCTTTTAATTTACTTACAACTTCAGAAAAACCTAATTCTATTTTAGGCGCACCAAAATTAGATTTAATGGCAATCACCATATTTAAAGCGGTAATTTTATCGCACATTACTTTGGTGACCACATTCATTTTTTCAACGATAGGCATAACTTCATTAGAGCTAATATTAGATTCTAAAGCCATTCGCAATAGGCTCTTTAAATTGGTAAGCGGAGCTCTTAGATCATGTGCAGCTACATAAGAAAAATCTTCTAACTCTTGATTTTTCTTTTTCAAATTTTCATTGACTTCTATTAATGAAGTCTTAGTACTTTTTAATTTTTGAACGGTATCAATAACATTAGTAACGTCTAGGGTTGTGATACCTAAGTAATCTCCAATTTTAAATGCCCTAGACATAAAAGTAACCTCAGTAAATTCACCTTTAAACAATAACTCATCAAAACCTATTGGCACGCCTGTATCTATAACATTCTTATAGGCATCATACCGCTCTGTTCCCTCTAAATAAGGGAATATATCTAGAATGTTTTTACCTATAAAATTTTCTTTTTCAATTCCAATAGTATCAACACTAGCCTGATTTACATCAACAAAATTCATATCTCTGTCTAGAATCACAAATGGCGAATATGCATTTTTGAAAAAAGCACTTTTCAATTCACAATTAATTTCAAAATCACCTTTTATCATATCAATCAAATTTTGTTTCAACTATTAAGCTATACCGCAAATTTGCAGTATTTAATATCTTATCTCAATTGATATATGATGGATAAAAGAAAGGTATAGATGAATGGTAAAATACTATAGATGAACAGTTTAATAACACTCATTGCCTTAAGTATTAAACATAAAAAAAGCCCCATAAGGGCTTTTTTTATTCATATTATATCATAAAGACTATTCTTCCTCAGAAGCTTCTTCACTTTCTACCTCTTCACTAGAAAAGTCAGTAATCTTATTTTCAGTTAAAATATTATACCATTGAATAACCTTTTTAATGTCACTTACATAAACACGATCTTCATCATAGTCAGGTAGTACTTCAAAAAAGTATTCTTCTAACTTTATTTTCTCCTCTTTATGCCCAATAGATGTTTTACCTCCATTTTCCTTCTCTTGTATTTTCTTGAATACATCTCTCAAAGGCACTTCTTCCTCAAGCGTATAAATAGCTATTTCAGACAATACACTAACGCTACTACGTAAGCTTACTGTTATTCTTTTTCCATCTAACAAAGACTCAGCCACAAAACCTGTTCTGGTTTGTGTAATCAATTTATATAAACCTGGTTTTCCTGCAACTGATAAAATTTTCTCTAACCCCATAAACTATTTTAAAATTTCAAGTGGACAAATATTACACTTTTCTATTAATAATAAAGGCATTTTAACGTCCTTTTTTCATTGCCGGAAATTTCATGCGATAGTCTACACTAATCTTTCCTTTAGAAATATTGGTTAATCTCCCTTTCAACATTCTCTTTTTTAGAGCCGATAATTTATCTGTAAACAACACCCCTTCTATATGGTCATATTCATGTTGAATTACACGAGCCAATAAACCATCAAAAGTTTTTTCATGCTCTTTAAAGTTCTCATCTAAATAGGTAATTTTAATGGTACCCTTTCTGCTTACATCTTCACGAACATCTGGTATACTAAGGCAACCTTCATTAAAAGCCCATTCATCACCAGATTCTTCTTCTATAGTAGCATTAATAAATACTTGTTTAAAACCGTCTAACTGTTTTTGTTCTTCTTCAGTTAAATCTTCATCACCTGAAAAGGGAGTTGTATCAACCAAAAATATACGAATTGGCAATCCTATTTGCGGTGCCGCAAGACCTACACCACTAGCGTTATACATGGTCTCCCACATGTTAGCCAACAAATCATTCAGTTTTGGATAATCTTTATCAATATCATCCGCTACTTTTCTTAATACGGGATCACCGTATGCAATAATGGGTAAAATCATTTATAATGTCTTTAAAAAATCTTGTAATATAATAGTTGCACTAATCTCATCGATTAGTGCTTTGTTTTTTCTTTGTTTCTTCTTTAATCCGCTATCTATCATGGTCTGAAAAGCCATTTTAGATGTAAAACGCTCATCATGTCTTTTAATAGGCATGGAAGGAAATTTCTCTGCCAACTTTACCAAAAACGGAGCAATATGCACTTCAGATTCAGATGCGGTATTATCCATTTGTTTTGGCTCGCCTACCACAATAGTCTCTACCTTTTCTTTGGAAATATAATCAGCTAAATATTCAAAGATTTCAGCAGTGGCAACAGTCGTTAAACCGAATGCTATCATTTTCATATCATCGGTAACAGCTAAGCCAATACGTTTTTCTCCGTAATCAATTGCAAGAATTTTTCCCAAACTTAATTTTTGGCAAAAATAAAGGATAATTTGTTATATGTGCCCATGCGCATGGCTAATTACTGTACTTCAACTTATATTTGAGAAAATTTTATGAAAATGACAGAGTTAAGAGCACAAATAGAAAAAGCATGGGACAATAGAGACCTTTTAAAGGAATCTGCAACCCAAGACAGCATAAGAGAGGTGATCAACCTTTTAGATATAGGAAAATTAAGATGCGCCGAGCCAACTGCAGACGGATGGCAAATTAATGAATGGGTAAAGAAAGCGGTAGTTATGTATTTCCCTATTCAGAAAATGGAAACCTTAGAAGCTGGTATTTTTGAGTACCACGATAAAATGCCATTGAAAAGAGGCTATAAAGAAAAAGGGATTCGTGTTGTACCAAATGCCGTTGCAAGACATGGCGCATATATTGCCCCAGGTACTATTTTAATGCCTAGTTATGTAAATATTGGTGCATATGTAGACGAAGGTACCATGGTAGATACTTGGGCTACTGTTGGTAGCTGTGCACAGATCGGTAAAAACGTACACTTAAGTGGTGGTGTTGGTATTGGCGGGGTTCTTGAACCATTACAAGCTTCACCAGTTATTATAGAAGACGGTGCATTTATTGGATCGCGTTGTATTGTAGTTGAAGGTGTTAGAGTTGAAAAAGAAGCAGTACTTGGAGCGAATGTTGTTTTAACAATGAGCACCAAAATTATTGATGTTACAGGTGAAACTCCCGTAGAAACAAAAGGTGTTGTTCCAGCACGTTCAGTAGTGATACCTGGTAGTTATACCAAGAAATTCCCTGCTGGTGAATTTCAAGTGCCATGCGCCTTAATTATAGGAAAAAGAAAGGAAAGTACTAACAAAAAGACGTCATTGAACGATGCACTTAGAGAGTATGATGTTGCGGTTTAATGGATAATTATATTTAATTTCCATTTTTAATTAAAATTAAAATTGTGGTGGGAAATAAATTCTTAGTTATTCAGCAGAAAATGATTGGCGATGTACTAAATAGTACGCTAATCTGTGAACATCTAAAAATTCATTTCCCATATGCCACTATACACTATGTAATCTACGAACATACATTGCCTGTAGTTGAAGGCAATCCTTTTATTGATAAAATTATACTTTTTAAAAAAGAGTATAAAAAAAGTAAAAGCAAATTCTATAAGTTTCTCAAGGAATTTAAACAGGAAGAATATA
Source organism: Maribacter aquivivus (assembly GCF_900142175.1). NCBI lineage: Bacteria > Pseudomonadati > Bacteroidota > Flavobacteriia > Flavobacteriales > Flavobacteriaceae > Maribacter > Maribacter aquivivus. Next base: position 2,237,962 of record NZ_FQZX01000001.1, on the reverse strand, counting down.
CAGCTGTAATTGATGTATATTGTAAAACTGAAAGCAATTTAATAAGCTATTTTTCTAAAGCAAAAACTAAAATTTCATACGAAAAATGGTATTCAAAATTCATATATACAGACCTATTTACCTATTCTAAATCTACGGATACTGAATTAGGTTTAGCTGTTGAAAATAGATTGCTATTATTAAAACCTTTAATCGACAAATTAAAGGAAGAAAATTTAGCTCCAAAAATCTTTTTAAGAGAAGAAGAATTAATAAAGGCTAAAGACCTTTTAATAAAGTCAGGTATTGATTTATCCGAACCAATACTTATGATTGGAATTAAAGGTAGTAGTGATGACAAAACCTATCCTTTAAAATATCTCGCTGAATTAATCAATGAAATTACCAATCTTAAAAGTATCAATATACTTCTGAATTATACCCCAGATCAAAAATCAAGTGTTCAAGAGCTATTAAGTTATTGTTCTGAAAATTCTAAAAATTGCATACATGAGGATATTTTCTGTAATTCATTAAGAGATTTCTTAGCATTATTAAAACAGTGCAACGGGTATTTTGGAAATGAAGGTGGAGCATCAAATATGTCAAAAGCTTTGGGCGTTCCAAATTTTGCAATTTTCTCACCTTGGATTTCTAAAGAAGCTTGGTTTACCTATCATAGCGACCCAAAAAATTGGGCTGTTCATCTTAAAGATTTTAAACCTGAACTAATAAACAATAAATCTAAGAAAGAAAAAAAAGAAAATGTTATATCATTATACAAAGAATTTACTTCTGATCTCTTTAAAGATAAGGTGATATCATATATGGAATCTCAAATATTTTAGAGCACACTGATTATCAATATATCAACCAACCTTAACAATTTCTAAGTATTTAGCAATCTACACTTCCATTAATATGGTTATCATAAAAGACGGGAGTTTTTTGATAATTGAACGCAACCATTTAAAAAAACATCCTCTTATAAACTGAACCAAGCTATAACGTTGAATTTCAATTGTGTAAGAATTTTACTGCTTAACACAATTTTTTAATTCTTTTTTTGTTATAACTTTGTTCGCTCCGATTAGAGCAAACCAATCAAATTGGAAAGTATGATTACCAAAAAAGAGCAACTTACCGCATTAGTAATTACGTATAACGAAATTGGGTACATTGAAAAGTGTATTGAATCAGTTTCTTTTGCTGATGAAATTATTGTAGTTGATTCTTTTAGTACTGACGGAACTTACGAATATTTAAAAGAGCATCCGAAAGTAAAAGTCATTCAAAATCCGTTTGAGAACTTTACCGCTCAAAAATCATTTACCTTAAAACAAGCCACAAATGATTGGGTTTTATTTTTAGATGCTGACGAAATTGTTTCTGATGCTTTACAAAATGAAATTTCAGAGACAGTAGCTAGTGATACTGAGATAGCAGCATTTTGGTTCTATCGTCAGTTCATGTTTAATAATGAAAAATTGAATTTCAGCGGATGGCAAACTGATAAAAACTACAGACTTTTTAGAAAAAGTAAAGCTGTATTTTCAGACTGCAAAATTGTTCATGAAACATTAGATGTTGATGGTACTTCTGGTATTCTCGAAGAAAAACTAACTCACTACTGTTATAAAAATTACGAAGACTACAAAGGTAAAATGCTGAAATACGGCCGTTTAAAGGCTATTGAATCATTTTACAAAGAAAAGAAGTTTAGTTATGTAATGATGCTTTTAAAAACCAGTTGGAAGTTTTTTAACCATTACTTTTTACGTCTAGGTATACTAGATGGTAAAAAAGGTTTTACAATTTGCTACTTAAATTCATTGGGTGTTTTAGAACGTTATAATGAACTTAAAAGATTGGAGCAAAAAAATGAATTAGCGTATTACTTAGTAATGCCATAGAACGTCCACACGCTTTTTTCCTTTTTTGTAGTATTTCTTATTCCCACATTCTTTGCAATAGATTCTGGTGTCTTATACCCTCTTTTATGATCTAAGTGCACACAAACAGCACTATAACGTAGTTGCTTAGACTTTAAGCCAAAGTTGAACAAACGCTCACCTAGCTCTCTATCTTGACCACCATATTGCATGCGTTCATCAAATCCGTTTACATTTTCAATATCTTTTTTCCACCCAGAAGAGTTATGTCCGTTCCAACTTGCATTGGTAGGAGTTACCCAATTTAAAATTTTAGAAATAAATCCTTTAGCGGTAAGCTTATTATTTTTGAAAGTCTGTGGTATTCCTTTATCCTTCAACCATTGAATATTAAAGCATCGTTGATTTTCTATATCGTCTAGAGTAATTAGTTTAGAAATATTCATGGGAAGCATGTAATACCCACCAGAAATAAAATAACCAGGTTCTTTATTAATATAGTGCACCTGAACAAAATCTTCACGAGGTATACAATCACCATCAGTCATGATAATGTAATCTGCAGAACAGGCGGTTACAGCTTTATTTAATATTCTAGATTTCTGAAAGCCATCATCTTCTTGCCAAACATGCACAATTGGGTAATGCACCTTTTCAGCCATTTCTACAAGTAACTCTTTCGTAGGTGCCTTTGATCCATCATCAGCAATTACAACTTCAAAATCTTTGAATATTTGTTGCTCAAAGCCCCAAAGTACCTTCTTCAACCACTCTTCGGCATTATATGTACTAACAATGATACTTATTTTAGGAATCTCCATGCTACGTTTCAAATTACTGCAAAAATATAAAACTCTTATCTATCTTTGAGCTAGAAAAGAAGGTCTCTCAATAAAGAGACAAATTACAGCATTGTAAAATGAAGTTAAAAGAAATTCCTGTATCAATTTACAATTCGGTTAAACTTTTAGCCCTTTCGTCTAAAAGTATGATAACTGAAGATAAGAAAGAAATACCAGTAATTGTTTCTTTAACCTCCATTCCATCAAGGCTAGGTATACTTCATTTAACTATAAGAAGCCTCTTAAACCAAAATGCGCGACCCAAGAAAATAATTCTATGGTTACACCATTCTTTAAAAAATGAAATTCCCAAAAAACTAGCCACTTTAGAAAATGATTTATTTGAAATCATGTATTCAGATTTAACATGTTCACATAGAAAGCTTATTCATAGTCTAGAATTATTCCCTAATGATATAATTGTTACTTGTGATGATGATATGATGTATAGACCAAATTGGCTTGGATTATTACATAAAGAACACCAAGCACATCCTAACAAAATTATCGCGAATCAGACCAGATATATTACATATAACAAACTTGGAGAATTACAATCGTATAAGAGTTGGGTCTTTGATAAAAACTTAAAATTTAGAGAATCTGCCGTAATACCAATTGGCGCTGAGGGCGTTTTATATCCGCCAAAATCTCTTTCAGAAAAAGTAACGGACACCGCATTATTTTTAGAATTGGCGCCAAAAGCAGATGATTTATGGTTTAAAGCAATGGCTTTTTTAAGAGGAACCGAGTCAATGCATGCAAAAAATAAAGCTAAAACACCTATACCTATAATTGGATCTCAAAAACAATCTCTTAAAAAATCGAACATTGGAGGCAATAAGAATAAGACTCAATGGTTAGCAATAACCAATTACTTCAACATTAAGCCCAATAATTTTCTATAATCCAAGCTAAAAACAAATGACAGAGGAAATCAACAAATGCATAGAAGTTTTAGAAAATGGCGGACTCATACTCTACCCCACAGATACAATTTGGGGTATTGGTTGTGATGCTACAAATGAAAAAGCGGTAGAAAAGGTATATAAGCTAAAACAGCGCGAAGACAGCAAAGCATTGATCTGTTTAGTTGCCAACGATGCCATGCTCGAAAAACATGTTGAAAAGGTATCTGATCTTGCTTATGATATTATTGACCTAGCTACCAAGCCCACGACTATAATATTCGACAAACCCCGTGGGGTGGCTAAAAACTTAATAGCAAAAGACAATACTTTAGCTGTAAGAGTAGCATCAGATAAATTCTGCCAATACCTGATAGGTAAGTTTAAAAAGCCAATTGTATCCACATCTGCCAACGTATCTGGACAACCTACTCCAAAATCTTTCCAAAATATAGATTCAGCCATTTTAAAAGGTGTAGACTATGTGGTAAATTTGCATCGTGAGAAACAGAATAGCTCCGCCTCGTCAATTATTAGATTAGCTAATGATGGTACGGTGAAGATTATTCGAGATTAAGAACATGCAAGAGAGCTATACAGACGCTTTAAACAACCCAATTTTCAAGATTATATCAGAAGCTGCAGAAGAACTTTCTGTAGACTGTTATGTAATTGGAGGTTTTGTAAGAGATTATTTTTTAAAACGTAACATACCTAAAGATATAGATGTTGTTGCCATTGGCAGCGGTATTAAACTTGCCGAAAAAGTTGCCTCTAAATTAGAAGGTAAACCTCAAGTATCGGTTTTTAAGAATTTTGGTACTGCCATGATCAAAAGTGATGGTATTGAACTTGAATTTGTTGGTGCACGTAAAGAAAGTTATCAACGCGATAGTCGTAAACCCATCGTTGAAGATGGCACTTTAGAAGATGATCAAAAAAGACGCGATTTCACTATAAACGCTTTGGCCCTTTCATTGAACAAATCAAACTACGGAGAGCTTCTTGACCCTTTTGGTGGTATTGCAGATTTAGAGAACAAGATTATAAAAACTCCTTTAGAACCTGGCATTACCTATTCCGATGACCCTTTACGTATGATGCGGGCCATTCGTTTTGCTACTCAATTAGATTTTCAGATAGCACTACCCTCTTTACAAGCTATTACCGAAAATAAAGACCGTCTAAAAATTGTTTCTAATGAGCGAATATTAGATGAACTTCATAAAATAATGTTGTGTAAAAAGCCTTCTTTAGGCTTTTCATTACTTCATAAAACAGAACTACTAGAGCTAATTCTACCGGAACTAACTGCATTACAAGGCATAGAAGAAATTGAAGGTCAAAAACATAAGGACAATTTTTGGCATACTTTAGAGGTAGTTGATAATATATCTGAAGCTACAGATGACCTTTGGTTACGCTGGGCTGCTTTATTACATGATATAGGTAAAGCACCGACCAAAAGATTCCATAAAAAAATTGGATGGACATTTCACGGGCATGAATTCGTAGGATCCAAGATGGTCTTTAAATTATTCAAACGTTTACGGATGCCATTGAACGAGAAAATGAAATTCGTTCAGAAGATGGTTTTAATGAGTTCAAGACCTATTATACTATCTGAAGATTATGTAACCGATTCAGCTGTACGTAGATTGGTTTTTGATGCCGGTGATAATGTAGAAGATTTAATGACTTTATGCGAAGCAGATATCACTACTAAAAACCCGAAGAAGCAGCGTAAATACCATCAGAATTTTAAGATTGTTCGACAAAAAATTGAAGAAGTAGAAGCGCGTGACCATGTTAGAAACTTTCAACCACCTATTAGTGGAGAAGAAATAATGGAAACTTTTTCATTAAAACCATCGAAAGAAATCGGAATTATAAAAGAAGCGATTAAAGAAGCGATTTTAGAAGGAGAAATACCAAATGAATATAAAGCTGCACAAGATTTCATGTATCTTAAGGGTGCTGAATTAGGTCTACAGAGTATAAAATAGAATGGATATTATTTATGGATATTACATTTAGAAAAATTGCCAAAATATCTTTGGTATTAGTTTATTTAGTGATTGTCGCAGGTGCCGTTGTTAGAATGACAGGTAGTGGCATGGGTTGCCCAGATTGGCCCAAATGTTTTGGCTACTATATACCCCCAACAGAGGTAACCGAAATACAATGGCAGCCAGATAGATTGTTTGAAAAAGGTCAAGTGATTATTTATCGTGAATCCTTACAGGTTTCTAAAAAAGATTTCACAACTAGCAATTCGTTCAATTCTGAAAACTGGGAATTATACACTAAACATGATTATGCAGAATTTAACCCTTGGCATACCTGGATAGAATATATAAATAGGCTTTTTGGTGCCTTAGCCGGTCTTGCCACCCTTCTGTTAGCCATAATGTCTATTAAATTTTGGAAGAAGAAAAAGCGTATACCCATACTATCATGGTTAGTGGTTGCAGGCATGGTTTTTCAAGCTTGGTTAGGAGCAACGGTTGTATACTCCGTTTTAGAGCCCGCAAAAATCACCGTTCACATGCTTATGGCATTAGTAATCGTAGCCATATTACTTTACGTTATCTATTTAGCAAATGAAGAGAATAAACGTATTAAATATGATAAATTAGTATTGAATATCAGTATTGTAGCAATAGTATTGACACTTATTCAAATTGCCATGGGTACCCAAGTTCGACAATTTATAGACGAGCAAATAGACATTTTCGGTTATAATGCAAGAGATCATTGGTTGAGAAACCCTGAATTATTATTTTATATACACCGTTCATTTTCTATCCTTGTCATTTTAGTAAACGCTTTCTTAGCATATAGAATTACAAAGTTAGATTTAGGCCACTTTAAAATTTACTGGGTCTTGTTTTTACTGGTGGTAGAAATATTTACGGGTATTGCCATGAACTATTTAGATTTTCCATTTGCTAGTCAGCCGTTACATCTTGTGTTGGCCTCTATTCTATTCGGAGTTCAATTCTACATACTTTTAGATGCATTAATGCCTAGAAAAGATTCGAAAACTTCGTAACTTTGCCCTCCCACAAAAATTAAGGTATGATTTATAAAATTCGTGTAATTCTAGACGCTGAAGAAGATATTTTCAGAGATTTAGAGATTGAGTCCCATAATTCATTAGAAGAATTTCATAATGCCATTACTCAGGCATTTGGCTTTTTAGGTAATGAAATGGCTTCTTTTTACACCTGTGATGAAGAGTGGAAACAAGACGAAGAGATTGCACTTTTTGATATGAGTGAATCTGGTACTGATGTACGGTTAATGAATGAAACCTTTTTAGAGGATATTATGACCGAGAACAACCCTAAACTGATTTATGTTTATGACTTCATGAACATGTGGACGTTTTTCGTTGAGCTTGCAGATATTCAAGAAAATGAAGATGGTCGCTCTTACCCTAATGTACTTTTTACATTTGGTGAGCTACCAGAAACTCCGCCAGAAAAGAACTTTGAAGCTGAGAACAGCGCTTTCGATTTCGATGATACTTTTGAAAATTACGACGATTTAGATTTCGATGAAAATTGGAATTAAATTTCGAGTTAAAATATATTTTCGCTTACTAACCATTTAATTTAGAACATTTTATGATTAACCTATATGCTACCCAAATTGAAAGTATTTCTATACATAGAGTTGGTAACAAAAATAAGAATGAAGGTGTTTTTCTTTCAGAAGAACCATTTAGACTTAATGACGAAACTACAGGGCTGTTAAAAGAATATTTTTTTAAGCCTTTTAGAGAAAAAGAAGAGAACTATTTTAAACTAGCTAATGAAGTTGATGTTGAATTCAACGAATTATACAAAATAGTAAGTGAAGTTTTTGAAGACCCTTCAAAAGCACATTTAAATTCAAAAAAAGTAGCCTCTTTATTATTTGAGCAATCTAACCACCCACATATTAAAAGTGGTGAAGTATATGTTGCTTTTCTTTCTGGGTTGCTTTTAGACAATAAAAAAGTAGATGCCATAGGTATCTTTAAAAGTGAGTTAAAACACGATTTTATTCAGTTCGAAGAAAAGAACAGCAATTTAGATATCGTAATTCAACAAGGTATCAATATAAATAAACTAGATAAAGGGTGTTTAATTTTCAACGTTGAAAAAGAAGAGGGTTACAAGGTACTTTCAGTAGATAGTAATAAGTACGACACAAAGTATTGGATAGAAAATTTTTTAGGTGTTGAACCACTTTCAGATGACAACTTTAAGACAAAAAACTATTTGAAATTTTGTCAAGATTTTGCTAAAGAGGTTGTTTTACCAGCAGAAGACAAGCAACAAGAGGTTTTATTCATGAACCGTGCTGTAAACCACTTTGCAAAAAATGATGCTTTTGAAGAGACTACTTTCTTAAACGAGGTGATGGAAAATCCTGAATTGATTCCAGAATTTAAACATTACAAAGCAGAGAAAGGCCCTAAGTTTAGCATTGAAGATGTTTCCACGTTTGACATTGCCAACAAGGCAGTTTCAGATGCTCGTAAAAAGATAAAGAATGTTATTAATTTGGATACCAATATTCAGATTAAAATGGATTTCATTAACCCAGAATCTGCAGAAAAATTTGTTGAAAAAGGTTGGGATGAAGAAAGACAAATGTATTATTACTTAGTGTACTTTAACAAAGAACAAAAGAGCTAGTTGTTCTTAAAATTACTGAGCTTTTAACAAGCAAAAAGCCGATTATTTTCATAAGAAAATAATCGGCTTTTTAAATATTATAACTGCTTAAATATTTTAGTTATTAATTTTAATATTGTGTTCTATAATCTGTTTTACACTTACGTCTTCATAATTTCTACGAACAAAATTAAGCGCTAAATCTAGTACCTCACCCATAGTTTTACAAGTCTGAAAGTCCATATCCATAGTAAGAACTTCAATCTGTTCTCTTAACATAGCTATATTTTCTGGGGTAGAAATTTCATCAGTTTTACAGATAGCTCGTAATTTTTTAATTCTGTTTCCAGAACTTAAAATTCTTTTAGCCACCATAGAACGCTCTTCTAATTTGTATTGATCCACAGAATCATGGGTTAACTTTTTACGAACCAATTCAACCATTTGGTAATTTTCCTTAAAAAACTGCGGTCTATATACTTTCAACTTGCCTTCAAAACACTGTTGATCAAAATCAATGGCACGTATTTTATACACTACATGGTCAAAATCATGTGTAGGCACTATTACATAGTTATATGACCTCATATCTCCTAGTAATCTAATCATGCAACGTTCATTGAATTTTACGAATTCTTTTGCCAGTTGCGCTTTTTCTCTAGGGGTACATTTGGGCAAATTATGTTTGATAAATTCATCCCCGGGTATACCTGCAATATGTTCTTCAATTAAGGTGTCTTTATACACCAAAAAGTTTAGGTTGTATGGTGAAAGCATATGCTCTAATTCTAACCCATAAATACGAGATGCATCCGTCTTTTTTACATAGAAATAGGTGAAATTATCATTCAATATATTTCTAACTTTAATTCTAAAAGGTTTAGAGTTACCGAACGTACAGAAATCAACAGCATCAACATTTAAATATTGATGAATATTATCGCTTCCATCAGAATGTAAAATAGAATATACTTTCTTTAAACTATCATCTATTTCTTTTCTATCAAATTCTGAATAATACGCACGTACCCAAAGGGTATCTTCATCATTTTTATCATACACCACAACCGACCCAGAAAACCGAAGCAAATCGTCGTAAAAAATGGGTATTTCAATCTTTCTGCTATAGTGTTCCAAATAGCCATCCAAGGCCTCACTTACAGGGTAAGCTGGTTTCTTTTTTGACATCAATCTTTCTTCTGACATGCTTCAAATTTACTTACAAAATAATCAATTCAATTAAATAAATTTTACCAAGCATATAGAATTTACTCCTACAGTTACATAAATCGCACTTATACAACATTTTTTTAGCCAAGAGGAAAAAGGTTGCTTTATTTGTTTTAGTACTACTTGAAACCATACCGATGAATACGCACATTAAAACTAACATTAAATTTCTTCTGTTCTTACTAATTGCATTTAACTCATTCTTGGGTTTTGCACAATTGAGCGACCTTCATTATTTACCACCAATGAAACAAGGTCAAAATAAACAAGCTATAGAAGACCAAGCGATATATTTATCAACTCCAGAAACGACACCTTTCAATGTTTACGCCTATCGAGGTACTTCCAATACTATCGTAAGTACATTTACCATTGACAGACTTAACCCTGGTGTATGGACTTTGGCTGATGGTGATAACAATATTACCCTAGTTACTAATGCTAACACTGGTACAGTACTTACCAATAGTGGTTTACGTTTTATATCTGCGGGTGGAGAAAAATTTTATGTTAACTACAGAGGTAACTCTGGTGCACAAGCTGCGTCACTGACAGCAAAGGGTAGACAAGCAATGGGTACCAATTTTAAATGGGGAGGTGTACCCAACAAAGGTGCTCAAGTATCTAAATCTAATACCCTAGGTATTATGGCAACAGAAGACAACACAACAGTTGTCTTATCTGGTTACGACCCTGGTTGCGAATTTAGAGTAGGTAATGACAGAGCCGGTATAACAGCTAATTCCCACACCATAACATTAAATGCAAATGAATCTTTTGTGTATGAAACTTATATAGGTACTTCGCCAACACAGGCTCATGAAGATGGGTGGATCGGGGCTTCTATTGTAGCTACAAAAGATATTGTAATAAGTAATGGATCCATGAACTTTGGTAGTGAAGATGGACAAAGCCATAGAGATGCCGGTATAGATCAACCAGTACCTATTAATAAACTAGGTAAAGATTATGTATTTATTAGAGGTAATGGTTCTACTAGCGGACTTACGGAGTTTCCTTTAGTAATAGCTACGGCAGACAACACACAAGTATTCGTAAATGGAGGCACTACGGCTATTGCAACTATTAACAATGGTGAATATTTCAAAATACCAAGTTCTTATTATTCCAATAATTCAGCAGGTGCAAATATGTTCGTACAAACCTCTAAAGATGTTTATGCGTATCAAAGTTTAGCTGGAGCAGCTGCAAATTACACTCAAGGCCTAAACTTTGTAGCACCGGTAAATTGTTTATTACCAGATGTAATGGACAATATTCCAGACATTAGAAACATGGCTGGTACTGATGTTACCGGTGGATTAACGATTATTGCTTCTGTAAACACTCCAGATGCCAATGTTAAGGTATTTGAAAATGGTGTAGAGGTTTCCAAACCAGCTTCAGACCCGGTAGCTGGCTCTGATGATTGGAAAACATTTTTTATACCCAATCTTGACGGAGATATTAACGTGACCTCTACTGGACCAATGGCTATTGGTTTTTTTGGTTTTCATGGCGCTCGTGGTGTTGCCGGTTATTTTTCAGGATTTGATACCGTACCAGAAGTTGTTTTACAAATTAACGGAGGTGTTGAAGGTGATTGTTTTTCTGGTTCAAGTATTTTTGAAGCTTCTGATGATAATTTCGATGCTTACCAGTGGTTTTTTGATGGTGTTGCCATCCCTGGAGCGAATGCCTATGATTATGCCGCAACTATTGCTGGTGATTACTATGTAAGAGGGACAAAAGGACCATGTACCTACGATTCACAAACCATTAAAATTTTCTACTGTGAGCCAGATGTTCAAATTATAAAAACCGTTGACAAACCTGAGATAACAGAGGGGGAAACTGCCACATTTACTATCAGAGCAGAGAACTTATGGTATTTACCAATCACTAATCTTCAGGTAACCGATAATATTCCTGCAGGGTTAACCTTGAAAGGGGCTTCTACCATAACAGGATCATGGAATGGAAATGTTTGGAATATAGGCACATTGGCACCGGGCGAAGTTGCATTCTTAACATTAGAAGTAACTGCAGACGAAATAGACATCTTGCCTTTACTTAACCTCGTCAATATAGCTACCAATACTCAAGACCAAACGGACGCAAACATTACAAGAGATGAGCCCTCTGCCCGAATTATAGTGCATAACGATTTTGATAATGACGGTGTTGTAGATAGCGTTGATTTAGATGACGATAATGATGGTATTTATGATTCCGTTGAACAAATGTGTATCATTTCTAGTGATGTAAATTTCACTTCACCATCAAGCACTGCACAAGGTGGTACTGCCGTAACAGAAATTTTCTCCAATTTCTCTGGTTTTTGGAGAAGTTCTACAACTTCAATAAATCCAGTATTACCAAACTTATCACACGAATTATTAGCATTTACCTCCGGAGGAACCACTTTTACCACTGGGGTTGCAGACGATAATCTTTATGACTCCAACGGGAATGGTTTATCAGACGGTATAGACTCCAATAATGATGGAATTTCGGATATTTCGGCCACAGAATCTAGCTGGATGGCATTGACCCCTTCAAATAATATTTATAGCGAGGCTACCTTTGAAGCAAATTTAAATGATGGGAATAATGATAATGCTTTAGGATTAACCGTTATAAATGACCCTACCACTGACCCATTAAATCCTTTATTGACCCACGGGCAAAATGGATTGGATCTTGGTACCGGTATTGTTAACATCGGCGATACATGGACTTATGAAATAGATCCTATTGTAGCAACTAACGTTGGCGATGGTATACCAGATATATTATTAACTCAAGTAGCAGACCCAAGTGGTGTCGGTCACGTTGTAAGTCTTTATGATGCAACAGGTGCTCCTCTTGGTAATGCAGTGCGTGTAGAGGCTTACAGCGGAGGAGCACTTGCTGATGTTGTCGGTAGGTACAGGTTAGATATTTACCACGCAAACGGAAGTGTTTTCTATAACAATACCACTAGAGATTACCGTTTAGCAACAGTAGAATTGTCAGAATTTGGTATACCTGCGGCTAATTTAGCTGACGTGGCATACCTTCGATTACAACTTAGTTCAAATGCAGATGTTGCCTTTTTATCTTACAATACAGCTTCATTTTCTGGTTTTTGTGCCAATCTAGATACTGATATGGATGGCTATCCTGATCATTTGGACTTAGACAGTGATGATGATGGGTGTAGTGATGCCAATGAATTTTATAAAGATGATGCAACTGATGGTGGTGATGGTGGTGAATATGGAACGGGAGTTCCTGCAGTTGACCCAACAGATGGTACCGTAAATGCAGCATCTTACACTCAAGTATTTGCACCGGTAGTTGTTTTAGGCAACACTTCTGAATTATTGGGTGGTACAGATATTAACGGAGAGAATGTAGATTTAGGCGATACTTACAACTATGTATTAAGATTTCAGAATACAGGAGATGATCATGCAACTGGTTTTACGATCAAAAATGTATTACCAGATAATGTAAGCTTAGATAATATAAATATTGATGATGCACCAGGAGTAACTAGTAGTTACGAGGAAAGCACCAGAACTATAACTTTTACGATACCTGATGCATTAGTTCAAATTGATGATCCCGAGTATAAAATAAAAATAACGGTTTCTCTTTCCGGTGACTGTTCTGAGTTCGTAGCGGCTTGCGCTTCTCAACTCGAAAACCATGCCTATGCAACATATTCTGGCACTTTAAATACCAATACCTTTTCTGACGAAGATGGCAGTAACCCAGCAGGTGCCTGTACCACTACTTTAGAGGTTGCGGCTAACAATGTTTCTGATGCATTATTAAATTGTAATGTTGCACGTTCAGTAGAACTTTGTGGTGCTAGCGGAACACTTTCTGCAGGTTTAGGTTTTGATACCTACACTTGGGCTATAGATACTAATAATAATGGATCTATAGATTCTGGAGATACTATTTTAAATGACGGTACTTCAAACACGTTGTCAGTAACTACCGTAGGTAACTATATAGTTGAAAAAACATCAACATCTGGTTGTGCAAACCATACAGAATTGATTACTGTTGAACGATATGGGCAAACACAGACCAACCCAATTATTAGTTACTTAAATCAAGTAAATACCGACAGTAATCCTGATAATGATATTCAGGGTGAAACCGTTACTTGTTCCAATGATAATAGTGATATGCCACATATTTTTCTTTGTGGTGAAACCGATAGTGCATTTATTCAATTAGGTATAACCGATGCATTGAGCATTAAATGGGAAAAACTTGATGAGACCAGTTGTAACGTTGCTACTTGTGGAGATGTTAGTGATAACTGTGCAAATACAACTAGTGGTTGGACATGGAACGAAGAAACAGCTGCAGACAACTTTACGGTAACCGAAAGTGGAAAATACAGAGTAGTTATAGGATATGAAGGTGGATGTTTCAGTAGATTCTATTTCAACGCATACCAAAATACTTTAGATATTCCTGAGCCAGATTCATCTGATATCATTTGTGATACAGAAGGTTCTATTAGAGTAATAGATTTAGGTAGCGGTTACGGTTATCAGTTATATGATGTTGAGAATAATTCAATCGCAGTACCATTTAGTGCTGGTCAAGGTCCTAATTTCGACATCGCAACTAGCGGTACATATATAGTACAGATTACACAGCTTAATCCATCAACAGGTGCTCCAATTGAGAACAGTTGTGTATTCGAAACCGAAGAAATTGGTATTGCTGAAAGAATTTTTGAAGTAACCCCTAGCACTACTCCGTTCGATTGTAACGATGCTGGTACAATTTCTATACAAGCATTGAACGTTTCACCAGAATATAGCTATGAGCTTTACTTTGATAACGGTAGTGGTGGTAAAGGAGCTTTAGTAGCCAACAACTTAGTATCGTCTGACAACACCCATACATTTACAGGTCTTGCAGCAGATGATTATGTTATTGTAACTACTACCGTAGATGGTTGTAGTATTGAAAGTACTATTACGGTAGACGAAATTCCTGAACTTAGGTTAACAGCAACAAATCAAGAAAATATTACGTGTACTTATGGTGTAATAAATCTAACAGCTACTGGTGGTACAACAGGGTACGAATATGCTATCTATAGTAAAGATGGCATTGCTCCTTACGCTGACGAAACTACTATTCCCGATTCAGATTTCACATCTAATCCATCATTTTTATTCGGATATGAAGGTTCTCCTTCAACATATGTACCTAATGAAGATGGAGAATATGTGTTTGTAATTAGAGATGATAACGGATGTTATGGACTTTCGAATATCGTACAAATGGAAGATTTAGGCACTATAACAATAGGTGCATCAAGTACAGATATTACGTGTGCAGATTCTTCTACAGCTGTATTGACAATTACTGCTTCGGGTGGTAATGCTCCATATCAATATAGTCTGGATGGTGGTATTACTTATCAAACAGAAAATTTCTTCAACAATATTTCAGCAGGTAATTATACCATTACAGTTATGGATTCTAGTGGTACTGCAGGTAATGGTTGTATAGAGACTTATGAATATGAAGTTACCCAACCATTTACGTTAACGGCATCACCTTCTATTATAGAAGATGCGTCTTGCGATACTTCTGGTGCTGCAACGCCTACTGCTTTAGTAAAGATTTTAAATGCAAGTGGCGGTCAAGCTCCGTATCAATATAGTTTTGACGGAGGAAGTACGTTTACAGTAGTTGACGAGCAACGTTTAACACCAGGTACATATCAATTAGCTATAAAAGATGCTTTGGGTTGTGAAACTCCTTTAGAAATTACCGTGCCTACAGCCGCTATAGACCCTACTTTCACGAATGCTATTACTTATGAATGTAATGGGGACGGCGTAGTAACGATCACCCCTTCTAACACAACAGACTTTACCTATACTTATAAATTAAACGGTACAGATAACACACCATTAGATAGCAATGTTTTCAATAATGTTGCTCCAGGCACACAAACAATTACTGTTGGCTATACAAGTTCAATAGCTGCCGACCAAAGTACTTTATTCCTTGAAGATTTTGGGTCTGGTGTAACTACACAGATTGCGGAAATTGGGGCAGGATATTGCTACGAACCACAAGATGGTACGGATACGGACTGTAATTTAGGTCCTGCAGGAATTCTTGTCAATGCTGAATATGCAGTTACAAACAGAATAACCAACCCTAATGCTTCTTGGAGAAGTCCTAATGACCATACAGGTGTAACCGATGGTAGATTTATGGCAATTGGGGTAAGTACCTCAGCAGGTGACAATAATATTTTATGGTCAAGAACAGGATTAGAAGCACTTGCCAATCAAGATATCACCATATCATTCTACGCTTACAATATATTAGTTGATAACGCTTCTGGTAATGACCCAGAAATATTGGTAGAATTGGTTGATGGTTCTGGTACTATAATCAGTAGCCAAGCAACGGCAGCTGTTCCACAAAATAACAATGCAGACGACTGGCATTTAAGAACGGTAACGTTTAATCCTGGTGCAAATACTGCAGTTGGGGTTGTATTACGTACCAATCTAAATAGTGATAATGGTAACTTCTTGGTATTAGATGATATTCAGGCTTCACAGACTCCTGAGATATGTGAAAAAACACAAGATATATCAGTTATAGTAGAAACTGGAAAAACTTTTGAAGTAGCTATTTTAGGTAGTACCGATCCTACTTGTAACGGTAGTGACAATGGTAGCATTCGTTTTGAGGTTTCTAATTTCGATCCTACTTTTGGATATCAATATTCTCTAGACGGTGGTACAACATGGACTACGGAAACAACATCTCCAATCACGACACCCTTAGCGCTTGCCGATGGTACGTATACAGTTATGGTCGAGAAAATAGACGATAATACGTGTACGGCAACCTCAGCGACATCGGCAACGTTGACATCACCAAATACATTAACCGCTGATCTTCAACAAAAAGCAGAATTTACATGTTTTAATACAGGTGCTACTTTACAAGCATCTGCAACTGAAGGCACACCTGGTTATGAGTATCAATTAGAATTAACCGATAATACTATTGAAAGAACTTTTAGTACCTCACCACAATTCTTGAACGTACCTGCTGGCGAGTATCATGTTAGGGTTAGAGATCAGAATAACTGTGAAGTTATTTCAACTACTACAGTAAACGTAATTCAACCAGATACCATAGCTTTTGGTTTAACAGCCACACAATGTTATGACGGTCAAAACAACGGTACAGTAACAGCTACTGTAACTGATGGTAATGGTAATTATTCATTTAGAATTAACGGCGGAGCATGGCTAACACCTTCTCCTATTACAGAGGTAACATATACATTTAGCAACTTATCTGAAGGAACCTATGATATTGAAGTAAATGACCAATATGGTTGTGCTTCAGCTATTCAATCAATAACAATAGCGCCGACAATTTCACTTAGTGTTGTCGCTGTAAATGCAAGTTTATGTGCAGATGGTAGTTTAACTGCAACAGCTTCAGGCGGAGACAATAATTTCGTGTATGCTTTTATCCCTTCTGGAAATACAGTTACTGATGCTGATTTCTCAGCAAGTAATTCAACAACAATTGCGCTGGCAAATATTGGGAATTATGAAATTTATGTAAGAGATAAGGCAAATGCTACAGATGCTTGCCAAACAATGGTAACCGAAACTATTGCGGCCAACCCAGTATTAGACATATCAGCAGTAGCAACAGACCCAGATTGTCATGATGGCACTGGTACTATTGAAGTTACTATTAACGACGGACTATCTCCTTTTGATTACAGATTGGTAGATGTTACTAATGGTACACCTGATCAAATACAAACAAATGTTGTAGGTACTACAAAAACATACTATAACCTGGCACCTGGTGAATATGACGTTGTAATTACAGACGAAGCCGGTTGTTCAGAAACAGAAACGGTAACCATTATAGCGCCAGCTGAGCTTACATCTGATATCCTTTTAGCATATGCTAGTGATTGTTCAGGTGGAGCTACAGAATTTGGTTTTGACTTTACCAATGTAACTACAGGTCTTGCGGGTACGCTTGAATTTAGTGCTGATGGAGGTACAACTTGGCAGCCATCACCAATATTTAGAGGGTATACTTCAGGAGATGAAGTTTTTCCTTCAATACGTACAAAAGATGGCAGTAACAATTTAATTTGTCAAACAGATTTACCAAGAGAAATAATACCATATCCATTAGATGATTTAGATATTACAACCACATCAGTAGTTGAAAACTGTGATGAATTAAAAGTAACGGTACAAGGTGGCGAAGGTGTACCTGGCTACGAGTATGCTTTCTCTAACGACCCATCAAACTTTGATGAAAGCATTGCTACATGGTTTCCTGGCGGTAGTCTTCATTTAGATGGCAGCGCAGTAACTGCAGGTCACGGTAGCTATCAATTCACGAACTTAATACCAGGTAGAACTTATGTATTCTATGTTAGGGATAACAACACACCAAGTACTTGTATAAGACAAAGTACTGTTAATGTAAATGAAATTGCTGGTGGTCTACCAATGACCATTACACCAGAA
The DNA here is from genome assembly GCF_900142175.1 of Maribacter aquivivus. Taxonomy (NCBI): domain Bacteria; kingdom Pseudomonadati; phylum Bacteroidota; class Flavobacteriia; order Flavobacteriales; family Flavobacteriaceae; genus Maribacter; species Maribacter aquivivus. The sequence goes on along the minus strand of NZ_FQZX01000001.1, from coordinate 2,219,868 downwards.
ATTAATCCTTCTTGTAATTTAGCAAACAACGGTGAAATTACATACACAATAGTTGATGAAGATGGATTGACAGAAAATAGAATGGAATGGACCTTATTTGATACCGATAATAACATTATCGATCAAAGTGCAGGTTTTGTGGCCTATAGTAATACTATTACAGTAAGTGGCCTTTCCGCTAATGAATACTATATTCAGGTAACACAAATAGACGATGCTGGTGCTCAACAATGTATCAGTGCCAGTGAAAATGCTATTCTAAATGAATTAGAGATAATTACAGGTTCACCAGATTCTATTCAAGATATTTCGTGTGAAAATCCTGGTCTAATCAAGATAGACAATGTTCAAGGCGGTGGAGGTACTTATTTCTATACCATTACAGGTCCTGCTCCTTTTGCTACTATTACAACAACTGGCGATAACCCTATAGCAATTGCGGCAAACTCACCTGCAGGTACTTACAACGTAACAGTAGAAGATCAATATGGTTGCTCATATAACCTAGGCGATGTAACTATGAACTTTACGGCTGCACCAACAATAGATGACGTAGTAATTTCAAATTGTGGTACAAATGCATCTGTAACTATAGATGCTACAGGTACAGGAACTATTCTTTATTCTATTGATGGCGGTAGTACATACCAAAATAATGGTGGAACTTATAACACCGTAGCAGCAGGAAGTTATACTATATTCATAAAAGATGCTACAGGTTGTACAGAAGACACTAATATAGTGGTACACCCTACCCTACAGGCTTCTGCTAATTTAGATAAGGCACCTGGTTGTGATGCTGGTTTTGAGGCTGAAATAGCTATTGAAGGTATTTCAGGTTCTGGAAATTATGAATTTGAAATTCTTGACAGCTCATCTAATGATGTTGAAACAAGACAGGCGTTACCCGGTGGTGCTATGAATGTTCCAGTAACCGTTCCAGATAATACGGTAGATACAATTTATACGGTCAATGTTTATGATATAGGCACGGCTTCACCAAATTGTAGTAGAACTTTTGCAGTAACTATTCCTGCGGCTACGCGTCCAGATTTCATGGCAACTCCTATTGAAGTTAGTTGTTCAGGTGCGGAAGATGGAAGCATAGAACTGGTTCAAGTAAATAATGGAAATAATCCGTTAACATATACGATAAACCCTATGCCTGCAACGGCTATTTGGGATGCAACCACCCAATCTTTCACAGGTTTACCTGGTGGCTCATATGATGTAACCGCAAGAGGCCCTAATAACTGTACCACAGTAAAAACAGTGGTTATAGATGAAAATGCAGCTGTAACATTTACTGCTCCCGTTCCTGACCAATTTGGTTGTGCCACAGGTAATGATGGTGACAATGCCACAATAACAATAGACGCAAGTTCAATTAATGGTGGTAGTGGAACATACAATCGTTATGAATTTATAGATGATGCAACTTCGAATGTACTTCAAAACAGCAGTAGTTTAACCTATACGCACACAGATGCGGCCGGTGGTGATATTATTGTTCGTGTATACGATGACGAAGGTTGTTCTACAGAACATATTGTTACCATAGACCCTTATGACACTTTTATTGACGCAACAGTAAATGTAGATAGAGATTTAGACTGTGTAAACAGTGGAGAAAATATTACTATAAATGTAAATAGTACTGTAACCAACACTACGGCAAATCTTGCTAATTATGAGTTTAGAATATTACCATCTGCCACGTACCAGACTGGTGACAATACTTTTACAAACTTAGCTATTGGCACTTATACTATTGGTATTAAAAATGTAACTACAGGTTGTGAAATAACAAGAACCCATATTGTAGAAGACCCAAATACATTTAGTATTGAAGTGAATAAACTTGCAGATGTAGTATGTTTTGGAACAGATGGGGCTATTGAAGTAACGTTTACCGACGCTACCTACACAGGTGATTTCAATTGGGAAGTTTTAAATGCCGATGGAACAGCTACTACACGTACAGATGATGCAGATACTTTTACAGGAACAGGTACAACAGCATCTATTCCTGTTGCAGCAGGTAGTTATATTTTAAGAGCTTCACAAGTTGGAACTCCTGAATGTATTCAAGAAAAATCATTTACGATCACATCTCCAAGTGCTGCAATAACTTTAGCAACGATAGAAACAAAAGATGTTGGTTGTAGTAATGACATGGGTAGTGCAAACATCACTCCTAATGGTGGTGAAGCTCCATTCAATATAATGTTAACAAATGTTAGTTCAACAACAACTTATACAGCAAATCAAGTAAACAGTAATTTATTTACCGGTTTAAGTGATGGTCAATATACAGTAGAAGTAACCGATAATTTAGGTTGTACAGAAACTTTTACCAATGCGTTTACCTTAACTCCGCCAGAACCGATTGTTGCTAATATTCAATCTGTTGTAGGTTTAGAATGTGAAGGTGATACAGACGGTATTATTACTGCAGCGTTTACGCCAAGAGTAGTATCTACAAATTACAGATACATTCTTAAAACATATGATGGTGATGGACCTGGAGCTAACCTTTTACAAACATCTAGTTCTCAGACCACAGCAACATTCATGAATTTAAGATCAGGATATTACAGTGTTACTATTCTAGATGACTTAAACTGTTCTGATGAAACCAGTATCGTTGAAATTGCCGAACCAGTTGAAGTTAGAGGTCAATTAATAACTGAGCAAAGAGCAACATGTTTAGATGATGCGCAACTGTTATTAACTGCTTCTGGTGGTACTGGTCCATATATGTGGAACACCGATGGTACATCTGCATTCAATGCTATGAACGAAACCAACGGACCTAACACCCATCTTTTCACAGGTGTGTTGCCAAATACATATCAGTACTATATTCAAGATAGTTTTGGTTGTGTGTCGGTACTAAGTAACAGCGTTACTATTAATCCGATTATACCGTTAACTATTACGCTAGATAATGACAACCCAACTATTAGCTGTAATGGTGATAATAGCGGAGTCATAAATGCAGAAGCGCAAGGCGGGTTAGGCAACTATCAATATGCCCTATTCTCTGATGCAGGATTAACAAATGAAGTACGTGCAAATCAACCAACAGGTCTATTTACAGATTTATTGGCGGGACCATATTATGTAAGGGTTCAGAGCGATGATTGTGAAGTATCCTCTTTATTGATTTCAATTACCGAACCAGATGAACTGCTAATAGATACTGCAAATACTACTTTTAATGATGTCACTTGTCATGGACAAGAAGATGGTGTTATTACGGTAAATATGCTTGGTGGTTCTGGTGTATATCAATATGCTATTTCACCAAACTTAGATCGTTTTAGTGATGACAATACGTTCGATGAATTGGCACCTGGTGATTATATTATTATTGCACAAGATTCTAACGGTTGCTTTGAACTAGTTGAAGCTACTATTGAAGAGCCAGATGTATTAGAAATTACAACTGCAACCACTCCTGAAATTTGTGTAGGTGAAGAAGATGGCACAATTGATTTAACCATAATAGGTGGTACTGCTCCATACAGCACCCGTTTAGAATCCGAAACTGATTTTATACAAGACAGGTTAAGTTTTACAAACTTGGCTGCTGGTGATTATATCATATTTATTGAAGATGCACAAGGTTGTGAAGAAACAATAATCGTTACTATAGATGCCGGTGTTGATTTAAGTGCCGTTGTTGAACCAGTTTATGAATGTGATGGTAACAGTCCTAGTAATTATGTAAGTATAACTTTGAACGACCCAAGTATTGAAAATGATATTCTATTTGGTTTGGACACCGTAGATCCATTAGAAATGCAATTAAATGGTAGTTTCAGTAATTTAACTCCTGGCAATCATTATATCAGTATTTCTCATGCAAATGGATGTATTGCTACTTATGATGTCGTTATAGAAGCTTTTGACCCGTTAGAGCTTACGGTTGTAGAAAGTAATATTAACCAAATTACCGCAACTGCTGTAGGAGGAAAAGAAAACTATGCGTTCTATATTGATGGTGTTGAACAAGGTTCAGAAAATATATTCTATATAACCGAAACAGACACCTATGACATTACTGTAATTGATGAAAATGGATGTGAGGTTACACAAAGTATTTTCATTGAATTCATTGATATAGAAATTCCAAATTTCTTTACTCCTAATGGCGATGGTCAAAACGATTTTTGGATGCCAGAAAACATAGAGGTTTATCCGGAGATTTTCATCAGCATCTACGATCGATATGGTCGTTCTGTCTTCACCTTCAAGGATAATGAAGATGGTTGGGACGGATTCTATCAGGAAAATGAGCTGCCAACTGGAGATTACTGGTACGTCATTAAATTAAATGGTGCTGAAGATACTAGAGAGTTTGTAGGAAACTTCACATTGTATAGATAAGTAAATTAATAGAGGTAGCTAATTCAGCTACCTCTCCTTTTTACATATTAACCACTTAATACTAGTATTATACAACTAATAATTGTGGTTTTAAGGTGATTTAAGTTTCTTTACCTCAATGCCCCCTAAAAGCTTATAATGAAGCAAAAGTTAATTTTATTTATAATATTCATAATGGTTACCACAGCTGGTTTTTCCCAGTTGAGCGACCTTCACTATTTACCACCATTAAAACAAGGTGGTAACAACCAAGCTGTTACCCAACAGAGTATATACTTATCAACTCCAGAAACCACAGCGTTTACTGTAAACATTTATCGAGGCACATCTACAACTATTTATAGCACAACTACATTATCTAAAACTATACCTCAAGAAATAGCGCTACCCAATGGCGACAATGATATTACAATGATGAGTAATGGTAATACTGGTATTATTCTAACCATTGGTGGTTTACGTTTAGAAGCTCCTGGTGGAGAAAAATTCTATGCGAATTATAGAGGTAGATCCGGCTCACAAGCAACTTCCCTTACAAGTAAAGGAAGGCAGGCGATGGGAAATCATTTTAAGTGGGGAGGAACTCCAAATAAAGGTACTCAAGCTAGTTTAACAAATTCACTAGGCATAATGGCTACTGAAGATGGCACTACAGTAACGGTTTCAGGATATGATCCAGATTGTGAGTTTAGATTAGGTAATGATAGAGATGGTATAATAGCCGATTCTTATACCATAAATTTAGATGCCAATGAATCTTTTGTTTTTGAAGCTTATGTTGCAGAAACTCCTGCAAATGCAGATGGTTGGTTAGGTGCAGATGTTATTTCCAACAACCCCATTGTTATAAGTAACGGTGGTCTTAACACTAGTGTAAGGGTAGGATATTCTGGTAGAGATGCTGCTATTGATCAGCCAGTGCCTCAAAATAAATTAGGAAAAGAGTATGTTTTTATTAGAGGTAATGGTACAAGTGAAACCGAAATACCTATTATAATCGGAACACAAAATGGCACCAATATTTATGTAAATGGTAGCACAACAGCTATAGCTACCATAAACGATGGTGATTATTTTGAAATACCAGAAAGTAATTATTCCGTTTCTTCAGCAGGTGGAAATATGTTTGTAACCACTTCAAAAGATGCCTATGCGTATCAATTAATGGCAGGTGCAAGTGCAATTTACACGCAAGGCTTAAACTTTATTGCTCCCGTAAACTGTTTGTTACCAGATACGGTAGATAATATTACACACATAGAAGATGCAGCCGGAGTTACCATGACCGGTGGCGTAACGCTTATAGCTTCTACTACAACACCCGATGCCAATATAACAGTAGAGGATGGCAGCGGCCCAGTAGCCCTACCAGCGCCTTCTGCAGTGGCAGGAACAACCTTATGGAAAACATACTATGTTCCAAATTTAACAGGTGATGTTACTGTAAATTCTACAGGTCCTATAGCAGTAGGTTTTATAGGTTTTAGTGGCGCAAGAGGTATTGCCGGTTACTTTTCAGGTTTTGATACCGTACCAGAAGTAGACCTTCAAGTTACTGGAGGTGGTTGTCTACCAACAGCTGAAGTAGAAGTTGTGGACCCTAATTTTGATGATTACCAATGGTTTGAAAACGGAGTATTAATTGCAGGTGCAGATAGTGCTACATATAAACCAACACAAGCTGGTGATTACTATGTAAGAGTTACAAAAGGCGGTTGTACTTATGATTCTCAACCTTTAACGGCCTATTATTGCGACCCAGATGTGGTCATAAAAAAAGTGGCTGACCAGAATACAGTTAGCGATGGCGAAACTGTAACCTTTACCATTACCGTAGAAAGTTTTGGTATAAACTCCATTTCTAATCTTGTAATTACAGATATTTTACCGGACGGCATTTCATTATTATCATCTTCAGTTTCAAAAGGTAGTTTTACTTACCCCAACTGGTCTGTTGGTAGTATGAATAGTGGCGAATTGGAAACTTTGACTTTAGTAACGCGTGTTTCTTTACCAGATGTGAATACATCAACTGCAACATATACCAATAACATTAGTAATTCTCAAGATCAAACAGATACTAATATTACTACTGATGACCCTTCAGAAACGGTAACTGTCAATTTTAACACACCAAAAACAGTAATCACTAATAGAAGAATCACCTTCAGGGCAACAGCAAATTAAATATTTATTGTAACAAACCTTCAAGTTTATCGTCAAGTAGTTGTAACCAATCAAAAAACTTGACGTGAGTACTATTCTAACAGTCAATCATCTTACCAAAAAATTCGGGCACCTAACTGCAGTAAAAGATTTATCGTTTACTATAGAAAAGGGCAATGTTTATGGTATTCTTGGACCTAACGGTAGCGGCAAATCAACTACCCTGGGCATTGTATTAAACGTAGTCAATAAAACCAGCGGAGACTTCGCTTGGTTTGGTGGCGATACCTCAACCCATGAAGCATTAAAGAAAGTGGGCGCAATCATAGAACGCCCAAACTTCTACCCGTACATGACCGCTTTGCAAAACTTAAAATTAGTTTGTAAAATCAAAGATGTATCAGTAAATAAAATTGAGGAAAAACTAGATTTAGTGGGTCTTTTGGATCGAAAAAATAGCAAATTCAGGACTTTTTCTCTTGGGATGAAACAGCGTTTAGCTATTGCCTCTGCCCTATTGAACGATCCAGAAATATTAATTTTAGATGAACCTACCAATGGTCTAGATCCACAAGGAATTCATCAGATCAGGGAAATCATAAAGACAATTGCTGCAAAAGGAACAACAATTCTATTGGCATCACATTTATTAGATGAGGTAGAAAAAGTATGTTCACATGTAGTCATTTTAAGAAAAGGCGAAAAACTGTACGCTGGCAGGGTAGACAGCTTACAAGCAAGTTTCGGTTTTTTCGAATTAAAATCTGATGACTTAGAAAAATTAACATCGTACTTGAATACCAACGAGCATTTTGGAAGTATAAAACAAGATAATGGTTTGGTTACTGCAATTTTAACTTCAGAACTAGATGCACAGTCATTAAATAAATTACTTTTTGACAAAGGTATTATCGTATCTCATTTAGTAAAACGAAAAGAAAGTTTAGAAGAGCAATTTCTAGCCTTAACTAAAAATGCTAACGCCTAACAACCTACCATCATGATACGATTACTTCAAATAGAATTTATAAAACTTTGGAACAATAGGGCTAGCAAAGTGCTCATTATTTCATATTTCGCGCTTTTGACCTCTATCGCATTGGTAGCAGCCATCAAATTTGATATAGGTCCTATAAAGTTTCACTTAGCAGATCAGGGTATTTTTAACTTTCCTTATATCTGGCATTTCAACACATTTATCACAGCGTTCTTCAAACTATTCTTAGCCATCGTTATTGTTTCAATGATGTCTAATGAATACAGTAATAAGACGATAAAACAGAATCTAATTGACGGACTCTCAAAAAAGGAATTTATACTTTCAAAATTCTTGACGGTTATAACTTTCGCGTTAGTATCTACTATTTTTGTATTTATAGTTTCTTTAGTTTTAGGGCTTATTTACTCTGATTTTACCGAAATTTCTATCATTTTAAGCGATTTAGAGTTCCTTTTGGCATTTTTCATTAAACTAACAGGTTTCTTTTCTTTTTGTCTCTTCTTAGGTGTTTTAGTAAAAAGGTCAGCTTTTGCACTTGGCTTTTTAATTTTATGGCAAGTTTTTGAAGGTATTTTTAGAGGTATTATTCGATGGAAATTTTTTGACGGGGAAACTACTGATATCGTTATGGGCTTTTTTCCGCTACAAGCAATGTTCAACCTTATCAAAGAACCGTTCTCAAGATTAGGAGCTGTACAATCTGTGGCCAACCAAATGGGAGAAAAACTCGCATTAGATTATTACATACATTGGTATGAAATTTTAATTGTAATGGCATGGATAGCCATTTTCATTTATGGGTCTTATGCAATTTTGAAAAGACGAGACCTTTAATTTAGCTATTCTAACAAGTAATTTATCTTGATTATCAGTGCTATAAAAGTGTAGATTTTCATTTTGTAGTATATTGTATTGTTTACGAAAATGCTATGAAAAATAAATGGGACTTGAGAATACCCAAAATATTGGTCGCACCAATGTTTTTCATGGCAATGCTATTGGGCATTTTTAAGTCAACTGCACAAGAATGCCCCGCCCTTATAAATCCTGCAAATGGCACTACATTGGTACCGGTAGATGCGACTATTAGTTGGGAAGCTGTTGTAGGTGTACCTGGCTATATTATCTCATTGGGTACGACCGAAGGTGGCAACGATATTTTAAATGAGAAAAATGTTGGGTCGGCAAAAAGTTACACTCCACCTACAGGGCTACCAGAGAATACCGAAATATTTATCACCATTACATTATTCTTTTTTAATCAACCAAATATTATTTGTGATAGCCAAAGTTTTGTAACGGCAGCTTTAAGCGAAGCACCAAATTGCAGCTCATCTATTAGTCCGTCGAACAACGCTATAGATATAAATAGCTCCACCAACATATCATGGAATGCTGCGCCCAGTGCAACAGGTTATTTCATATCACTTGGCACCACAGAAAATGGCGATGAAATTCTTGCAAGTACAGACGTGGAAAATACTTTAAGTTATAATCCGCCTGCAGATCTACCCGCCGAAACGGATATTTACGTAACGGTAATACCCTACAATAGAATTGGCTTGGCAGATAGTTGCAGCTCTTCAGTCTTTACAACTGCCGCCGCAGCGGTATTACCACTTTGTACCAGTATGATTTCCCCTTTTGATGGAGAAACGAATGTTCCCTTAAGTCCGACTCTAGAATGGAACGCAGTGCCAAATGCCATAGGTTATAGAGTATCAATAGGCACATCACCCTTCAATAAAGATATTTTAGAAGATGCTATATTTTATAAGACCTCAACACTTATTATCAATTTTGAACCCAACCGCACTTTCTTTATTACCATATACCCTTTCAACGAAGCAGGTGAAGCTATAGGCTGCACACAAGAAACTTTTTCCACGTTATTAGGTTGCGGACCATATTTTGACCCGGAAAGTGGAGAATTATTAGTTTTAAATCCGGAATTAAACTTTCCGGATTCCGTTTCCATCTGCATCGGCAATGATTTAGATGTTATAACCGCGACCGATGAAGCAGATGGCTATAGATGGTATAAATTAGATGATAATGGCAATGAAACTTTATTATCTACTACTGCAGAAGTTTCTATAGATGAAGAAGGTGAATATCTTTATGAAGCTTATATAAACATCGAAGATTCGGGCAGAACATTCGAATGTTCTTCTTCAAAAATATTTAGGGTAGAAATATCTCAAAAACCAGATATAGATGATGTAAAGGTTCAAATTGGAGCCAATTCCGTCAATTATGATGTAATAACAGCGATAAATGGTAATTATGACTATGCCATAGACAATGAAGACGGACCCTACCAAGACTCTAATCGTTTTACTAATATCTCGTTACAAAACCATACAATATATGTTCGTGATAAGGACGGGTGTGGAATAGTTGAACGTTTGGTTGAATTAGATTTAACAGTAAACGGTTTTCCAAATTTCTTTACCCCAAATGGAGATGGCATCAATGATTATTGGCAGTTTATACCACCGGTTGGAACAGATAAAAACAATGTATCGGTAATTTATATATTTGATAAATTCGGTGCATTACTAGCCCAAGTAGCACCAAATACAGATGGATGGAACGGAAATTTGAATGGTAGGGCGCTTCCAGAATCAAATTACTGGTTCAAAGCTATTGCCACCAATAATAAAATTATCAAAGGTCATTTTAGTTTGAAACGATAAGGGAATTAATTTATACAAAATGAATATTAAAAAAATGTCTTTCTTCTTGAGGTTGATATGCCTCTTTTTGACAAGTGCATTTTTTTATGGCCAAGAGTGTACAGAATTTACTTTTCCGAACAACGGTGCAGATAACATTGAAGTAAACACTACACTAACTTGGACAAATGTATTGGGCTACAACGGCTATATACTTTCTATTGGCACCACACCACAAGGCACAGACATTTTAGACAGAAAACCTATTGGCACCAACCCTTTCTACACGCCGCCGTTAGGTTTACCAGACAACATCACTATGTACGCAACATTAAGTTTAGTTCCATATGATGGTCCGCCAATTAGCTGTGATGAGCTTGTATTTACAACGGTAGAAATTACCACACCCCCTACTTGCTCCATTTTAATTACACCAGATAATAATGCAGGTAGCGTAACAATTATCACAGATATAGAATGGGAATATGTACCGACAGCGACTGGATATTATTTATCTATTGGTACTACGCCAAATGGTAATGAAATAGTAAATAACCTTGACATTAAAAATGAATTAAGTTACGACCCACCAGAAGATCTACCACAAAACTCAAATATTTATGTAAAAATAGAACCCTATAATGATATCGGCATTGCAACATCTTGTATAGAAGAAATATTCACAACCAGTTTTGCGGTTTATGTTTGTGACCCCTATATTTCTGAAGCTACTGGCGAGTTAATATATAGAGCTCCAATAATTAATTTACCCAACATTGTAGGTATATGTAGTGACGAACTTCCCTATACCATTTCATCAAACGATAATGCTGATGGTTTTCGATGGTTTTTAACAAATAGCGGTAGCGAAGAAACGTTGCTATCAGAAACACAAAGTGTAGCTATTTCTACACCAGGTAAATATCGGTTTGAAGCGTATAACAAAATCACTACTGATGCCGGAGATATTGAATGCGTAAGTTCTAAACTTATAGATGTAGTAGCATCGGAAGAAGCTACGATTACGTCAATAAACATAACCAATACGGCAATGGGTAAAACAATAAATATTAATGCTACAGGTGGTGGTCAATATGAATATTCTTTAGATAATCGTGACGGTCCTTACCAAGATTCCCCCATATTTACTGAAATATTAAGTGGTGACCATATTGCTTTTGTACGAGACAAAAATGGATGCGGCATCACCCAAAGAACTGTTGACAGAGACATTTCTCAGAAAGATTTCCCTTCCTTTTTCACTCCTAATGGCGATGGCATAAATGATCATTGGCAGTATATACCTCCAATAGAAAATTTTGAAGCTGTCATAGAGGTGATACATATATTCAACCAATATGGAAGCTTAATTCAACAAATTAACCCAAATAGAATGGGATGGGATGGGACTTTTAATAATAGACAAATGCCGCAATCTGACTATTGGTACAAAGCTAGTTTTCTTAATCAGAAACCCATAATGGGTCATTTTACTTTGAAAAGATAGTATTTACCTCTTTTTTCAATGTTATAAGAAATCTCAATTTTATATAAGGTACTTCTAACTATATCATCCACAATAATTTCAAAAGTGTCTTAAAGATGACATTAATTATGTCAATTTATAATCACCCGCTAGTAAGGAAACAGCTACGTTATCCCGTTAATCTAAAAACTTACTAAAAATATTACATTCACAAGTAAAGTCTTTATATTCATAGCTTACCTTAAAAATAAACTTAAGATTTTTAAGATCAAGTAAATACCAATCAATGACAAGAGTATTAAGTTTCATCTGTTTTTTTGGAATATTCGGAATGCTTTCTGCCCAAGTGACACTTGCTGAGAGAAATGCACTTCAAGCATTTTATACAGCAACAAATGGTGCAACTTGGACTAGTGAAAACGACGCAATACCAGGTAACGATTGGGATTTTTCAGGACCTGTCACAAACGCTTGGTATGGCTTAACCATTGCTGGAGGTCATGTAGTTGCCATGGATATGAATCCTATTAACTATGCCAATACCAGCAATATTCAGTCAGGCTTTATTCCAGATGAATTAGCAGATTTAGAATTTTTAACAACAATAGATATATCGGCAAGTGGCCTTACCGGTACTCTTCCTGTTAGTATTACAACACTACCTAATTTAGTTTCCTTAAATGTTTGGTATAATGATTTAACTGGTAATATTCCTATAGAGGTCACAGATATGACACAATTATCGGTATTACATTTAGGTGATAATAATTTTACGGGAACTATCTATCCTGAATATGGTGATTTGGTGAACCTGACATATCTAAATCTCTCTGATAATGACCTTACCGGAACAATACCAGTAAGCTTAGGAAATTTAGTGGAGCTAAGGAGTCTTATTTTAGGGCAACAACAGCTAACAGGAAATCTGCCAGTCTCATTGAGAAACTTAACAAATTTGATAGAACTATCCATTCAATCCACACGAATAGATGGAAATTTACCTGAGGAGTATTCTGAATTAACAAATCTACAAATCCTTCGTTTAAAGTCATACACCAATGCCTTTATAGGTGGCCTTACCGGCTCTATTCCAAATTCTTATGGAAACTTAGTAAACTTAAGAACTTTAGATCTTTGGGGCAATGCACTTTCCGGCACATTACCAGTATCACTATCCAACTTGGTAAATATGGAATATTTCAGTGTTGCAAACAACCAAATATCAGGGACGCTACCGGCAAGTTATTCTAGTTGGACCAACATTATAAGATTTGAAGTGTATAATAATGATTTAGAAGGTACTATTCCTGATAGTTATTCAAGTTTCACGCAAATAGAAAACTTTTCAGCAGACACGAACAATCTTACAGGTTCATTATCTCCAAACTTTTCACAATGGGTAAATCTTGAAACATTCAATGTTTCTAGAAACGATTTAAGCGGGAATTTCCCTCAATCATATAACCAATGGACCAACCTCGAGGTCTTTAATGCATTTAATAATTCTTTTTCAGGAACCATTCCGGCTACCTATAACCAGTGGAACAATCTCTCCAATTTTAATGTTAACAATAACCAACTGGAAGGTACTGTACCTGATTTTACTGTAATACCTACTTTTACTCAAAATCTTACTATATCAGACAATCGTTTTCAATTCGGTGATTTCGAAAATGAATTCCCTTTTTACGACGCAAATTTTTCTGGTTTTCGTGATAATCCACAAGCCAAGGTTAATGATATTTTAACTTTAAATGAAAATATTGGTGATAACGTTACCCTAACTACAACGGTTAGTGGATCGCAAAATCATTATCAATGGTTTAAAGATGGTATGCCAATTACAGGTGCACCAGATAGCCCTACACTAGTTTTAAACAATATAGAAGCTACTGATGCAGGAGTCTATTATGCAGAAATAACAAGTGATATTGTTACTGATCTTACTTTGATTAGAAACGATATAACTATAATTATTAATTGCGTAATACCAACCGTAGACGACCCAGTAGATGTCAATGCTTGCTTGAGTTACACCTTACCTGCACTTTCCGCAGATAATTTCTACTATACACAGACCAATGCTGGAGGTACCCAACTAAACGCTGGAGATGTGATAACCACTTCGCAAACACTTTTTGTGTATGCCGGTACTACAGGTTGTTCTGATGAAAACGAATTTGACATTTTAATAGGAACAGCTCCAACCGCTGATGACCCAACAGATGTCAATGCTTGCTTGAGTTACACCTTACCTACACTTTCTGCAGATAATTTCTACTATACACAGACCAATGCTGGAGGTACGCAACTAAACGCTGGAGATGTGATAACCACTTCACAAACACTTTTTGTGTATGCCGGTACTACTGGTTGTTCTGATGAAAACGAATTTGACATTCAAATAGAAACAACTCCGACCGCTGATGACCGAGCAGATGTCAATGCTTGCTTGAGTTACACCTTACCTGCCCTTTCTGCAGATAATTTCTACTATACACAGACCAATGCAGGTGGTACGCAACTAAACGCTGGAGATGTGATAACCACTTCGCAAACACTTTTTGTGTATGCTGGTACCACTGGTTGTTCTGATGAAAACGAATTTGACATTCAAATAGGAACAGCTCCAACCGCAGACGCCCCAATAGATGTCAATGCTTGCTTGAGTTACACCCTACCTGCCCTTTCTGCAGATAATTTCTACTATACACAGATCAATGCTGGAGGTACCCAACTAAACGCTGGAGATGTGATAACCACTTCACAAACACTTTTTGTGTATGCCGGTACCAATGGTTGTTCTGATGAAAACGAATTTGACATTCAAATAGGAACAGCTCTGACCGCTGATGATCCTGCAGATGTCAATGCTTGCTTGAGTTACACCTTACCTACACTTTCTGCAGATAATTTCTACTATACACAGACCAATGCCGGAGGTACGCAACTAAACGCTGGAGATGTGATAACCACTTCGCAAACACTATATATGTATGCCGGTACCACTGGTTGTTCTGATGAAAACGAATTTAATATTCAAATAGAAAACCCTACACTTGTTGACAGTATTTTAGATATGGAAGTTTGTGAAAACCATATATTACCAGTACTGAACAGCGGTAACTACTTTACTCAACCAAACGGCACAGGTACCGAACTTTACGCAGGTGATATCATAAACACGACGCAGACCATTTATATTTTTGATGATTCTGCATCTTGCTCTAACGAAAACAGTTTTACTATTACCATAGATCCTTTATCATGTGAAGAAACACCTGTGCCAGAGCCTGAACCAGAAATATCTTGTACAATTGATTTCCCTAATTTCTTCACTCCAAATAATGATGGTGTACATGATAGGTATGTACCCATTACTGATGTCTGTTCTCCTGCTGGTACATTAAGTATTCATAACCGATATGGCCAATTATTATTTCAGACAAAATCTTTAGATAACACTTGGGACGGCAAATTTAACGGAAAACCTTTACCATCATCAGATTACTGGTATCGATTTGAAAATGCAGAAAATAATGAAGTAATTACCGGTCATTTTTCTTTAAAGCGATAGCAGTCACTATTCTTTTTATTGAACTCTTTTAAATGGCACTTCTTTCGTAATTTTATAGCATGAAATTTAAAGTAGTATCAGACTTCAAACCCACTGGTGATCAACCAAATGCCATCAAAGAATTGGTAAAAGGTATAAATGACAAGGAAAAATACCAGACATTATTAGGTGTAACAGGTTCAGGTAAAACATTTACGGTAGCTAATGTAATTGAAGAAGTTCAAAAACCAACATTATTATTAGCGCATAACAAAACCTTGGCAGCCCAGTTATATTCAGAATTCAAGCAGTTTTTTCCTGATAATGCGGTGGAGTATTTTGTATCGTATTACGACTATTACCAGCCAGAAGCATTTATACCAACAAGTGGTGTTTACATTGAAAAGGATCTTTCAATTAATGAAGATATTGAGAAATTACGTCTTAGTACCACTTCTTCTTTATTGTCAGGTAGAAGAGATGTAATCGTTATTGCTTCGGTTTCTTGTTTATATGGTATTGGTAACCCCGTTGAATTTCAGAAAAATGTCATCTCCATAAAAAAGGATCAAGTTATTGCTAGAACCAAGCTAATGCATCTATTGGTACAATCGCTATATTCTAGAACTATGGCGGAGTTTAAAAACGGTAATTTTAGGGTAAAAGGTGACGTTGTAGACGTTTTTCCTAGTTATGCCGACCATGCATATAGAATTCACTTTTTTGGCGATGAAATAGAAGAAATAGAAGCTTTTGACCCATTTAATAATAATATTATAGAAGTTTACGAAACACTTACTATTTACCCAGCAAATATGTTTGTGACCTCTAAAGATGTTTTACAGAATGCAATCCATAACATACAAGATGATTTAGTTAAACAGATAGACTACTTCAAAGAAATTGGAAAGCCACTTGAAGCAAAAAGATTAGAAGAACGTACCAATTTTGACTTAGAAATGATACGTGAACTTGGGTATTGCTCAGGTATTGAAAACTATTCCAGATATTTAGACGGTCGTGAGCCAGGTACCAGACCTTTCTGTTTGTTAGATTATTTTCCCGATGACTATTTAATGGTAATAGATGAGAGTCACGTTACCATACCCCAAGTACATGCCATGTATGGCGGTGACCGTTCTAGAAAAGTAAACTTGGTTGATTACGGTTTTCGTTTACCTGCTGCAATGGACAATAGACCTCTAAAATTTGAAGAATTTGAAGCGTTACAAAATCAGGTTTTATATGTAAGTGCAACACCCGCAGATTACGAATTACAATTGAGTCAAGGTGTTTATGTGGAACAAGTGATCAGACCAACAGGACTTCTTGACCCTATAATTGAAGTAAGACCAAGCCTTAACCAAATTGATGATTTGGTAGAAGAAATTCAAATTCGTGTTGAAAAAGATGAGCGGACTTTAGTCACTACTTTGACAAAAAGAATGGCAGAAGAGTTGGCAAAATACATGGACAGAATCAATATTAGATGTAGATATATTCATAGTGATGTTGACACTTTAGAGCGCGTAGAAATCATGCAAGATCTCCGAAAAGGAATTTTTGATGTCCTTATCGGAGTCAATTTATTACGTGAAGGATTAGACTTACCAGAGGTTTCTTTAGTGGTAATATTAGATGCTGACAAAGAGGGATTTTTACGTAGCAATAGATCGTTAACACAGACGGTTGGTAGAGCTGCAAGAAACCTAAATGGTCGTGCAATTATGTACGCAGATAAGATAACTGCGAGTATGCAAAAAACCATTGACGAAACAAATTACAGAAGACAAAAACAGATACAATATAACACAGATCACAACCTAACACCTAAGGCTTTGAATAAAAGTTTAGACAGTGTCCTTTCTAAGAATTCAGTCTCTACATATCACTTCATAAAAGAGGAGTTAAGAGCTGCCGAACCAGACATGGATTATCTTACAAAAGAGCAAATAGAAAAGCTCATAAAAGACAAAAGAAAGGCTATGGAAAAAGCTGCAAAAGAATTAGATTTTATGCAAGCAGCGAAGTTAAGAGATGAAATAAAGTCATTACAAGAGCAAGAATAACTCAAGTTTAGGCAAATTAAACTAAAACAGAGGTTAGATATATTTAAACTTTACATGAAATCACATAAAATACTGGATAATAATCACTTAAATAATATTTTTAGACAAGACTAAAAAGATAACTTTCTTACAAAAAATGAGTTTGAAGATATTTTTAAGCTAATTTCATTTCAATTTCAAAACATCTTAAGTTTATCATTTTATAAAATTCGCAAGCAAGAATCAATTCTTGAATATCAGAGAATCAAGAAAACAGCTATTACGAATTTACGCTAATTTTCCGAACAATAAAACTGCCGATTTTACACTCCAAAAAACAGTTAATTTCTGAAACAAAAAATCTAGTTACAACACTTCAAGAACGCCTTTTTAATACATAAAAAAGCAACAAACCTCCTACTCTATTTTACAAAAACATATTCTAAATTTCAACATAATTATTTCTAATTATGAGAAAAATAAAGTCACAAAAAATTACGCTGAAATAATCTCAAATGAGTTAATTACATAATTACTAAAATGATTATTCATGTTCATTTTCAATTCAGAATATGACATATAATAAAAATGGAAAGAAGCCTTAAAATAGGCTCAAAAAAAAGTGCTTTGATTTCTCAAAGCACTCCAACTAAACAACTCAAACCAACCTAAAAAAACTTACTAACCAAAACTTACTTTAACTCAATCAATCTTTTTGGCTTTGGTAAAGCCTCTTCTTTTTTTGGAATATTAAATTTTAAAATTCCCCCTTCATAAGTTGCTTCGATTTTATCTGTTGCAACAGTCTCAGGTAATGTAAATGCTCTTTTAAAAGATGAAATACTAAACTCTTTACGAGTAAAATTTTCTTTCACCTCTGTACTCTCTTCTTTAATTTCTGCTGAAATTGATAATACGGTATCGTCAATTTCAATTTTAAAATCATCCTTCACCCTACCAGGAACAAAAAGCTCTAATTCAAAATCTTTTTCATTTTCCTTTATATTTACTGCAGGCAGAGATGAACGTGAATTCTCAGTTCCACCAAACCAATCTGGTCTAAAAATCTCATTCATTAATGCTGGGAACAAAACGTCATTTTTCTTTGTTAAACTCATAATATTATATTTTAAATAAATTAATTTAATAGTTGATATGAATAGAACAAATCATATACCAACCAAATAAAAACGCCATAATGACATGTTTACCACTTAATATAGTGCCATTTTGTCCTGTTTTAATTATACGAGTCTGTAATTTTAGCATATCAGACAGTTATCTGAGCTCTCATTCACTAATTTTATAAAGAGAATTTATAGCATGGATAGATTAATCAACTTTTTTCACCAGATACGAACCAGAATTGCTTTTTACCCTACTATTATATCTTTAGCAGGATTTCTTTTGGCGTTTTTAATGATTTATCTGGAGCAAAAGAATATTTCTGCATACCTCAATGAGGTAGCACCAGCATTGGTAATTGACAATACTGACACAGCTAAAACCATTTTAAGCACCCTTATAGGTGGTTTAATTTCATTAACTGTATTTAGTTTCTCTATGGTTATGGTGTTATTAAATCAAGCTTCTAGTAACTTCTCACCAAGAGTATTACCAGGCATCATATCTGACCAGAAGCATCAAATTGTTTTAGGTCTATACATTGCTACTATACTTTATAACATCTTCATTCTTATCTCAATTGAGCCTACTGAAAATACCTATCAAACTCCCGGATTTTCGGTATTATTGGGCATTATTCTAGTAGTCGTATGTTTGGCGGCTTTCATATATTTCATTCACCATATCTCACAAGCGATACAGGTTGGTAATATTCTAACAGCAATTCACTCTAGAACAAAATCTGAAATAACATCAATTATAGAAGAACAAGAGGTGAACACTTTCGAGTTTCCAAATCATGAACATTGGGAAGCATATGAAATTACCGAAACTGGTTATTTTTACGGAGTACTGAACGATGATTTACTAGAGTTATGCAAAGAGAACTCAATAAAAGTTATCATTCAATTACATAAAGGACAATTCATTTTAGACGGCACCATTGGTTTTAAATCTGAAAAGCCTTTAAATGATGAATTGAAGAAAAAGATAACCAGCACACTACTTTTTAGTAACGAAGAGCTAATTGGAGAAAACTACATCTATGGTTTTAGACAAATTTCTGAAATTGGGGTAAAGGCAATGTCGCCAGGTATTAATGACCCAGGAACAGCTTTAAACACAATTGACTATTTAACGTCACTCTTTTTAAATTTAATGCGAAAGGCAGATTTTGAATACATTACCGATGAAGAAAAAGAAAATTGGACACGAATTAAATGTGTAAAATTTTCTGAAGTTTTATTTAATGTCATGGCTACGTACAGACTTTACTGTAAGCATGATATTACGGTAATGAGAAAATTGATGCACATGTTAAAAACACTCACCACGCACGTGGTTAATTCTGAGCAATTAGAAGTTATTGAAAAAGAAATAGATGAACTAAGAGCAGACGCCAACAGTAATATAGAAAACAAAAGAGATCTTGGTAAATTGGATGCTGACTTTATATCTTGGTCTTAATTATAATGTGCTTTGAAAATAGAAATTAATACCTCTGGTGGAACTATTTTATTCGGGTACTTATGCATTATAGAAAGTACTTGCTGAATTGCACCCGGTGGCAAACCCATGTTTAAACCGATATCATAAATTCTTTTAACCTCATTGACATCTTGATCATCATCGACATTCATTAGCAAAATCAACCTATGAAATTGCAATAACCGTTCTGATTGTGATTTAGGAATTACATGTTCAACGTTAGAAGTAAAGAGGCTATCAAAAGTCTTTTTACTTACCTCTAATTGCTGGGCAACCGAAAAAAGAAAATCATACTCTGATTCTTTCACCTCGTTATTAACTTTCGCAAACGAAATCATTTCTGATAAAATACTCAACTTTTCTTTAGTAGTAGGCATATTCTTATGTAACAAATTGATATTCAGCTGCTACATGTTTTTAACGTAAAAGTCAGCTGTTTTATTTCATTTAAGGGGATTTTGATTTCCTAAAGATTGGTCCAAACAAAAAAAATAATTTAAATAGCCACTTATTAATCTATAGTTTCGCTTTTACAAGAGTAATCCCTATGGTCATATTGCAAAAATTTTAAGATATGTAAACAACGAACTATATTATAGGATGTAGATAATCTGCCTAAAAAATAAAATTAAATAACCTTCATTCACATAAAACCAACCTATTATTAAGGCACACCAACCAACAGGTCATATTTTTATAATAACTTGCAGTCCTTAAATTTGCTGTATGACTAATAATGATATATTTAAAAAACTTAGAGTTGCATTAAAATTCAGGGATGATGAAATCGTAGAGATATTACAGCTTGTAGATTTTAAAATCTCTAAAAGTGAATTAGGTGCGTTCTTTAGAAACGAGGACCACCCTAATTACATGGAATGCGGAGATCAAGTGCTACGTAATTTCTTAAACGGATTAGTTCTTCATCTACGTGGAACAAAAGAAGAGCCTAAAATACCCGGAGAAGTTCTTTTGGCTATGGCAACCAGTACCAAAAAACCGGTTCAAAAGACTGCCCAAAAAAATAGTGAAAGAAGAGATTTTAAAACAAAACAGATGAATAAGGTAGATACTGCCGTTAGCGCTGTGAAGTATAAAAACAAGAAAAAATCTTAATACACCTCTGTGTATTAAGATTTTTTACTGGCATAATATATTGAGTTATGCCTCTATTCGTACAGGAATGGTATATACTTTACCTTCCTCTACATCTGCCAAATTAACCTTTTGATAGTTTAATTTGCTTTTGACAAAACTTTCCATTTTATCAAATTTTGTACTTACAGATAATACCACAATTTCGCCATCTGCATTTAAGGTAAAACGTACCTGTGCAGTTAGATCGTTATGCTCTTCAGAAAAGTTATTTTCTGATAACATTTCTGATATCTGAATTGAAAGATTTCTTGTAGGGTTTTCACCTTTTACATCGTTAGCTATTACATTACCTGTTGCAAGTAGCATTGCAGCTACGACTACTAAACTTAATTTTCTCATGACTTTTTGTTTTTTACTCCAGTTGTTCTGAAGTTTGATTAATAATTGATTGATGATGAATTACTAAAAAGACGATTGTAAAATAAGAATGTTACAATTAAATCTCATTTTAACATCTCTTTAATACTAATTCCTCAATTATACACCCCAAATTTAGAAATACAAGTCATGCAAAAAACATGATAATAGAGTCTTAACCATTATTTCATTTCGGTAACATAAAATATAGATTTCCTCCTTTTATGACTACGATTACTTAAAACAGAAAACACAATAACTACTTAATAACTGATATTTCTATATTAATTGACAAAAAAAAGAACGCTCAATAAGCGTTCTTTATAAAATGGTAAGTGGTAATTCTACTAGTCTGCTATTTCTATTGGAATAACGTAAACTATATCTGAATTGCCCGGTTCAAGATTTTTAAAATCAATACCGTTTTTTAAAAACTCTTTTAATTTACTATTGGTAGATTCAATTGATAACAATCTGTACATACCATCTTCTGCAACGGCAATTTTAATTTCGGCTTTGGCTCCTCTTATTTGATCAGGTATATCCTCATCAGCTAACATCTCATGAATTTGAGCAGTTATCCACTTTGTTCCTTTGTCCTCATTAGACTCCGTATTATGAGCCGTAACAGTTCCAATCCCGAATGTTAACATTGCGATTAAAATAATTTTGACTTTTTTCATACTATATATTTTAATGGTTTGAAATTATACGTATATATTACATATACTACAAAATAACGCATTTAAAATATTAATATGATAATTTTAACATCTATTTAATATTAAATTAATAAAATATGCAATTTTTAACCCTTTAAAATACATTTTCAATAATTACATTACATTTTTAAACAAAAAAAGACCATTCAATAAGAATGGTCTTTATATAATATGATAAGCAAACTTGTTTAAGCCAATACAGCTTTTACTTTATCTGCAGCCTCTTGAAACTGTACAGCAGATTGTACTGCAAGTCCAGAATTGTCAATAATCTCTTTTGCTATTTCAGCATTAGTACCTTGCAATCTTACAATAATTGGCACTTTAATTGAATCGCCCATATTCTTGTAAGCATCAACAATACCTTGTGCTACACGATCACAACGAACAATACCACCGAATATATTAACCAAAATTGCTTTAACATTAGGATCTTTTAATATAATTCTAAATGCCTCTTCAACTCTTTTAGCATCTGCAGTACCACCAACATCTAAGAAGTTAGCTGGCTCACCGCCTGCCATTTTAATTAAATCCATAGTTGCCATTGCAAGACCTGCGCCGTTAACCATACACCCAACGTTACCGTCAAGATCTACATAGTTAAGACCAACCTCTCTTGCTTCAACTTCAATAGCATTCTCTTCTCTAAGATCACGCATATCAGCATACTTCTTTCTACGGTATAGTGCATTATCATCAATAGAAACCTTAGCATCAACAGCCATGATCAAATCATCAGATGTTTTTAATACTGGGTTAATTTCGAACATATTAGAATCACTTTCTACATATGCCTTATATAATGATGCAACAAATTTTGTCATCTCTTTGAACGCAGTACCTGAAAGACCTAAGTTAAAAGCAATTTTTCTTGCTTGAAAACCTAACAATCCTGTAGCTGGGTCAATTTCCTCTGTAAAAATTAAGTGCGGAGTACTTTCAGCAACCTCTTCTATGTCCATACCACCTTCTGTAGAATACATAATCATATTCTTACCAGTAGCTCTGTTTAATACAACAGACATATAGAATTCACTAGTTTCGCTTTCGCCTGGGTAGTAAACATCCTCGGCAACCAATACCTGGTGTACTTTTTTACCTTCCGCAGAAGTTTGCGGTGTAATTAAGTTCATACCAATAATCTGGTTTGCTATCTCTTCTACTTCTTTAAGGTTTTTGGCTAATTTTACACCACCACCTTTACCACGACCACCTGCGTGTACTTGCGCTTTAATAACGTGCCATCCAGTTCCGGTTTCAGCAGTTAATTGCTTTGCAGCCTCAACAGCCTCTTTTGCATTTTGGGCAACTATTCCTCTTTGGATGCGCACCCCAAAACTTGCTAATATCTCTTTTCCTTGATATTCGTGAAGGTTCATATATATGGTGAATTTAATTGTTAAGCAAAAATAGGAAACAGGAAGTAATAATCTAAAAATACTGGTGATTAATTAGAATAACTAGTATAATTAATCTGATAAAAACACAAATTCCTTCGAATGTGATTGTATTTTGTAACTAAAAAACCACCTAAATCTCTAAATCTTTAAAATCTAACGGATCAAAATTTTTGAAATGTCCGTTTAGTTCGATTGTTTTCTTAGTTCTATTTACTTCTGACAAAACAGTAATTGTAGAAGTTAAATACAGACTTATAAAATTAAGTCGGTCATTTTCCTTAGGTATTTGTAATAGTTGATACTCTTGCTCAAAAGACAATCCAATCTTGTGCGCTAGGGTAAAACTATTGAACTCTTTTACATTGAGTTTGGTATATGGCACATCCATAATAGCATATAATTGTTTTATACCATTAATAATAGTTTGTTTTTTTTCTTCGGATGCTTCATAGTCATACTCCAACAACTTTACAATACCGCCGGCATATAGTTTATTCTCCATGATATTATCAAAAGCGAGTAATTTAAATACTTGCCTTGCTACACAGACCACATCCATCTCTCCGGTTTCATACGTTGTCACCACTTCTACCAACTGTACCTCAACACCGTATTCCATCTTATTGTTTATGAAAACAGGTATACCAAAAGTGATGGCTTCTTCCCTACAATCTTGAATTAATTGTTTGTAGCGATCTTCAAAAACATGAAGGGGAACAGTCTCCCCAGGAAAGAATATAGACTGTAATGGAAATAAAGGTAATTTCATTTGCTAAAAATACAAAGCAGATTATATAGCGCCAAAATAAATAGAACCTTACAATGTTACAAATATCACAATTTGTTATTTTTAGCGATTTTATGTTATTATTTTTGTTCTTAATAAATTAGAAAAGTAAATTCGCCTTAAAATTAGATAGTATGAGAAATGAGGATTTATTGCAAATCGCAAAAACCTATGGTGATCCGGTGTATGTTTATGACTCGGAAAAAATAGTTTCACAGTTCAATAGATTAACAAAAGCTTTTGGCTCTGTCAAGAAATTGAAACTTAATTATGCAGCCAAGGCACTTTCTAATATTACTATTTTAAGATTAATGAATAGTCTTGGTAGTGGTCTTGATACCGTTTCTATACAAGAAGTTCAATTAGGTTTACTAGCTGGTTTTGAACCAGAATCAATCATATTTACCCCAAACGGAGTCTCTTTAGAAGAAATTGAACAAGCTGCCAAATTGGGAGTTCGTATCAATATAGATAACCTATCTATTCTAGAACAGTTTGGTAGCAAACACCCTAACATACCTGTATGTATTAGAATTAATCCGCATGTTATGGCGGGTGGTAACTCTAATATTTCTGTAGGTCATATAGACTCTAAATTCGGTATCAGTATTCATCAAATTCCACATTTACTTCGTATTGTAGAATTGACTAAAATGAATATCAACGGTATTCATATGCATACCGGTAGTGACATTTTAGATATCGACGTATTCTTATATGCTTCTGAAATTTTGTTTGACACTGCTCGTAATTTTAAAAATCTTGATTTTATAGATTTCGGTAGCGGCTTCAAAGTACCTTATAAAGAAGGTGATATTGAAACCAATGTTGAAGAACTAGGTAAAAAATTAAGTACTCGTTTCAATGAGTTCTGTAAAGAATATGGTAAAGATTTGACATTGGCTTTTGAGCCTGGTAAGTTTTTAGTGAGTGAAGCAGGTGTTTTTCTTGCAAAAGTAAATGTGGTTAAACAGACGACATCAACAGTATTTGCAAGTGTAGATTCAGGTTTTAACCATTTAATTAGACCAATGCTTTACGGCGCTACACATACCATCAATAATATTTCTAACCCAAAAGGCAGAGAGCGTTATTATTCTGTTGTAGGGTATATCTGTGAGACCGATACTTTTGCTAGTAATAAAAGAATAAACGAGATCACTGAAGGCGATATTCTTTGCTTTAAAAATGCAGGTGCGTATTGCTTTACAATGGCAAGTAACTACAATTCAAGATTTAGACCAGCAGAAGTTCTTTGGCATAAAGGGAAAGCAATTCTTATACGCGAAAGAGAAACTTTTGAAGATTTAATTCGTAACCAAGTAGATGTAAAAGATTTATTCGCTGTTAAAGAAACAGCAAAAGTGAAATAAAGCATTTAAATATACGTTAGTTTTGGTATAATAGTTGGACTAAACACTCAAATAAAACTCATGAAGACGTATTCTTTATCTTTTTCCAAATCATTTTTATTCTTAGCCGTACTCTTGGTTTCGGCTGCAAATTATGCACAAGAGGTAAATTGGATTTCTTGGGAAGAGGCTGCCGAATTAACGGCAACCGACACAAACCCAAAGAAAGTCTTTATTGATGTGTACACAGATTGGTGTGGATGGTGCAAGAAAATGGATAAGGACACTTTTCAAAATCCTGAAGTAGCTGCTTATATGGCAGAGAACTACTATATGGTAAAGTTTGATGGCGAAGGCAAAGACCCTATCGAATATAAAGGGAAGACTTACAAATTTGTTCCATCTGGCAGAAAAGGATATCATGAATTTGCAGCAGCATTAATGCAAGGTCGCTTAAGTTACCCAACTACTATTTTCTTAGACGAAGAATTAAATATGCTTTCACCAATACCTGGTTATCAAAAACCAGAGCCGTTCTTAGAAATAGCGCGTTATTTTGGTAGTGACATATACAAAGAAAAAGACTGGAAAGCCTATACTGGAGAAGCTGGTAAATAATTATCAGACTTTACACCAGTCTACTAAAGTCATTACAGGTATGCAATGACTCATCTATAAATTTATTCTCATTTAGAGTTATACGTTGTTGAAAAATTGGAAAGCAATTTCCATTAAAGTACTTTCACAACAACGTATAATTCTAACTTATGAAATACCTATTTTACGCTAGTTTTTTAGTTGTATTTTTTATTTCGTGCACTAACGAAAAAGACACTGAAAAGCCACTTGAATCTGGAGTATCAGAAACTCTGGCAACCCAAAGAGCTTTACAAATCTCAAATGTTCATTACAATCTAAGTTTTGAAATCCCAAATGAACAGAAAGCTCCTATATCCTCTAAACTAGTATTAGATTTTGATTTAGAAAAACTTCAAAAGCCTGTTTACCTAGATTTCAAAGAAGATACCTCAAAAATAAAATCTATAAGTATAAATGGAACTGACGTTACTATTCTTCATAATAATGAACACATTATTTTATCTAAAGAATTTCTGGTAAAAGGGAAAAACAATATTGTAATTGAGTTCGATGCCGGTGAACTTTCTTTAAATAGAAATGAAGATTATTTATACACTTTATTAGTCCCAGACAGAGCAAGAACACTTTTCCCTTGTTTTGACCAACCTAATATAAAAGGAGTCTATACGCTGAATATCACAGCACCTAACGACTGGAAAGTTTTATGTGGTTCTAAAGAAGTAAAGCAAACTCAGAAAGGGGAATACACACAACATAATTTTAGAGCTTCTGATCAAATGAGCACCTATCTATTTTCATTCGTAGCAGGTAAATTTGAATCTGTATCTCAAAAACCGGTTAATATGGATATGACCCTATTATACCGAGAAACAGATAGCACAAAAATTAAATATAGCTTAGACTCTATTTTTTGATTTACATCAGCAATCCCTATCATTTTTAGAGAAGTATACCGCGTATCCTTTTCCTTTTCAAAAAATGGATTTCGCTGCAATACCTGGATTTCAATATGGCGGAATGGAACATGTAGGAGCAATTCAGTACCGAGAGAGTTCTCTCTTTTTAGATGAAAGCGCAACCGCAAATAATAAATTGAGCCGTGCAAAACTTATTGCCCACGAAACATCTCACATGTGGTTTGGCGATTTAGTTACTATGAATTGGTTTAATGATGTTTGGATGAAAGAGGTATTTGCAAATTTCTTGGCAGATAAAATAATGAACCCCGCATTCCCAGATATTGACCACCAGTTAGCTTTTATGATTACCCACTACCCTAATGCATACGGGGAAGACAGAACATTAGGAACAAACCCTATTCGTCAAGATTTAGAAAACCTCAACAATGCAGGTTCACTTTATGGTAGTATAATTTACAATAAGGCACCTATAATGATGCGACAATTAGAAGCCGTTTTAGGAAAAGAGGCATTTCAAACAGGTATTCAAGAATATATAAAAACCTTCGCTTTCAAGAATGCCGTATGGGGTGAGCTAATTGCCATTCTAGATAAGAAAACATCTACCGATATGGTTGCATGGAGCGATGTTTGGGTTAATAATTCTAGTAGACCCATCTTCAGTGATGCTATAGAATATGATGGTGAAAATAAAATTACATCGTTTAAACTATATCAAAAAGCAGAAGATTCGTCAAATCATTCGTGGCCACAGACATTTGAAGTGCTGTTTGTTTATCCTGATAAAGCAAAAACGTTAACCGTTAATATGATTGGTAGCGAGTTTGACATGGAAGACGCTATTGGTCTACCTAGACCAACTTCAATACTTTATAATTCAAACGCTGAAGGTTACGGAGTGTTTCCTATTCAAGAAAAAGATCTAGATAATATACCGACTATAAATAACCAAGTGGCTCGTGGTTACGCCTACATAAATGTGTATGAGAATATGCTAAATGGAAGCATTACTCCCGCTACAGCCATAAAGCTATACTCAAAAGGACTAGTTAATGAAAAGAATGAATTATTAATTAACCTCATTTCTAGATACTCCACTTCTATTTTTTGGAAATACCTTACCGCAGAACAACGCCTATTTTATCAGAAAGAAATTAGCGATCAAGTATGGTCTAAATTACAAGAAGAATTACCTGCTAATATTAAAAAGACCTTATACTCCGCCTATACATCAATTGGATATACTGATATTTCATTAGACCATTTATATAAGATTTGGAACAAAGAATTACTAATCAACAATCTAAAGCTTAACGACGACAATTATACGGAGCTAGCAATGGATTTGGCTCTGTACGGACACCAAGAAAGTGAAAGTATTCTAAAAACAGCAGAACAAGCTATTAGCAATAATGATAAATTAAATCGCTTTAAGTTCTTACTTCCATCTTTATCAAAAGATCAGCAGACTAGAAATGATTTTTTCGAGTCATTAAAACAAGAAGAAAACAGGGCTAAGGAGTCATGGGTTGCTAATGCAATGAATAATTTAAATCACCCTTTACATCAAAAAGAATCCATTCAGTATCTAAGAGCAAGTCTAGGCTTAGTTGATGAAATACAAAAAACAGGTGATATCTTTTTCCCAAAAAGATGGCTGAGTAGTACTATTGGCAATTACACTTCACCGGAAGCTTATGAAATTTTACAGCATTTTCTTGAGGAAAATCCTGATTTAAATTCCTCCTTAAAATCAAAAGTGTTACAAGCATCAGACGATTTAAGAAGAGTCCAAATTTTGCAAAAACAACTGGACACTTCACTAGAATAATATTGAGACATAAAAAAAGAGGTCTAAAAGACCTCTTTTTTTATATACTTCTATATTTCTATCTACTATAATTAGGACTCTCTTTGGTAATAGTAACATCATGTGGGTGACTTTCGTTAATACCACTAGCTGTAATTTTAACGAACCTACCAGTATCTTGTAGTGTTGCAATATCTTTCGCTCCACAATATCCCATACCAGCTTTTAATCCGCCAATAAACTGATGAATACTTTCGTATAATTCTCCTTTGTAAGGTACACGACCTACAATACCTTCAGGCACCAATTTTTTAATATCATCTTCAACATCTTGAAAATAACGATCCTTGCTACCTTGCTTCATAGCTTCAACAGAACCCATACCTCGGTAAGATTTAAACTTTCTACCTTCATAGATAATCGTTTCTCCCGGAGATTCTTTTGTTCCTGCTAAAAGTGACCCTAACATTACTGTATCTGCACCTGCTGCAATCGCTTTAGGGATATCACCCGTATAACGAATTCCGCCATCTGCAATTACCGGAACACCTGAACCTTTTATAGCGGCCGCTACTTCTAATACCGCAGAGAACTGAGGAAAACCAACACCTGCAACAACTCTAGTTGTACAAATTGAACCCGGACCAATACCTACTTTAACGGCATCTGCACCTGCATCTACCAAATATTTTGCTGCCGCACCCGTAGCAATATTACCGACAATAACATCTAGGCTCGGAAATTTCTTCTTTACTGCTTTTAACACCTCTACTACACCTTTGGTATGACCATGAGCTGTATCAATCACTACTGCATCTACGCCTGCATTAACCAATGCCTCTGCTCTTTCAACTGCATCGGCTGTAACACCTAAAGCTGCTGCAACACGAAGTCTACCGAACTGATCTTTATTGGCGCTAGGCTTTTGGGTTAGTTTTGTAATATCACGAAATGTAATTAAACCCACCAACTTGTAATTTTTATCTACTACAGGAAGTTTTTCAATTTTGTGTTGTTGTAAAATATCTTCTGCTTCTGAAAGTGAAGTACCTTCTGCAGCTGTTACCAAATTCTTAGAAGTCATTACCTCAGAAATTGGTCTTTCATTATTTTTTTCGAAACGTAAATCTCTATTGGTTACGATACCTAAAAGTTTACCATCTGCATCAACGATAGGAATACCACCAATACTATACTCTTTCATATTAGCTTTGGCATCTTTCACTTTCGAATCAAGTGGCTGTGTTACCGGATCCAAAATCATTCCGCTTTCAGCCCTTTTCACCTTTCTCACTTTCATTGCCTGCTGCTCAATACTCATATTCTTGTGCAACACGCCAATACCACCTTCTTGAGCCATGGCAATTGCCATTCTAGACTCCGTAACCGTATCCATCGCTGCCGATATGATAGGTACATTGATTGTAATATTTCTTGTGAATTTTGTCTGAATACTGACTTCTCTTGGAAGCACTTCAGAATATGCAGGTACTAATAATACGTCGTCGTACGTTAGACCTTCTCCTAGAATTTTGTTTTGGTGGGCTTGCATAGCAATTAAGGATTTAATTGCGTGCAAATATAGTGAATATTATTGGTTAAAAGTATTACCGTATTGTTTGGAAAATGTTAATTGATACAACACAATCATAGCGGATGCCGTGTATGTCGCCGTCATTAAAATACCCGATACTATTACTAAATATTTAAACCAGGTTACACCAGACCAAATAAAGTAGATTCCGCCAAAGGTGAGCAATACTGATAAGAATGGCTCTACCGTCAAAAACACCTTGAGTTTTGTAGGTAGTTTAGTTAGCCACACTAAAATACCTAACAAGAAAAAGATAAAAGACATTGATAGAATATGAGTATGTATAATAGTCAGCATTTGCCGTTTGCTCTTTTTAAACTTCATGACATCAGCATTTTCATCTGATTCATTACCCAAGTAATTCTCTTCTATACCATCTACAGAAGCAGTACTGGTCTCTGAGACAAATAATAAACCTGTAAAATAACCAACAGAAAGTACAATTACAAAAGCCACTAAAAATAAGCGAACTGGTTTTGGCAGCTTGGGTAAAAGACCATTAAATTCCATTATAACATTTTATTTTCTTGCAATATAGTAAGTGTTTGCAAAAGGTCATCAATTGCATTGGTCATTGAGCGAACAGAAATTGTTGCACCTGCAATACCATCAATATTAGTTTCATGATTTATTCGATCACCAGGTTTCTTGCCGATAAATTGTTTCAACCAGCGTTTGCTTCCTATTTCACCACCATATTCTTCGCGATAAATCAAAACCTTAGTGTGTAGAATTTTAAAATTAGCATCAAGTAAGACCATATAATCAAAGTTTGCTGTTTTACTTGGAGCTTGATCTACATATAAATAACCTATATGACTTTGACCGTCAAGCACACGAAATAAATTTTCTGCATCAATTTTACTTGGTAAATCTAATTGGGTATTATTTTTAACCGCAATAGCCTCCATAGTAAAAGAATCAATTTCAAAGTAATCTGCTATTTCTTTGTCGACCTTTTTCTGAATATTTTTTGGTAAACCAAAACCCATTACTATTCCTAAAGCAAAGAAGCAAACTATTAATCTTAGAACCCTATAATTCATATTTACTGACTATTATATTTTAGTTAAAACCAAACACCAATACCAAAATTAAGCCTGTTTTTTACATCATCAATATCTGAAGCATTACTTCTAAATTGATAATCTCCTTTCAAAACCACACCTGGTGCAAGATGATAGGTTAAACCTGTAGTAACATCTGTTCTGTTATAGGCATCATTGCGAACTAAACCACCTTCGGTATCGGCATGCGTATCATATTGTTCGTAACGCGTAAAAACAAAAAGCTTTTGCTCATTACCCATAGATAGCAAATTGTATGCCCCTTCTACATAAAAGCCTCTAAGTGCACTCCCTAAATCTCTTCCTGTAGCTGTATTATATTCTTCTGTATCTGATAAAGATGCATTTATAAATTGACCACGTGCCGTAAAACGGTCATACGCGTAACGAGCATCTAACCCTACCATTGCGATACCAATATTTGCGCCTTCTAAAGTTTCTATATCATCAGCTGCTTGAGTTTTTCCAAAATAAGTAGAAAGTCCTAAACGTAAACCAGAAATACCATAATATTCAAGTTTAGTAGATAAAGTGGGACTATCGATAGTTGACTGAATTGCTTTTTGACGACCACCTCTTAATCCGCTAGAACCACCTAAAAAACCAGACAAACCTCCTTCACCATCAGTTTCGGTAGATTTAAATCCATTAAAAACATAAGCTTGGTATCCTAAATTGATATCATTAAATCTACCTGCAACCCCTACACCAATCTCTCTCCATGTAGTTGGTACAATGGCATTATCCATACCCGGGCGTTCTGTTCCATTAAAAGTAGTTGGTTCATGAAATTCATTTATAATACCCATTGGCACCAACATTAGACCACCACGCAAACTAATATTATTCCCAACTGAGTAATTTATAAAAGCCTGCTCAACAAAAACTTCATTTACATGCTCAAGCTCAACTTCAGTAACAAATTGTGTTTTATCATTAAAACGATATCCAAAAAGTAATACCATTCGTTGCACATCTAACTCGCCATTATCGCCTTCCGGTTGATTGTACAACATTTCAGCATAAGCACCCACTGTAACTGCAGAAGCGTAATTACCAGAAAGTAATCGCTGTGCCGCATTTATTTGAGTTTGCGGTACCAAGGTGATTGAATCTGTTTTGGTTTGTGCCTTTATACAAGTAAAAGTAAATAGCAATACTAATAGGTAAACGTATTTCATCTTTTTAAATCTGCTTAGAATTATCGTTAATATTTTATTAACGAAGTGCAAATTTATGACCTAAAAACATATTAGCAAAGTTTATTTGTATTAAATCTAAATAAACTTAATGAAAACTTATCTTCTAATAGAAGAGTAAAAAGAAAAATATTAATGATAAGCCGTAAACAACTCAGTAGCCTTGTTATAAGAAGCTTCAAAAGTCATCCAATTAACACCCGATTCAACTTTTTCTGCAGTGAAATAGGATAGCATTTTTTCTGTAGGCATATTACCCGTTAAATCATCTTTAGCCATTGGGCAACCACCAAATCCTTGTATGGCACCATCAAAACGTCTACAACCAGATTCGTAAGCAGCAGATACTTTTTCGTGCCATTTAGTTGGTGTCGTATGTAAATGTGCTCCAAATTCGATATTCGGATATTTAGGAATAAGATTCGAGAACAAGTATGAAATCGTTTCGGGATCAGAAGAGCCTACAGTGTCTGATAGAGATAATATTTTAGCGCCCATTTTTGCGAGTTTCTCTGTCCACTCCCCTACAATATCAACATCCCAAGGATCACCGTAAGGGTTACCAAATCCCATCGAAATATAAGTCACTACCTCTTTGTTTGCGGCATCGGCTAAATTGAAAATTTCTTGTAAAGTCTCTACAGATTGTGCTATTGTTTTATGCGTATTACGCATTTGAAAGTTCTCTGAAATAGAAAAAGGGAAACCTAAATAATCAATTTCAGGGTGTGAAACTGCATCTTCTGCACCACGAACATTAGCAACAATAGAAAGCAACTTTGTATTCGTTTTTGACAAGTCTAATTTTGCCAAAACCTCAGCAGTATCTACCATTTGCGGTATTGCTTTTGGCGAAACAAAGCTTCCGAAATCTAAGGTATCAAAACCACAACCCAACAGCGATTGTATATACCTTACCTTTTCATCGGTAGGTATAAACATCTTAATGCCTTGCATAGCATCTCGTGGGCATTCTACTAATTTGATCTTTGAATTAGACATTTCGTAAAAATACAAACTCTAAATAAGTATCTCCTATTAATAATTCAAATAAACTACCCGAAAAATAAATAAATAGCAATGCCGATGAAGACAATAATTTGTACCCATTTTAATATAAAACCTGTTCGCTTTTTAGTTTTTAAAAATTTTGAAATCTGACCAGATAAAATGGCAATACCACTAAATACGACCGACGAAACCAAAATAAACAGAAAACCAAGCGTGTAAAATTGGAGTACAGTACTTAAAGAGTCTGAAAATAGAAATCCGGGAAAAAAGGCTAAAAAGAATATAATCACCTTAGGGTTTAATACATTCATTACAAATCCTTGTTTATATAATGCCCCTAGACTTTTTTTATTCTTTGACTCTCCTTCTATTGCTATTGCATCGCCTCCTTTATACACCATTATTGCGAGATACAATAAGTATGCAGCGCCAAATACTTTAATACCCGTAAATATGGTTGGGTTATTTTTTATTACAGCAGACACACCAAATGCCAAAAGAGTAGTATGTACCAAACAACCGGACATTAAACCTGCTACAACAGCCAATCCTTGTTTTTTTCCATTACTAATACTCTGTATAAGAACAAAAATATTATCAGGACCTGGTGACAGAGACAAAACAAAGGTTGCTACGGAAAAGGCTAATAAAATATCGTAATTCAATTTTAAAGGTTTTAGTTCTACATGAAATGTACGAATAACCTATAATTACACCTATTTTTAATATCTTGTTTAAAAATCGATACACTATGAAAATTAAAGTAATTGTATTACTAATTAGTATTTCATTCATGTCTAATGCTTTTGCAAAGACGGATAAAAACAAAACCACCACCATGATCCAAACTGATAGCCTTTTAAGGCATACTGTTTTTTTTAAGTTCAAGGAAGGAACAACTGCCGAACAAATAAAGAAAGTTGAAGATGCATTTAGCGCTCTACCTTCAAAAATTGAACAAATAAAAGGGTATGAATGGGGATTAAATAATAGTCCCGAAGGTTTGAACAAAGGCTTTACCCATGCCTTTTTTCTTACATTTAAAAGTGAAGAAGATCGTGCTATTTACTTACCGCACCCTGACCATAAAGCATTTGGAGCTGTATTAACTCCGTTTTTAGATGATGTTTTTGTAGTGGATTACTGGACCAAACAGTAAATTAAAATTTCACATATATAAAATGCCCTTGCACAATTTGTACAAGGGCATTTATATTTTATAGTAGTAGTTTAAATCTTAAACCGCAGCTTTTTCTATAAGCGCTTTATTAATTTCTTTTACCAAAGCGGGACCTTCATATACAAAGCCTGTCCATAATTGAATTAAATCTGCACCAGCTTCTAATTTCTCGATAGCATCTTCTGCAGAGTTTATGCCACCTACACCAATAATAGGGAATGCCTTATTACTCTTCTCCGCTAAAAAACGAATTACCTCAGTACTTCTATCTTTTAATGGAGCACCACTTAGTCCGCCAGCTTCTTCTGTTACCAAAGCATGAGATTTTAAATTCTCTCTAGAAATAGTTGTATTGGTAGCTATAACACCATCAATAGTAGTGATTTTTACAATATCAATAATATCTAATAATTGGCTATCGGTAAGGTCTGGCGCAATTTTCAGTAAAATAGGTTTACGAACAGTAGACTTACGTTCACTTTGTTTAGAATTCTCTAATTGCAGCTCATTTAACAGAGCCGTTAATGGCTCTTTATCTTGTAATTCTCTTAAGCCAGGTGTGTTTGGCGAACTTACATTCACAACAAAGTAATCTACATGATCAAATAAGGCATCAAAACAGATTAAGTAGTCTTTAATTGCTTCATTATTCGGTGTCACTTTGTTCTTACCAATATTACCACCAATAAGCACCTTATGTTTTTTCTTTAAATTTTCTACAGCTTCAAAAACCCCGTGATTATTAAATCCCATTCGGTTTATGATAGCTTTATCTTCTTTTAAACGAAATAATCTTTTCTTCGGATTACCATCTTGCGGTTTTGGGGTAAGGGTGCCAATTTCTACGAATCCGAATCCGAAATCTGATAATTCGTTATATAAGATAGCATTTTTATCAAACCCAGCGGCCAAACCAACCGGATTCTTAAATTTTAATCCGAATAGCTCACGTTCCAAACGTTTATCTTCAACTACGAACATAGATTTAATAAGACCAGACAGTCCTATTTTAGAAAAAAACTTAATACTTGAAAAACTAATATGATGAACTTTCTCGGGATCAAGAAGAAATAAAAGAGGTCTAATAAAAAGCCTATACATGTCTATATTTTAGAAGCCGTAAAAATACAAACTGTAAATGAGAAAGTTAGTTAGAACTTATCTGTTTTCATCAACAATACTATCTGTGTACATTGTGGGTGCAACAATATAAGGAGAACGATAAGCCTCTTTACATAAAGATTGGTACATTTCATATTGTTTGGGGTTGAATAAAGCAAGCATTTTTTTATCAGTAGTTGCCTGAACCTTTCCTAAACTATCCATGATACCCTTATACTTATCTGCCAATTGGCGTAATTCAGTAACACTGCTCTGCGGGTGACTATCTTTTATATTTACCAATTCGTTATTTAGCTCATCACTTTTAGTTTTCAAATCGGCACTAAGACTTTTTAATTTTTCATTTTGCAACTCATTGAATTGAAAAATTTCTGCTATAGTAGCATCATCGGTAACCCCTACCCCTAATATGCAATCTGCTTGCGAATATCCGTTTACAAAAAATAAAACAGAAGCCGTTAGTACCAAAACTCTAAAATTATTCATATCAAAATTTATAAAATCTTACGTCTACTAAATTACAATATATAAGCTTATTTTTGATAAAACCCTTTTACAATGCAACATATAATTGACCGTTTCATAAGCTACATTACTATTGATACGCAAAGCGATTCATCATCAGATACCACCCCGAGCACCAAAAAGCAGTGGAATTTAGCCCATAAATTGGTTGATGAATTACGTTCAATAGGCTTATCTGATGTGACCATAGATGAAAATGCCTATATCATGGCAACACTACCGTCTAATGTTGAACATGATGTACCTACTATAGGTTTTATCTCGCATTTTGATACCTCTCCTGATTTTTCTGGAACTAATGTAAATCCGCAAATTATTAGAAACTACGATGGCAGTGATATTGTACTTAATAAAGAAAAAGACATCATTTTATCATCATCTTATTTTGATGATTTGTTACAATATATAGGTCAAACAATAATAACAACAGATGGCACCACTTTATTAGGCGCCGATGACAAGGCAGGTATTACAGAGATAGTAACTGCAATGGAGTATTTGGTAAACAATCCAGGAATAAAGCATGGCACTATTAGAGTAGGTTTTACACCAGATGAAGAAATTGGCAGAGGAGCACATAAATTTGATGTAGAAAAATTTGGTGCAGAATGGGCTTATACTATGGATGGGAGCCAGATTGGCGAATTAGAATATGAAAATTTCAATGCAGCTGGTGCCAAAATAACTATAAAAGGAAAAAGTGTACACCCAGGGTATGCAAAAGGAAAAATGGTAAATGCCCTTTTAATCGCCAATAAGATTATAAGCGATTTACCTAAACATGAAATACCTGAAGAAACATCTGGTAGAGAAGGCTTTTTTCATGTACATCATTTTGACGGAGAAATAGAAAATGCAACTGTAGAGCTAATAATTAGAGATCACGATTTAAAACGTTTTGAGCAACGTAAGGAATTAGTAGAAGACATCGTCCAAAAATTTAATAACGAATACGACAATTGTATTGCCCTAGAATTAAAAGATCAATATTTTAATATGAAAGAAAAGGTAAAACCTGTTTTTCATATTGTTGAGACTGCTAAAAAGGCAATGGAAGATATCGGCATAAAACCTATTATTAAACCAATACGCGGTGGTACAGATGGGTCGCAATTAAGTTTTATGGGCTTGCCATGCCCCAACATATTTGCTGGCGGACATAATTTTCACGGTAAGTATGAGTATGTACCTGTTGAGAGCATGCAAAAAGCTGTTGAAGTTATTGTGCGTATTTGTGAGCTGACAGCAAACCAATAATACAATGGAAAAGCAAGAGAAATTAGAGGAATTCTTTACAGCTGCGCATCGTTTTAAAAATGAAGTAGCTGAATTAAGAACTCTTGCCTTAGCCTGTGGAATGACAGAAACTTACAAATGGAGTTTCCCCACATATATGGTAGATAATAAAAACATTATCGCTATAAATAAATTTAAAAACCACTTCGGAATTTGGTTCTTTAACGGAGTATTTTTGAGTGATCCAAAAAATGTATTAGAAAATGCACAAGAAGGAAAAACCATGGCAATGCGACATTGGAAATTTTCATCACTTGAAGAAATCAACAAAACAGAAATTACAGCTTACATAAATGAAGCTATTGAAAATCATAAGAAGGGATTAGAAATAAAAGTAAATAGAAAGCCGAAAACGAAAATCGTAATTCCTACTCACCTATCGATTACACTTGAAAACAACAATGACATAAAAGCTGCTTTCAACAAATTAACCTATTCCAAACAAAAAGACTATGCCGAGTACATTGCAACCGCTAAACAAGAGAAAACAAAACTATCTAGATTAGAAAAGATAGTTCCGTTGATATTAGCAGGCAGGGGAATAAATGACCAATACAAGAAGTAACCTAATATCTTAAAATTTAAAACAAAAAAACACCGATGTTTCCATCGGTGTTTTTTTATATCTATTCAGAAAAAATTATTTCTTTTCTGGAGCGTTTAATTTAGCGCTCATTTCCATGGAAATGGCAGATCTATCAAACTTTAATTTTCCTGCCATTGTTTCCAAAACACAAGAAGAATCTTTATCATTCAAATCTACTACTTTTCCGTGCAGACCACTTTTGGTAATAACACGATCACCACGTTTTAATTCTGCTGAAAATTTCTTTTCATCCTTTTGTCTTTTCATTTGAGGTCTGATCATAAAAAAATATGCAACCACAAAAATCAAAATCATCGGAAGAAACTGCCCTATATCACCCATTTTTGGTATATCTGTAATTTAAAATTATTTAACAGGTCCTAATGGAGCCGCTCCTTTTGGGTTAACGAAAGCTTTAATTCTTAAAAGCTCAGAACCTTTTTCAGTATTTGCTGTAACCGTAATAGTTTTAGTAACCTGGTTTTGACCAGAACCGTTAAAGTTCACTTTTAACTCACCTTTTTCTCCTGGTGCAATAGGATCCTTTGGAGGATTAGGAACTGTACAACCACAGCTACTTTTAGCATCAGTAATAATTAACGGAGCATTACCAGTATTGGTAAATACAAATACGGTCTCTTGTGGAGTACCTTGCTCAATTGTACCAAAATCATGTTCTGCTTTCTCAAAAGCCATTACAGGTACTGCTTTAGCAGCCTCATCTCTTACCGCAGCCTCTGCTACATTATCTGTTTTGATCTTACTTGATGCGTTTTCTTTACAAGAAGTAAAAGCTACCATTGATACAAGACCAACAATTAGAACTATTTTTTTCATACTATTTAGATTTATCAATTAATTGCAAAATTATAAAATATTTTTATAATAGACCCCTACCCATTTTGTTAAGCTTTCCTTCTGACTTGTATTCTTTAGTAAGCTTATCAAGAATTCCGTTTATAAAAATGCTACTTTTTGGTGTAGAGTATTCTTTAGCTATTTCTAAATACTCATTTATAGTTACCCTTTCTGGTATAGAAGGAAAATGTAATAACTCACAAATAGCCATTTTTAATAAGATACTATCAATACCAGCAATACGATCTTTATCCCAATTTGGTGTTTTACCTTCTATTTCCTTTTCTAAAGCATCGTTCTTTAATAATGTTCTAGATAGCAATTGCATGGCAAAAGTCATATCCTCATCATCTTTCAACAAACTTGGTAAAAAATAAGATTCTGGGTGTACTTGCTTTACTTTCTTAAAATGCTTTAAAATAAAGGTATTAACAATAGGAATATCATCTACCCAAGTTAACTTATCATCTTCAAAGTAATCGTAAATTTTTTCATTAGGTGCAATAATGTTCTTGAACAAAGTTATTATCAACTCCTTATCAGCAGCATAGTCACTTTCTGGTTTAGACATGTATTCCTTATAAGTATCGCTCTCTAAAATTTCTTTATAGATAAGTTTTACATACTCCTCTTCTAAATACCAGTTATCTAGCTTTCTATGATTAAGTTCCTCTTCTAGTGTCTTATTTTCAACAATTTGTAATAACAATCTGTTTTGAATAAACTTATTAGGATTGGGAAATGCTGTTTTTTTGTCGTCAATATATTTATTAGCAGAAAGAGAAATTTGATCTGCTGCTCTTTTCTGTATTTCTACAAAAAGACTAAGCCATAATAAATATAACGTGTAGGTATTCTCTATGCTTACCTTTAAAAACTTCTCTTGTTTTTGTAATGAATCGTCCTTAGACTGAATTAGAGCGTAAATACTCTGCATTACCTTAACCCTAATGTGCCTTCTTGTAAGCATTTGAAAGAACTTATTTAATATATTAGTAAATAACCTCGGGACAAGCCCGCGAGGCATTGAATTTAAAAGAGAATTAATATTCCGACGCAAGCGTCAGAACACTTAAATCCCGATTATCGATTACATAAAGCCGCAAAGGTAAGTATCTATTTAAAGGGTCACAATAGCAATCGTATTTATCTTAGCTTATTTATAACATATCGTTTTAGGTCAAAAAACTATCTTTGCCCTTAGAATTTTACACTATTATCTTTTCTACAACTTATGAAAGAACTTAAGCATCTAAATAAATACTTTAAAAAATACTGGCTTAAGCTTTTTTTCGGAATCATCATAACCATAGTCGCAAGGCTATTTCAGTTGATTATGCCGTCTTACGTGAATAACTCTATAACGGTAGTTGAGCAGTATATAAAGGCAGAAATAGAAAAATCTACCGCCCAAGAATTATTGTTAGAATACATTCTTATAATTGTAGGTGCCGCTTTACTATCTGGATTCTTCACTTTTTTAATGCGTCAATTAATTATCAATATTTCTAGATATATAGAATATGACCTTAAAAATGAAATATTCGACCACTACCAAAAACTAAGTCTCAACTTCTATAAGAAAAATAGAACCGGTGATTTAATGAACAGAATAAGTGAAGATGTAAATGAAGTACGTATGTATGCGGGACCGGCTATTATGTACGGCATACAGACCCTAACTTTATTTGCCTGTCTAATACCGCTAATGTTCATTAAAGCACCAACTTTGGCTGCGTACACCTTATTACCATTACCTTTTCTATCCGTTTTAATATATCAAATAAGTAAGGTAATACATAAGAGAAGTACCATAGTACAGCAATATTTATCTACGCTATCAACTTTTACACAAGAAATATTTTCAGGTGTCTCAGTTATAAAAGCATATGCGCTAGAGCCACAAACCAATGAAGACTTAGAAAAACTTGCCATTGAAGGAAAAGAGAAGAGTGTTAGTCTGGCTAAAGTAAATGCTTGGTTCTTCCCTTTAATGATTCTTTTAATTGGTATCAGTAATATTTTGGTGATATATATAGGAGGAAAACAATACTTAGCCGGTGAAATTGAAGTTGGTTTGATTGCCGAGTTTATATTATATGTAAACATGTTAACATGGCCTGTTGCAATTGTAGGGTGGCTAACATCTATAGTTCAAAGAGCTGCTGCCAGTCAAGAACGTATCAACGAATTTCTAAATCAAGAATCGGAAATTAAAAACATGCCCACTCACGAGCATACGGTAAAGGGTAAAATTGAATTTAAAGATGTAGATTTTACTTATCAAGATACCAACATTAATGCTTTAAAACATTTATCATTTACCATAAACGAAGGAGAGACCACAGCAATTATTGGCAAAACGGGATCCGGTAAATCTACTATTTTAGATTTAGTAGCTAGACTATACGATACTACTTCAGGTGAAATTC
Organism: Maribacter aquivivus; assembly: GCF_900142175.1. Classification (NCBI taxonomy): domain Bacteria; kingdom Pseudomonadati; phylum Bacteroidota; class Flavobacteriia; order Flavobacteriales; family Flavobacteriaceae; genus Maribacter; species Maribacter aquivivus. The sequence goes on along the minus strand of NZ_FQZX01000001.1, from coordinate 2,177,947 downwards.
TAATAGATGACGAGCCTATTAAAAACATTGACCTTACCAGTTTAAGAGAATCTATTGGTGCAGTACCACAAGATGCTTTTCTATTTTCTGACAGCATAAAGAACAATATTAAATTCGGAAAAGAAGACGCTACAGACCAAGAAATCATGGATATTGCTAAAGATGCCGTGGTTCACGAAAACATTATGGGTTTCTCTAAAAAATACGATACTGTATTAGGTGAAAGAGGTATAACATTAAGTGGCGGACAGAAGCAACGCGTGTCAATCGCAAGAGCCTTAATAAAGAAACCACAAATTTATTTATTCGATGATTGCCTTTCTGCGGTTGATACAGAAACGGAAGAAGAAATTTTAAATAACCTTAAAAAAGCATCTAAGAATAGAACTACACTAATTGTAAGTCATAGAGTTTCTTCTGCTAAAAATGCCGATAAAATACTGGTTTTAGATGACGGAAGACTCATTCAAGAGGGTACTCATGACGAATTAAATACTCGAGAAGGTTATTATAAAGAGCTCTATAGCAAACAGCTCTCAGAGAAAGAAAGTTAGAAAATTGTTGTCGGATAACGATTTTTTTTTCATTTTTGATAGCATAACGACACTAAACATTAGAAATGAGCGAAAGAGATTTATCAGATCAGGAAGAAATTCACTCCAAAGTTTTACGCGCAGGTAGAAGAACGTACTTTTTCGATGTAAGAAGTACAAAGGCTGGGGACTATTATTTAACGATTACAGAAAGTAAGAAATTTACACATGACGATGGATCATTCCATTACAAGAAGCATAAAATTTATTTATACAAAGAAGACTTCGATGCCTTTAAAGAGAATGTTGAAGAAATGATGGATTTCATCATTAACGAAAAAGGTTCTGAAGTAATTTCAGAAAGACATCAAAAAGACTTTAAAAAAGAAGAAGCTGAAGTTGCAGCTGAAGTACCTGTAGAAAATACGACTACAAATACTTCTAGTTTTACAGATGTAAGTTTTGAAGACATCTAATCTCAAAAATTTCTTTAAAAAATTAACGGCCCTTCAATAAGGGTCGTTTTTGTTTTGTGGATATTTAATAATTATCGCAAACCATACTTCACCAACCCAACATTTATCAAAGTCAATATACATATGCCTATTACTGCGATATAAGGAGCAAAGAGTATTGCTATTACCGCAAACAATAAAGCCATATAAATAGGATAAGATATCATTGCAAATGCGAACCTAAACGTACCCATAAATTCATCTTCTGGCACCTTTGACTTCAACCATAATTTCCAAATTAATACAAGAGGGAGATTTAAAAATGTGAATATCCATTTAAACATATTAAAACCCTGCTTTTCTGGAACCGTCTGAATTGAACAATCTAAACCTTGCCCAGTTAACATCTTTATCTTTTCGTTAACAGAGGTAGGATTAAGAAAATTGACCTTTTCTGCCTTCAACTTATTTAAAACTGCATTATAATCTTCGTTACTTGGAATATGAGTAGTTAGATTTTCTAGACTAGTAGTAACCACATTTTTTATAGTAATGACAGATGCATTCAAATCACTCTGATCATATAAACTTCTTGCCGAAATAGGCTTTCCATAACATAGAGCCACCTCATCTGGAAAATGAGCTGCATACTTATAATTAAACCCAACAGGAATCAACTGAACATCTAACTCTGGGTACATTTCAAAAGTTCTAAAGAGTATTCTTGTAAAACCCTTACTCAATGGCCTAACGCTACGTTTAAGACTATGATTTGCTTCGGGAAACAAAAGCAAGGCTTCTTCCCTATTTAAAATTTCTGCACATGAATTAAAAATGGCGTCATTATTAGAAAGCGTATCTCTACCATCTCGCATTCTATAAATTGGTAGCATTTGAAAATAAGAGAACATACGTTTTAGCAATTTGCCTTTAAAAACATCTGACCTAGTTAAAAAGTAGGGTTTTCGATTACAGTCCGTTGCAATTAACAATACATCAATCAATGCACTTTGATGATTGGGCAGAAACATTACAGGCTTATCTTTAGGAATATGCTCCAGCCCAGAAATAATAATTTTCTTATGGTAGCCGTAGAGTCCTGTTTTCACCACAGATTTCACTAATGAATATAAGATTGCACTCACGCTATCGTTTCTTTAGCAACTGATTTTCTATTCCAAAAAGCAGCCAAAATTAAACCAGACATAATATGCCAAACACCCCAAAAAGCAGCAATAAGTGCCATACCTCCTAATCCATCGAAAAAAGTAAAAATCAATAGCAATCCTAATCCAGAATTCTGTATTCCTGTTTCTATAGTTATTGATCGAAGACTATCTTCTGGTAATCTAAAAATTCGCCCAAGACTATATCCTGTAGAAAATGCAACTAGATTATGAATTAAAACTATCCAAAAGACATAAAATATATAATCCATAAAGATGACTCGATTATTATATAATGCGATAAAAACCAAGCAGATAAAGAACACTAATGATACTACTTTAAGTTTCTTGGCCATTTTCAAAGCTATTTTTGGTTTTCTATGATTGACATACATACCCAACATTAAAGGAAGACCTAATAATAGGAAAACCAATTTTATCATTTCTACTGGTGATATAGAAATGTCTTGAATAAGATTAGAGCTAGGCTCATATAACATTGAATAAAAATGAAAATTTAATGGCGTCATTATAACCGCTAACATAGTAGCAATGGCGGTAAGACTAACAGATAATGCTGTATTCGCTTTAGATAAATAAGAAATAAAATTAGAAATATTACCACCTGGGCAAGCAGCCACCATAAACATACCCAAAGCAATGCTAGGCAACGGTTCTATTGCAAATACCAATAAAAAAGTCAACGCTGGCAATAGTATAAATTGACCACACAAACCTACTAATAATGCCTTCGGTTTTAACCATAAAGGCTTAAAATCTGATATTGATATTTCTAAGGCTACGCCAAACATTACCAAACTTAAAACAAGGTTCATTATCCATAATGAACCTGAATCAAAATTAATATGAATATTATCTAAGATATTATCAGTCAAAAAATTAAGAAATTTTTAATCCGTTTGGCACTTTCATTTGAGGTTGAAGAAGCACAACTGAACTATTGTCTACAGCACCTAATATAAGACATTCACTCATAAAATTGGCAATTTGCTTTTTAGGAAAATTAACAACAGCAGTGACTTGTAGCCCAATAAGATCCTCTTTCTTATACTTTTCTGTTATCTGAGCTGATGTCTTTTTTATCCCTATTTCATCACCAAAATCTACATGTAACTTGTACGATGGATTTCGAGCCTCTGGGAAGTCTAAAGCAGCTATTATAGTGCCGACTCTCATATCAATTTTACTAAAATCTTGCCACGTAATTGGTTCTTCCATTAGCTCAATTTAAGCTTTTCTATTAAATCTTTAGATATATTACCAGCATACATGCCGTACGCATCTACTAATAAGCCCTTTTCACCAGTGCTCGTTTCAATGACATATAAGATAGTATTATCATCTGGGTTGCTCATACCCTCAAAACGATAAAATTTTACAACGTCTAATTCGGTAGCATTATGAATATTTTTCTTGCTTTTATTTTCTACACCAGCGTCACATAAATTAAAATCTTCTGTGTAACCTTCTTCTTGTAATGCTTTAATTGCGATAGATAAAGAAATATATGAATTTTCCATAATAGTAATTTTTATAGGTTTATGAATGCTATAAAGAAAAGACAAGCTTAATATAATCCTTAACTTAGTACCATAAATTATTAATTGATATGGCAAGAACAGAAAGCAAAATGTTGGCATTAGGTACCGTTGCTCCAGAATTTAGTCTGTTAGATTCGGTTAGCAAAAAAACCATGAACCTTCACTCTTTAAATGGTAGTAAAGGAACGGTGATTATGTTCATTTGCAACCATTGTCCATTTGTTGTTCATGTAAATCCTGAGATTACCAAAATGGCTTTAGAATATCAGAAGCAGGGTATTCACTTCATCGCCATATCTAGTAACGATGTGGAGAAATACCCAGAAGACGACCCTCAGTTCATGAGAATAAAAGCAAAAGCCGAAAATTATACTTTCCCTTATTTATATGATGAAGACCAATCCGTAGCCAAAAAATATGATGCCGCTTGTACACCTGATTTTTATCTTTTTGATGAAGGGTTAAAATTAGTATACAGAGGTCAGTTAGACGATTCTAGACCAGGGAACGGATTGTCGTTAACAGGCAAAGATCTTAGAAGTGCGATTGAAAACCTTTTAAAAGGTGAAGAAATTAATCCTGTTCAAAAACCTAGTATAGGCTGCAATATTAAATGGAAATCTAATGCTTAATTATAGTAGCTTTTTATTTTAGATTATGGAGAATAACATTCAGTTTGTACCACTGAAGCCAGAACTTTACAGCACGTATATTGAAATAGGCACAAAAGCCTATGATCAACATTACAAACATCTTTGGCCTAAAGGCGACACTACTACCTATATTAAAAATAGTTTTACCAAAGAAGTTCTACTAAATGAAGAAAAAGACGAAGACACCGTTTTATATCTTATAAAGTTAAATTCCGAGCACGTAGGTATACTAAAATTTACGCTACACAAACAACTACAAGATTATAATAAAGCTGATGCTCTATATCTTGATAAAATCTATATTCTAAACGAATTTTCAGGCAAAGGAATAGGCTCTAAAAGTCTAAAATTTGTTGAACAAATTGCTACAGACCATTCTAAAAAGGCCATTTTTCTAGAGTCTATGCAAAAAGGTCTAGCACTACCCTTTTACTTATCACATTCTTTTACAATTGTTGCGAACACGCAAGTACCGTTCAACAATGTTATTGAAGAAGAAAAACCAATGTACTTATTAAGAAAAGATATCTAAATGTTTTACCAACCTTTTCTTAGAGCCAAATTTTCTATGTGCGCAAAGTGGTGATTACTATGCCATGCATATTTACCAATATTCTCTGCTACAGAAACATTGACACTACCTTCTGGGTGAATATAACTTTTCTCAAAATCTGCAGATTCAAGACGATTTAATAAATAGACCAGTTTAGCATGTAATGCCGTTAAATAAGAAAGTGATAAAGAAATTGGCGCTGTTTTGGCATCTATAAGTTCGCTCCACAATTTTTCTTCATAAACTTTTATGAGCGGTCTATTCTCTGTCAATGCCCATTTAAAACGAGTATAACTATGGTGATGACTATCTGCCATATGGTGTATTACTTGCCTAACGGTCCATCCGCCTTCTCGGTAAGGTGTATTTAGCTGCTCTTCAGAAAAACTCTTTACAAGATTTGACAAACGTTTAGGTAATGTTTCCAAGACGGTTATCCAATTTGTAATATCATCTTTCGAAATATTCTCTGGACATTCAAAAAGACCGATCGGGTATTTTAATTTTTCCAATTCTTCCATAGTTTAAAAGTAAAAATTTTAATAGACTTTTAACCTAAAACCCATGCACAACATTTTATAATCTACTAATTTTATAGGATATTAAAAGAAACATACAAAATCATATAATTATGGCAACAATACGTTTAGGTGATAAAGCACCAGATTTTACAGCAGATAGCTCAATGGGCACAATTAATTTGTACGATTACCTAGGTGACAGTTGGGGTATATTATTTTCTCATCCTGCAGATTTCACTCCTGTTTGTACTACTGAATTAGGAACAGCAGCCAAATTCAAAGATGAGTTCGACAAGAGAAATGTAAAGATGATCGCATTAAGTGTTGATGGTGCAGCTTCGCATGCAGAATGGATCAAGGATATTAATGAAGTACAAGATACAGTAGTAAATTTCCCAATTATTGCTGATGAGGACAAGAAGGTATCTCACTTATATGATATGATACACCCAAATGCAGATAATAATCTAACGGTTCGTTCAGTATTTATTATTGCACCAGATAAATCTGTGAAACTAACATTAACTTACCCAGCATCTACAGGAAGAAATTTCTATGAGCTACTAAGAGTAATAGATTCCTTACAACTTACCGCAAATCATAAGGTTGCAACACCAGCAAATTGGGAACATGGCAAAGATGTAGTAGTGAGTCCGGCTATATCTACCGCAGACGCAAAAAATATTTTTTCAAAGGGCGTTACAGAGGTTAAACCATATTTGAGAATGACACCAGACCCTACCGCATAGGTCCAAAAACAAGTTCATACTCAATACATTAGATTAAAATTGTTAACCTTAAGATAACGTACAAGAATTTTAGTATTTAAATAAAAAAAAACTATCTTCGTACTTTAATTAATATTTAATTTTTCTATTATGAGTAAAGGAACAGTAAAATTCTTCAATGATTCTAAAGGTTACGGATTTATCACTGAAGATGGTTCAAACGAAGATCATTTTGTACACATTTCTGGCTTAATCGATGAAGTTCGTGAAGGTGATGTTGTAGAATTTGAACTACAACAAGGTAAAAAAGGATTAAACGCCGTTAATGTGAAGGTACTTGACTAGGTAACGACTTAACTTTTTTATAGTATAAAACCCGAACCAACTGGTTCGGGTTTTTTTTGTGCCTTATATTTTTTAAATAAATGTTCAACTTAAACGCAACCTTTTATAAAATACATATCTATTGATTAAACAAGCACGGTTCCCCGACCTTATACCATGTATTTATGACCACATTTTTGACCGTATTTTTAGTTTTAATGATAGTAAATATCATTTTACTTTTAGGCAGTTTCATTACTCGTAAAAAGTAATCATCAAAAAAAACACCCATATCAAATGACATAGGTGTTTCATTATTATTTTAAAGTATGTAGGTTGCTTAACCTACCTTCATTAATTCTACATCAAAGATTAGTGTAGCATTTGGTGGTATAACTCCACCTGCTCCTGCAGATCCATATGCTAGATCAGAAGGAATTACAAAACGTGCCTTATCACCTACTTGAAGTAACGCAATACCTTCATCCCAACCTGGTATAACCTGACCAATACCTAATTGAAAATCTATAGGAGAATTACGCTTGTAAGAAGAGTCAAAAACCTGACCATCTAAAAGAGAACCTTCATAGTGTACAGAAACTTTTTCACCTTTTACAGCTTTCGCTCCATCACCTTTCTGAATCATTTTATAACGAAGACCAGATGGCGTAGCATCAAATCCTGCTGCTATTTTATCAAGCTCAGCATCTTGCTTCGCTTTTTCATCAGCTAATCTTGCTTCACCAGAAGCATTGAAATCTTCGTAAGCTTTTAATGCATCCCATTTCTTAGCTTCATCACCAACTCTTACAATTTCTAAAGACTCTATAACATCATCTTGTGCAATAGCATCTACAACATCTTGACCAGACTCAACTTTACCAAAAATAGTATGCTTATTATCTAACCAAGGCGTTGGTACGTGAGTAATAAAAAACTGACTACCATTGGTACCAGGGCCAGAATTAGCCATTGAAAGAACACCAGGCGCGTCATGTTTTAATTCTGGATGAAATTCATCATCAAATTTATAACCGGCGTCACCAGTACCTCTACCTTGAGGACAACCACCTTGAATCATAAAATCTGGAATAACTCTATGAAACTTTAAACCATTGTAATATGGCTCACCTTTACCTTTAGCGCTATTTTCTTTATCACCCTCCGCTAAGGCAACAAAGTTACCTACTGTACCAGGAGTTTTATCATGAGTTAATTTTACTAGTATTTCGCCTTTATTTGTATTGAACTTGGCGTAAATTCCGTCTTCCATTTTTGTTTTTTTTATATCTGACAAAGGTAAAGAAATTTAACGATTTGAACATTTCGTTACCTTCAAAACCAAAAATTGATTGCTTTACTATTGTTAAAGATGTGACAGAGATTAAAATCCGTATTTATCTACTAAGTATATTAAACTAGCCATTGATGCAGCACCTAATTGCAGTTCTCGTCTATTGACATGTTCAAATGTATCATTCTCTGCATGGTGATGATCAAAATAGCGTTGAGAATCTGGTCGTAAACCTGCTAATACTAATCCCTCTTTTTTTAACGGACCAATATCTGCCCCACTATATCCTTTTTCGAAATAGTGAACCAAGTAGGGTTCAAAAAGAGGTTTCCATTCTAGTACTTTCTCAAAATCTTTATCAGAACTATCAAAAGTAAATCCGCGAGGAGAAAATCCTCCAGAATCACTTTCTAATGCGAATATGTGCTTTTCATTTTTGGCATTTGCTATTTCAGCGTATTTGTTACCACCTCTAAGACCATTTTCTTCGTTCATAAATAAAACAACTCTTACGGTACGTTTTGGTTTATAACCTGTTTTCTTAAAAAGGTTTAAAACCTCCATACTTTGAACACAACCAGCACCGTCGTCATGAGAACCATCACCTAAATCCCAAGAATCTAAATGTCCACCAACAACAATAACCTCCTCAGGTTTTGTTGTTCCTCTTATTTCTCCGATGACATTATATGATTCAACTTCATTGAACTGCTTACAACTCTGTTTGAAATAAAAGTTGATTTCTGGATTCAATTTTAAAGAAGTACTCAATAATTCAGCAGCATTTGTACTAATTGCCGCAGCAGGAATTCTATCAGATTCTGCTTGTTCGCCATAACTCATAGACCCTGTATGAGGGTAATCATCTAAACGAAGATTCATTGAACGTACAATAACACCAACAGCTCCATATTCAGAAGCTTCTAAAGCACCAGCATAACGTTGGTCTACGCAGTTAGAATAAGCGGTGAAGGTATTTATCTGAGTAGCGTCCATTGGTTTATTGAAGAACACTATTTTGCCTTGAATTTTATCCTTACCTAAAGATGCTAGCTGTTCAATACCCTCAACCTCTATGATATTTGCCTTTATACCTCTGGTAGGAGTCGGCACCGAACCACCTATTGCACAAATAGCTACATTAGTAGTTGTACCAGGGTTTGTTTCAAAATAAGCAAATTCTGGTACTCCCCTAACCCATTTAGGCACCATTACCGGTTGCAACCAAACGTTATCCACCCCTAGAGAATCTAATTGAGCTTTGGTATAATCTACAGCTTGTTGCGCCTGAATTGACCCAGAAAGTCGCCCGCCAATTTGATTGGATAAATAATTCAACCAATCATAACCCGTACCTTCGGTCAGAGCTGTATCATAAAGTTTCTTTATCTGCTCTTCGTCTGAATTTTGTGAAAGTCCCACATATGTGAAAGCAATTACAAAAATTAAAGCAAGTTTACTATTCACCTTGTAGTTGTTCTTCATAGCTGTCTAAATTAGCCATTATTTTATCGCTCAACATAGGCTCTTTAATATCTTTGTATTTTTTTAACGATTCTAATAGAATAGATGCTATTATTATTCGTGTTGCTTTTTTATTATCTGCAGGTACAGCAAACCATGGCGCATGATCATGAGTGGTATTAGAAATAGCTTCCTCGTAGCAATGTTGATACTCGTCCCACAATTTACGCTCCTTTAAATCTCCTGGTGAAAATTTCCAATGTTTCTCTTTTAACGCAAGTCTTCTTAGCAAACGTTGACGTTGTTCTTCTTTTGAAAGGTTAAGAAAGAATTTAAAAATTAAGGTTCCATTCTCAGCAAGATGGCGTTCAAAGTCATTGATTTGCTCAAATCTTTTATCCCAAAATTTTTGATCGATATCTTCTACCGTATGTATACCTGGTATATGTTCGTTCAATATATATTCTGGGTGCACTCTAGTAACCAATACATTTTCATAATGGGTTCTATTAAAAACGCCGAATTTACCTTTAGCCGGTAATACTAAATAATGACGCCACAGGTAATTATGACTCAGCTCTAATTCTGTAGGCACTTTAAAACTATGTACCTCAACACCACTAACATTGAAATCTTTAAACACTTCACGTATTAAACTATCCTTACCGGCAGTATCCATACCTTGAAGACATACTAGTATACTATATTTTCCATGGGCATAAATAGTATCTTGAAACTCGCCTAACTCTCTTCTAATTTTTGATAATTCTTTTTTAAGTTCTTTATCTGACTTACCAAAATCTTCAAAAGTCTCATAATCAGCAACTTTAAAATTTTTATTGGTACTATAATTGTCTACTTTTATTTTATCCATTCTGAAATATAAAATTTAATATTAATGATTACTAATTCTCCAACAAAACCTAAGTAATATAATTCTCACAAATTCCGTTTATCGTAATGGAAGTGTATTGTATCGAAAATAATATTTTCAACAAGGTAAAGCATCTAAATTTATCCGTGTAAGATCCCAAATTTTACACCTAAATTACCTACTTATGAAGAAAAACATCTTTTTTTTCTGTGCTATTGCACTTCTATCGTTATCCTCATTCAGCACGAATGTAGAGTGTGAATATGCTAATTCTAATATGGGTTATGCAAAATCTCAAATAAACGCTGCTTTACGTACTCAAGATATAAATCAGGCACGATTTTATGCTTATAAAGCGCTAAGTGCTTTAGAAAAATCTAAAAAACAATTAAATGTTTGCGGGTGTAAATATGCAAAAGAAAGCATGTTAGAAAATATGGGGGTGTTATCACTGGCAACAAAATCCACGACTTTAGAGAGTACAATTAGCTATTTAAATGCATCTATTGAACTAACAAATAAAACAATTCTTGTATTAGAATCTCACGATACTCACGAAAGTGCATATGCTGACGATGCGCTTTCTATAAATACAAATTCTTCGGTAAAGAAAACATCGGCAACAAAGAATAGTAGCAAAAAAGACCTATTTGAAACTATCGATACATCTTTAGAAAAATATCGTATTTCATTAGATAAGGTTGTTCAAAGTGTTAATTGTAAAGACGCAACTGCGTTCGCTAGCAGAATCTATGATGAATGCGAAGCTCAACTACTGAAACCAAATATTTCTGAAGGCAGTAAATATTACAATCTACGTACTAAAGAAATTACCGCAGAAGCACTAACCAAAATTGGAGATTGCTCTGCGGCTAAATAAGCTTTATTAATTATTTACTGGCAAACAATTTTACGTCATCTTCTGACACTTCTTGACCACCAAGTATAATTAAACGCTCAACAACGTTTCTTAGTTCACGAATATTCCCTGTCCAATCATATGCTTTCAACATTTTGATTGCCGTAACTGAAAAAGTTTTGCCTGCCATACCTTGCTCAGCGGCAATTTTCTTAGAAAAATGCTCAATTAATAATGGTATATCATCACGACGATCATTTAAACTAGGTACTTGAATAAGAATAACCGCCAACCTGTGGTACAAATCTTCTCTAAAGTTACCTTCTTCTATTTCTTTCTTTAAATCTTTGTTCGTAGCAGCAATTACACGTACATCAACTTTAATATCCTTATCTGTACCTACACGCGATATTTTACTTTCTTGAAGTGCCCTTAACACTTTCGCCTGTGCTGAAAGACTCATATCACCAATTTCATCTAGGAATATGGTTCCTTTATTGGCTGCTTCAAATTTACCAGCCCTATCTTTCACTGCTGAAGTAAAAGCACCTTTAACGTGTCCGAATAATTCACTTTCAATTAATTCTGAAGGTATAGCAGCACAGTTCACTTCAATAAATGAACCTGAACTTCTAGCACTTTTTTCATGTAGCCAATGCGCAACAAGCTCTTTACCTGTACCATTAGATCCGGTAATTAAAACACGAGCATCTGTAGGCGCAACCTTTTCGATCATATCTTTGATCGTATCTATTTCGCTACTTTCACCAATCATTTCATAATTCTTACTCACCTTTTTCTTCAAGTTTTTGTTCTCAACGACCAATACTTTTCTATCTAAGGCATTTCTAACAGTAGTAAGCAATCTATTTAAATCTGGCGGTTTTGATATATAATCAAAGGCGCCTAATCTCATTGTATTTACAGCAGTATCTAGATCACCGTGACCAGATATCATTATAAACGGAATTTCAGGTTTAATTTTTCTAGCAGCCTGAAGTACCTCTACGCCATCCATTTTTGGCATTTTTATGTCGCAAAGCACCAAGTCATAGTCATTGTTCTTGATGGTTTCAATACCTTTTAGTCCGTCTTCGGCTTCTTCAACAGAATATGTATCATTTTCTTCGGATAAAATTTTGACCAATACCCTTCTAATTGCTGCTTCATCTTCTATTACTAATATCTTTGACATAACTGCTTTTTAAATTCCTATTCTTATTCCTGTTCTAAAATATAGACCCGAGGCATCGTTTAAAGTGAAAATATCATCTCTTTCTTCGTTACGCAACGCGCTATTCTGATAAATAGAACGACCGCCTATAAAGTAAACGGACATATCCTTAGTTATCTTATACTGGTAACCTATTGTCAATAATAATGCCGTAGAAGAAACATCTGTAGATAAATTATTTCCAGGTAACAAAATATCATTTTGAATATTTACGTAATACCCATCTAAAAATATTTCGGTCTGAAAGAAATGCCCCTTTTTGGTAAAGTATTTCATGCCAGATTTTGGTGCTCCTAGTGTATATGCCCAATTTGGATGAAATCGCTTCTCAAAATACACAAATGGCAATGGAATGTCTATTGGCGATGTGCCGTTGTATGAAATACCCAAAACCAGCATATATGGCTTATCTACATCTTTCACATTTTTATATGCACCTACCGTATAGTTCATATTAAAATCTTCGTTCTGTAATTCTTGAACAAAATTAGTAGACCATCTTGGGGTAACCACACCAATTAGACGCCAGCTTTCAGTCAACTTATACATGTATGCCAAGTTTACATCTAATACATGAAATTTACTTAAATCACCAGAATCAGGAAATAAATCATCTGGAACCTCAAAATTGTATCGATTATACTCCGCACCAAGAACCAAAAAATCTTTCTTATCTCTTACCGCAATTGGCACGTTCAACACAAGCTTTATACGCGATGTTTCTACGTCACCACTATTTTCAGGCATTAACATGTATTCTAATCTAAAAACATCTGGTGTTTGCGCTATAGTTGAATTAATAGTGAACAACGATAAGCACACGGTTAGAATAACATAGCTATGCTTTCTCATTATTCTCTGCATTTGATACATTGCTATGTTGAAAGGGACCTTGTTGATACAAATGAACATCTCTTTGCGGAAAAGGAATAGATATTTTATGCTTTCTAAATTCAGCATCAATCTTATATCTTACCTCGCTTTTTACACGAGGATCTGTAAAACTATCTGTCAAATAAAAATTAACCGTAAATACGAGGGCAGAATCACCAAAATCTTCAAATATTACAAATGGTTTTGGGCTCTTTAAAATGCTTCTTTGCGATTTAACTATATCTAGAAGTATATCGGTCACCAATTCAATATCACTACCATAAGCCACACCAATACGCACCAATTCTCTCGTGGTCTTATGATTTTGCGTGTAGTTATAAACGATGTCACTAATAAATTTATGATTAGGTATTATTATCACTTTATCATCTCTTGTGATTGCCCTAGTGGTACGTAACTTAATTTCAAAAACCTTACCTACCTTATTATCTATTTCAATAATATCGCCAACTCTTAAAGATTTATCTACAATGATAAAAATACCACCTATAATATCTTGAAAAATCTCTTGTAAGGCTAATCCAAGTCCAACGAATAAGGCTGCAGATGCGGTAATCAAAATAGTAATATTAATACCAGCTGCACTCATGGTAAAAAGAATCACTATAACATAGACCAAGTACTTAATGAACTTAAATATGCTGATGAACTTCAGCTTATCATCAGCTTCCATTTTTCTTGTAAAGAACCTACGAATCGCTTGCAGAACAGTACTAGTAAGTAAAAATGCTACGGTAAGTAATAACAGCAATCCTATGGTAATATGAATAGATTTATCACCTTCACCGAAATGATAACCTAGGTCTAAAAATTTCTTAATAGTTCCCCAAATATCATCCTCAATTATTCCCTTAATGGTCTCTGCACTTTCTTGAATCATCATGAGTATTTAAGCCACTTATACAATTCTTTATAGCTAGGTTTTTTACCGTACATAAGTATACCTACCCGATATATTTTTGCAGCTACCCATACTATACCAATAAAAGTAGCTATTAATATTACAATTGATGTTATCAATTGCCATACCGGCACACCACCTTCGCCAATACCCCAAGGTAAACGCATTAACATTACAATAGGTGATGTTAACGGAAAAAGGGAAAATGCAACGGCTATTGGTCCGTTTGGATTGCTAAATACAGAAAAGAATCCCACATATATAGCCAACATCAATGGTAAAATAACCGGAAAAATAAACTGCTGTGTATCTGTCTCATTATCTACAGCTGCACCAATGGCGGCATAGATAGAGCTATAAATTAAATAACCCAAGACGAAATAAACAATGAAAAAAAACAACATAGCAAAAATGGGCAATTCAAAAATTTCTTGCGCATATAATTGAATGTTTTGAGTAAGAGCATCTACATCGACATTTGCAGTATTAGCCATACCAGGTGCAACCCCACCGCCCTTTGTTAGACTAGCAGGATCTATATCAAAAATAGCAAGACCTATAAATAACAAAATAGCTCCTGATACAATCCAAATTGCAAATTGCGTTATACCAGCAAGTGAAGTTCCAATAATCTTACCCATCATTAAATGAAAAGGTTTTACAGAGGATATAATAACCTCTATAATTCTACTAGTTTTTTCTTCGATAACACTACGCATTACAAAGCCACCATAAATAATAATGAACATCATAATAAGGTAGCCAAATGCACCCCCAATAATCGCTTTTATCTCATTAATACCTTTAATATTCTGTAAGCCATCAAAAGTTTCAATATTTATATTATAGCCACGGTCCATTTCAGCATATTCTTTTGGTGACATGCCTAATTCACGTAATCTTTCTTGCCGCAATCTACCCGTTATGGAACTTTCTAGTTTATCTAAAACGGTAGCACTTGGCGCATCTTTACTATAGAAGAAAGCTCTTTGCGCTACTTGTTCTAAATTAGATTCGTTAGGTAAATAAATTAGACCATAAAAACCCAAACTAACTGTTGAGTCTTTTGCCTGTTCTAATGAAATATCTTTAAAATTGATATAAGAAGTAACTTCTGAGGTTACAAACTCATTCGCAAAATAGCCGCTTTCGTTTAATACACCTATGACCTTTTTTTCGTTGTCATTTAACTGAGTTAAGTATGCTATCAACAATATCATACCTACCATTAAAAAAGGACTTAAAAAAGTCATAACAACGAACGACTTATTACGCACTTTAGCTATGTATTCCCTTTTAATTATAAGTGGTAATTTATTCATGGTCGATATTTTTATCTTGAATAGTTTTTATAAAAATATCACTTGCAGACGGAATCGTTTCTTTAAAACCATTTACGTTTGCACGTGAACCTAAAAAGGTTAAAATATCCCTAGATTCATTTGATGGCAATTGCACTCTAAGGTTCAATTGTTTTTCAATACTATCATAATCTTGAGATAGCACTTGAAATTTATCTTGCATTTCATTTAGCAGCAATTGATCATTATCTGTCTCTAAACCTATCTCAAAAATATTGTTCTTGTAAGCTTTCTTGATGTCAGTTAATTTACCATCTAATATTTTCTCTGATTTATGGATCAAAGCAATATATTCACACAATTCTTCTACAGACTCCATTCTATGTGTTGAAAATATAATAGATGTGCCATTCTCTTTTAAACTTAAAATTTGTTCTTTTATAATATTGGCATTGATAGGATCAAAACCACTAAAAGGCTCGTCAAAAATCAACAACTTAGGCTCATGAAGTACAGTTACAACAAACTGTATTTTTTGCGCCATACCTTTAGATAGTTCCTGTATTTTTTTGTTCCACCAATCTCCAATTTCCAATCTTTCAAACCAATATTTTAGGCGCTTTTTAGCTTCAGCTTTAGACAACCCTTTTAGTTGCGCTAGATAAAGTGCCTGCTCGCCAACCTTCATACTTTTATAAAGACCACGTTCTTCAGGCAGATACCCAATTTGCGCAATATGTTCTGGCTTAAGTAGCTCACCGTCAAAATAAACGGAACCTTGATCAGGATATGTAATTTGATTTATGATACGAATTAGCGTTGTCTTACCCGCCCCGTTAGGTCCAAGTAATCCGTAGATACTATTCTTAGGAATTTCAAGGGAAACGCTCTTCAATGCCGTATGGCTCCCAAACTGTTTGGTGACATCATTAGCAACCAAAATATGACTCATGTACTCAATTTCTACAAAGATATTGAATTGTTTTGACTAGCTATACTCTTTATGATTCCTTTATAGGGTACTAATTATAAAGCTTATAAAGTAAAAACTATTTTGCCCTAAAAAGCAAAACCCACCCTTGATAAATCAAGGATGGGAAAAAAATTGCTATGAAAAAGAAAATTAATATTGGTTGCCCAATATTATCTCAAATATACGTTTTTTATTTAAAAACAAATTATTTAGAACTTACGAGAACATATCTTTAACTTTTTCAAAAAATGACTTATCAGATTTCTCTGGTTTAGGCTCAAAATTGTCATTGCCCTGCATTTTTTCGAAGAATTCTTTCTGCTCTTTATTCAACTCTTTAGGTGTCCAAACGTTTACATGTACCAATATATCACCAGCACCATAACCATTTAAGCTCGTAATACCCTTACCTCTAAGTCTCAATATTTTACCAGACTGAATACCTGCTTCTAGCTTAATACGAACTTTACCACCAACGGCATCGATTTCTTTTGAAGTTCCTAAAACAGCTTCAGAAATACTTACATAAAGATCATAATGTAAATTATCACCTTCTCTTTTAAGTGTGCTATGCTCTTGGGTTTCTATGGCAACTAATAAATCTCCTGGCACCCCATTACCTGGAGCATCATTACCTTTATTAGGCACTTTTAACTGCATACCTTCCTCTACACCTGCAGGTATATTAATAGAAACAGTTTCTTCAGCAACTTTAAGTCCTTGTGCATCCGCATCACCTGGTTTACCATCTAAAATTTGACCACTTCCACCACAAGTACTACAAACAGCTGCTGTTTGCATTCTACCAAGTATCGTGTTCTGAATTTTTGTCACCTGTCCTCTACCATTACAAGTAGTACATGTTTTATAGGTAACCCCTTCTGCTTGGACTTTTCGTTTTACCTTAACTTTTTTCTCTACACCATTTGCAATCTCTTCTAAGGTCAATGTAACCCTAATTCTCAGATTACTTCCTTTTACTCTTCGTTGACCACCGCCACCGCCGAAGCCACCAAAGCCTCCGCCGCCGAAGCCGCCACCAAAAATATCACCAAATTGGCTGAAGATATCATCCATATTCATACCGCCGCCACCGAAACCGCCGCCGCCACCGCCGCCTTCAAAAGCAGAATGGCCAAACTGATCGTAACGAGCTTTCTTATCGGCGTCACTTAAAACTTCATAAGCTTCAGCAGATTTCTTAAACTTCTCTTCTGCAGAACTATCTCCCGGATTTTTATCTGGGTGATACTGCAATGCCTTTTTACGGTATGCTTTTTTTATTTCTGCAGCAGTTGCACTCTTACTGATGCCTAATACTTCATAATAATCTTCCTTCATTCCAATTTTTTAATTTCCTACAACTACTTTTGGATGCCTAATGATACGGTCGCCCAACTTAAACCCTTTTTCGATAACGTCGATAATTTTACCTTTCATCTTCTTGTCAGGTGCTGGTATTTGAGTTATTGCTTCATGTATATCTGCATCAAAAACATCACCCGCCTTAGCTTCAACCATTTCTAAACCTTTGCCCTTAAGAGTCTCTCTAAGCTTAACATTAATTAGCTCAATACCGGTAAAAGTTTCTTTATCTTCTGATTTTGCCAATTCTTTCATAGCTCTATCAAAATCATCTAGAACTGGTAATAATGAAACAATTACTTCTTGCCCTGCAGTCTTAAACAACTCCATACGTTCTTTAGAAGTACGTCTTTTATAATTCTCAAATTCTGCAAACAATCTTAAAAACTTATCTTTCTCTTTCGCTAGTTCATCGCTAAGCGTTTCTTCTACCGACTTTTCTTCTTCTTCCTCTTCATTCTCTAGCTTTTGTTCTTGCTCTTGGCCTTCTAATAGCTCATCATCCAAGAATTCATCATCCAAAGTGTTTTCTTTATCACTCATAATTTATTGTAATTTAAATCGCTGATTAAAAGCAGGCAAAAGTACTGCCAATTCTTTAAAAATGTCAAAATGTCACAAAAGTTTAAAAAAAAATCCGCCAAAAGCGGATTTAATTATATCTGACAAACAGTTTAAGCTTTAAGACACAAATTGCTTTGTCACTTTATTTTTAGAATCAACACATTCGGCATTTGTATTATAAATAGACCCAAGTGCTTGACAAATATTCGCGTATTGAAAAATAAAACCTTCTTCTTCTATTTTTTTACTGCTTACGCGTTGACTTGCAAATAAGATATATGCCATTTCACCAAGTACAGTATACATGACAAATTTTGGGATATTTGGTAATATAAGTGGTTGATCTAATGCTTTTGCAATTTCTTTTACGAGCTTGACATTAGTTACAGGGTTTGGCGCAACGCCATTAAACGTACCTTTTAATTCATACTTAGTTATATGAAGAAAAATAGCTGCCAAATCTGTTATATGAATCCAAGATTGCCATTGCTGACCAGAACCAAAAGCCGCCCCTACGTAATACTTAACAGGTTTTGCCATTTCTGGTAACGCACCGCCATCTTTAGACATTACAAGCCCAATACGGACTTTAGCAACTTTTAATCCTAAGGATTTAAATTCATTAATTTTCTTCTCCCAAATAGCTACTACCTCTCCTAAAAAACTATCATCAACAGCAGCTTCGTCTTCAGTGTAATAGTTACTTACCGAATCGGGATAAATACCAATTGCAGATGCAGAAATAAGTGATTTTACGGTATGATTTTCATTCGCTAAAAGCGTGCTCTTTAGCAACTCTAAGGTATTAACCCTGCTATTTATAATTTCTTTCTTATAACTACTTGTCCATCTTTTAGAAATACTAGAACCTGCCAAATTGATGATTACAGAAACACCATCTAAACACTTAGCGTCTATTTCACCAGCCTTTGGATCCCAAAAGAAACCTTGGTAATTATCTTCTGAAACAATTTTATTTTTACGTGTGGTTAGGTAGTTAACGGCATAACCTTTTTCATGGCATTGAGATACCAACTCGCTCCCCACTAAACCTGTCGCACCTGTTATCAATACTTTCATGGACTAAAGGTATCATATTTAGAGATTCTTGACGCACTATTTAATTCCGATTTAACATTGTCACAAAAGCTATTGATGCACAAGGTGTTAAAGTTATATTAACAAGAAATTTATTATTCTTTTTTAGCCCTCAGCATTTCTCTTTTACCAGGAGGTCCAGGAAGTCTCTCAACAAGAAAACCAACTTCTAACATAGCCCGTCTAACACTACCTTTAGCAGCATAAGTAACCAAATACCCGCCACTCTTCATAGCATTGAACATGATTTTAAAAATTTCTACCGTCCATAATTCTGGTTGTACACGAGCGCCAAAGGCATCGAAATAAATTAGATGGTAGGTATTGAGCGCATCAATCTCTTTAAAAAATTTCTGCTGCTTGTTTAGACTGAAATTTTTAGCAATTTCTATTTCTTGCGCCCAAGGAGATGAATGCATTAAATCAAAATCATCTTTTCTAGAAAGTGATTTTAATTCTTCTAAATAATTTAATTGATCTAGCTCTTCATTTGAAACCGGATAAGCCTCTACACCTGTATAACCTATTTGCAAATTGCGCTTTTCAAATTCAATAAGTGTAATAAATGCATTTAGCCCAGTACCAAAACCAATTTCTAGAATTTGAATTTCTTGATCTTTGAATAAATCTAACCCGGATTTAATAAATACATGATAAGCTTCTTGAATAGCTCCATGTTTTGAGTGGTACTGTTCTTGCCAGTCCATGATTTGAATGGTTTTAGAACCATCGCCTGTAGTAATAATTTCTCTTTTCAAATTAATTTGGAACTAACACTCCAGTTGCTTCAAAACTATATGTTCTTTTCGGAGTTGTAATTTTTGCTATCTCTTCTTCTGTCTTACCACCATCTTTTGCATAATGCTGTTGATCACCAACACTCATTTCTTCTACAAATGCCAATCCGTTTAAAACAACTTCTTTTTCTAGAATATCTGCAGGCATAAAAAATCCGTAATCTTTAAAACGCACCATTGCTTGCTCACCTTCTGGCAGTTCAACAATCATCCAACACCCTTTTACTTTGCAAACCTCTTTTACCTTAGTTTTAAACTGAAGGTTCAAAGAGTCAGCTACAGGCATTGAAGCAAATTGCTTCATAACATCATCTTTACTACTTAATTCAGTGATTTTAAATTCATCACCATAAAATTTTGATGAACTATTATCTACATCTTGCTGTGCAAGACAAGTAAAAAATCCAAATAAAAACACAAGTAATATGTTAAATCCTTTCATAAATCCTAAAAATGTTGATATACCTGCAAAACTCATCAATTTAAAACTAAAAAAGAAGTGCTAGTAGGGATATTTGTTTAATTTTAATCAACTAAAGTTACGTATTTCATGAGTATTGCAACAAAAGATATCACGATAGAAAAGGTAAAAACCTCTAAAATTGACCAAGTAGATTTTGACAATCTTGCTTTTGGATCTGTATTTTCAGACCATATGATGGTCTGTACCTACAAAAATGGTGCTTGGGAAATGCCGAAAATTACGCCTTACCAACCAATTACGTTAGATCCATCTTCGAAGATTTTCCATTACGGACAATCTATTTTTGAAGGTATGAAAGCCTATAAGGATGAAAATAATGATGTCTACCTATTTAGACCATTAGAAAACCACAAGCGTTTTAATATTTCTGCGGAAAGAATGTGTATACCTCAAATTCCTGAAGATTATTTTATGGAAGGGCTAACCACGTTACTTAACCTTGATAAAGATTTTATACCTACTCAAGAAGGTAGTTCATTATATATAAGACCTTTTATGTTTGCTTCTGGTAATGGTTTTCATGCCTCACCAGCCGATGAATATAAATTCATTATCGCTTGCGCACCTTCCGGAGCATACTTTTCTGGTAAAGTAAAAGTGCTAATTGAAGAGAAATATTCTAGATCTGCAAACGGTGGTGTTGGTTTCGCAAAAGCTGGCGGTAATTATGCAGGTCAATTCTACCCAACTCAATTAGCAGTAGCAAAAGGATACAACCAAGTAATTTGGACAGATGACACTACCCACGAATATATTGAGGAAGCGGGTGCAATGAACATTTTCATTAGAATAAATGATACCTTATTAACAGGACCTACAAGTGATCGTATTCTTGATGGAATCACCAGAAAAAGCATTTTAGATATCGCTAAAGACCAAGGTATAAAGACCGAGGTTAGAAAAATTACGGTTAAAGAAGTTGTTGACGCAGCTAAAGATGGTTCTTTAAAAGAAATGTTCGGTGCTGGTACAGCAGCGGTTATTTCGCCAATTGCCGGTTTTGGTTTTAGAGATACGGATTATGAGTTGCCAGAACTAGAAAATAGCTACGCACAAAAATTAAAGAAAATTATAACAGATATACAATATAATAAGTCTGAAGATAAGTTCGGATGGCGTTTTAAAGTTGAAGCATAAAAAAAAGGGGGCAAATCGCCCCCTTTTTTATTTATCCAATATTACACCAATATTCGGTTTAGAATAATTTGGTCCTTTTAACACCTTACCGTCTTCACGGTAAATAGGTTTACCATCTTCTCCAAGTTTACTCATATTACTTCTTTGTATCTCATTGAACACCTCTTCAATTTTATACTGCATACCATGCTCCAAAATAGTACCACATAATATGTATAACATATCGCCTAAGGCATCAGCAACCTCAACTAGGTCATTATTCTGAGCTGCTTCTAAATACTCTTTATTTTCCTCATCCATTAAATTGAAACGCAACGTATTTTTCGCTTCTCCTAAATCTGCAATCATATCTTCTGAAACACCTAGACCAAAAGAATTATGAAACTCTTCTACTGCTTTGATTTTGTTTTTCATCTTTATTATACCGTTTTCCGTTAGCTTTGCGTAAAAATATGAAATATGTTTAGCACCGGACAAATCATTTTTGCAATCGCTTTTGCAGTGGTTTTCGCCATAATTATTGTCATTACTTATAAAAAAGACTTCAAATTGCACCAAAAGAATTACAAAGGCGTTAAATGGATTGGTGTTTTCTTTACACTATTCGTAATTCTTCTATTATTTATAAAGTTTTTCCTAAAGGAATAGTTAATTTTTTTCCTACACCACAAAAATTAACATTTTCACAACAAAACACTGATAATCGGCGTTTAATATACCAAATACCGTAATTTTGCGTTATTCATCTATAAGGTGTAATATATTATGATGACATTTCTTACAATTTTCTTAGTATTAGTAGGTATTAACATTGCCTTGGTAGCGGTTAGCTTGATAAGTGTTTCTCAAAAAGCGAAAACACCATCTCAAAAATCAGCTAAACAACCAACTTCTGTAATCTATCCGTTAGATTTACTTACTACAAGCTACAAGAAAGCAGTTTAGTTTTTACCTTTATAAGGTATGAAACAATTTTTACTGGTTTTTATAGGTGGTGGGTTTGGTAGTATTTTAAGATACTACATATCAAAGAACCTGAATGCCTACTATTCAAATTTCTATCTAGGTACATTTTTAGTCAATATTATTGGTTGTCTACTTATAGGTATACTAATAGGTCTCTCTCTCAAGAACAATTACATTTCAGAAAATCAAACTTTACTATTAGCTACCGGTTTCTGCGGTGGCTTTACTACTTTCTCTACATTCGCTTTAGAAAGCAACATTCTATTCAAAGAATCTTCATTACTACAAACATCCCTATATATGGGTTTTAGTGTAGCAATTGGCATACTAGCTATCTCACTAGGGCTATGGATTTGCAAAATGTTATAGATTTAACATTCTCCATTCACTATTTTATTTTTATTCATTTTTTTAAGTATTTGCTGTTTTATTAAACAATCGTTAGATAATTACTCATTTTCCTGACGATTTTTCTATGATGTAGCGTAAATCGTCTTTATCTCTTCTTGGTATCTTCAGTATTATCATCTTAAAATAACAATACCCTAATTTTTTAGGGGTATATATTATCATACTGATAAAAATTAGTCTTCAGACCCTATTATTTTTAGGGTCTGAATGTTTTTAACATATATTTGGCAGTATCAAAAACTTATTCAAATGAAAAAAATCGAGGCAATTATCAGAAAATCAAAGTTTGACGATGTCAAAGAGGCGTTGCACAATATTGAAGTTAACTTCTTTAGTTACTGGGATGTAACAGGCGTAGGAAATGAGAAACAAGGTCATGTATACCGTGGCATTTCATACAGTACAACAGACATACAACGAAGATATTTATCTATTGTAGTATCTGATGACTTTCTTGAAAAAACAGTGAATTCTATTCTTGAATCTGCATATTCTGGTAATGTCGGTGATGGTAAAATATTTGTTTCTGAGGTTCAAGAAGCTTATAGAATTAGAACTAAGGAAAAAGGCTTGGCAGGAATTAACTAAACTTAAAAATAAACCACTCAAAAAATTACAAATATGAATGAAGTAACACAAGAATCGATGGACAAGGCTTTGGAAGCCATAAATGCCGACATGGGTGCATTATGGATTGTACTCGCCGGTATTTTAGTCTTCTTTATGCAAGCTGGGTTTACTCTGGTAGAAGTTGGTTTTACCAGAAGTAAGAATACCGGTAATATTATCATGAAAAACTTAATGGACCTTGCAATTGGATCTCTTTTGTTTTGGGCCGTAGGATATGGTATAATGTATGGAAGTGATTTGGTACTAGGAGGATTATTTAGATCTAGCCCAACAGATCAAGGGTATTTCTTTTTTAGTGCAACAGACTGGTACAATTTATTCTTTCAAACGGTATTCTGTGCAACCGCAGCTACAATTGTTTCTGGAGCCGTGGCAGAAAGAACTAAGTTTTCTACTTATTTAATACTTTCAGCTGTTTTAACAACCTTAATATATCCAATTTCAGGAAGTTGGTACTGGCCTTTTGATGATGATGCATGGCTAAACACTGCAGGTTTTATTGATTTTGCAGGATCCTCAGTAGTACACGCTGTTGGTGGTGGTGCTGCTTTGGTAGCAGCTATAATGGTTGGCCCTAGAATTGGTAAATATGTTGACGGAGAAGTAAAGGCTATTCCAGGTCATAATATGTTATTAGGATCACTTGGTGTATTTATACTATGGTTAGGTTGGTTTGGTTTCAACGGCGGATCTCAATTAGCTTGGGGTGGTGATGATACTATAGCGGCAGGTAGTGTAATAATAAATACTAATTTATCTGCAGCCATCGGTGCTATTGCAGCACTTTTCATGACTTGGTTAAGATATGGAAAACCTGATCTTTCAATGACCTTGAACGGTGCACTTGCCGGTTTAGTTGGTATAACCGCTGGTTGTGGAGCAGTAAACGCATGGGGCGCAATTGCCATTGGTTTAGTTTGTGGTTTAGCTGTAGTACTTTCTATTGAACTATTAGATAAAAAATTAAAGATAGATGATCCTGTTGGAGCAATTTCTGTACATGGTACATGTGGTTTTCTTGGTACTGTATTAGTAGGGGTCTTCGCTTTAGATGGTGGTCTATTATACGGTGGCGGAGCAAGCCTTCTTTGGGTACAAACTTATGGCTCTCTTGCCTATATTCTTTGGGCTGCCTTTGGAACATTCGTTGTACTATTTATATTGAAGAAAACAATCGGATTACGTGTTTCAAAACAAGATGAGATCGAAGGTTTAGACCTTACCGAACATGGATTAGAAGCTTACCCAGAACATATCTCAAACGATAAATAACAAAAAAATACGGAGCGTTTTGCAGAACGCTCCGTTACATAACCCTATCAATAAATTAGTCAAATTAATTCATCCCATTAGGGATTAAATCAAAACTTATGAAAACGATTATTTACACAAAATACGTAAAAAATATTTTTGCAACAGGTCTTATGCTTTTTGCAGCTGCTGGCGTAGTAGCTCAAGAAGAGGAAGAAGAGAAAAAAATAAGCATTAGTGGTTCTGTTGATGCATATTACCAAACTAACTTAAGCTCATCTGATGCTACTCCACAATCATTCGGCAGCTCTTTTGCAAACGAATTAGGTTTCGCTTTAGGTATGGCGAATCTTGTTGCTACTTATGAAGGAGAGAAAACAGGTGTAGTTGCTGATTTAGTTTTTGGACCTAGAGGTGATGATGCTGCAGGCGGATATAACCTAAACCAATTATATGCTTACTGGAATGTATCTGAAGGTACGACATTAACAATGGGTAGATTTAATACCTATTTAGGATATGAAGTAATTTCTCCAGTAGGTAACTTTAACTACAGTACATCTTACTTATTTTCTAGTGGTCCTTTCTCTCATGTAGGCTTGAAAGCTGATTTTGCACTTTCTGATGATTTCAGTTTAATGTTAGCAATTATGAACGTGACCGACACGAATAATAACTTAACAGGTGCTTACTCTGCAGGTGCTCAATTAGGTTATTCAGGACAATTCCTTAACTTCTACTACGATGGTGGCGAAGCTTTAGGATTTGAAATTGATTACACAGGTGGTTTTGATTTATCTGAAGATTTATTCTTAGGAATAAATGCTGCTTATGCTGATAACGATGGTGAAGGTTTCTCAGGTGCTGCTTTATACCCACAGTACGCTACATCAGATGATTTTTCTATCGGATTAAGAGGTGAATACTTCGCTACTAGATCAGATTTCGTAGATGAAGACCCAAGTGTTTTAGCATTAACATTGACAGGTAGCTATTCAGTAGACAACTTAACAATTAAGCCAGAAATAAGATTAGATTCTTGGGGTAATGATGCTGAGCCATACTTCGATGCAGATGGTGCAGCTTCTAAAAGCTTATCTTCTTTCTTAGTAGCAGCAGTTTACTCTTTCTAAGTTGTTGATAAAATTAATGGTTGATTTTATAGTTTAAGTTTTAAAACCTCGGCAATACCTGCCGAGGTTTTTTATTTTTACAACCTAATGGTCAAAAGCTTTTACCCCTACCCTAATCTCAGTATCCAAATTATTTACTGCTGGCACCAATGGGCAACTGAATTTCTTGTTATAAGCACAGTACGGATTGTATGCTTTATTAAAATCAAGAATAATTGTGTTCCCATCAGGAATTCTTAAATCCAAATATCTACCACCACCATAAGTCTCTTCACCATTTGTTTTATCTGTAAAAGGCAAAAACAAATAGTCCTCGTATTTTTCTTGAGTAATTAAATCTGGGGATTGATAAATTTCCAATTCATGCACTTTTCCATTAATAGAAAACCTTGCAATAGCATAAACAACCTCTGTAGACTCCCTATCAGTTGTTGTCGGCATTGAAAATGGTAATGCTTCCGGTGTTCTTATAAACTCCGCCTCTATTACATAACTGGTATCTGGCGCAAAGAAATCTAAAGTTTCAAAATCACTACGAAAACGATCTGCTAACGGGGAAGTTTCAGGATCCTTAAATTCAGCATTCAATTCCTCTTGAAACAATAAAATACCAGCTAACTTATCTGAAGTTACGGTAGATGTTATATCATTCTTTACATCATGATATTTCTTTTCTTGTCCGCATGAAACAAACATTCCTAAAACCAAAACAGCAATACATAATCTCATATCTCTAACTTTACACTTCAAAAATACAATTTATTCATTGTACCTTTTTTTACATATAATCGTACTTTAGAACCTTATACTTTTTAAATATGAAATTTACCTATATTTTACCTTTATTTCTTACCATCTTAATAAGCTGTCAAGAGAAAAAATCTACAGTTGAAAAAGAAATTATCGCTGAAGATATTAGAATAATGCCCAAGCTAAATCCTGAAAGCTACAATGTTGCTTTCCTGATTATGGATGGCACTTTCAATACCGAATTTACAGCACCTTATGATATTTTTCAGCATACTAAATATAGAGAAGGCATAAAGGCTATGAATACTTTCATCGTTGCAAACACCTTAAAGCCTATAACTACTTTTGAAGGGGTGCGCATACTACCAGATTATGATTACACGAAAGACGATTTACCTAAAATAGACATATTGGTAGTACCAAGTGCAGAGCATTCAATGGATAGCGATTTGAAAGACACAGCTATGTTAGATTTTATCAAAGAGGTTGACAAGAATGCACTGTATATGACTAGTCATTGTGACGGCGCATTCCCTTTGGCAAAAACGGGAATTTTAGATTCGGTTGCTTCAACGACTTTTCCTAGTGATGTAGAGAATTACAGAAAAATGTTTCCTTATCTGAATATAAAAGATAATGTATTATTCGTTCACGACGGAAAATATATAACCTCTGCAGGCGGAGCCAAAAGCTTTGAAGCTGCACTATACTTATGTGAAGTTTTATACGGAAAAGAAATTACCAAATCTCTAGCTAAAGGCTTGGTCATTGATTGGGATATAGAAAAAGTACCACATCTTACTGTTCAATAACATCATATCTAGCACCTTTTAAGTACTTTTCAACCACCTCGTTAAACTCTGGCATAATTTTAAATAAAGATGTATACTCTAATGAATACAACTCTTCTTTATTTGTATATCCGGTTTTTAAAAGTTCTTCTAAATAGAATAAGGCTGTACCGTAATCTTCCATTTTTGAGCTCATGGAGATGACTTTTAAATAACCATCATGTTCTGCAGGTGCAGTTATGGTTTTAATCATGTACAATAAATTTAAAGCTTCAAAATCTACTTTCTCATCAGCAGCTATATAATCTATATTATCAGAAACCAAGGCATTTATATAACCTCTTAACCTACTTGACATTTGGCGTTCAAACAAATTAGAACTTTTATCTAATTTGTTTAATTCTTCCATTTGAAAATTCCACCATCCTAAATTGGCATAGTTATATGAAATAATATCTTCCTCTAAATAATAACTATAATCTTCTTTAGTAAAAGACTCCTTCAAAAAATAACTGTTCTGACTTCTGTTAGCCTGTCTATAAGACGTGCTACGTTTTAAAACTTTTTGAGAAGCCTTTAAAGAATCTAATCTCATTAATGGATAGAAAATTTTCTCCATATCTAACATTTGATATGTAGCTAATAGTGGTTTTTGGTTTGATACATTATTATTTACATCTACTAAAAACTCATTGTAAGAGCTATTGATCAAGCTATCGTTTCGTTCTAAATGACCTTTTGCCATACTGGTCAACGTTAACATTCTAAATGCTTTGGCAATAGTTTCTTTCTCTGGTAGATTTCGAGCACCATCAAACACCAATAACTCATTTGGGAATTTTAATTTATTCAGCACCTGCTTGGTATTGTACATAGGGGTGAAATTATAATCTGACCTATTGACCAAACCAATAAACTGAAAAGGTTGTTTCGTATTTAATATTTCAACATTACCTACAGATGCCCCAATAGATATAACACCTTTTATTTCTCTAACAAACGTTGGTAGAATAGATGCAAACATTGCACCGCTTTCAAACCCTGCAGTATATGTGCGATTCTTTGCTGTTGGTATCGTATTAAAAACAGCATTAAACATTCTATTTGCAATGAGCACGTTTTCAGATATAGCGAGTGAATCACTAAGATTATTAGAACTAGCCAAAACGTAGCCTTCTTGCTCAGCAGCATTAATCAACATTGACACTGCAGCCTTTCCCTTCCCCTTTAAATCCATCACAAAAGCAACAGGCCAAGGCCTATTAATTTCAAAATTAGAAGGCAAATAAAGTGAGTACGTTTCATTTACAGTATCATTCACAGCTAAATTCTCTGTAATGGCACCTCTCAAAAGTCTAAGCTCTTGAGAATAAACAACCGAAGAAATTAAAACGAAGGTAAGTAATAGTATATTTTTCATCATTTATTTCACATCAAAAATCTAGCCAAAACAATTATCAATAAACAGTCTTTTGAAATTGATTTACAAATTACTTAAAGCTAGTAAAAACAATTGAATAAAAATTCTATTTAATCTTATGCATTGGCGCATTCGAAATAACCTGCGACAAAACAATATGTGTTCTGGTTTCGCCGTACTGAATTAGTTGATCAATAAACTTTTCTAGATGAAATTGATCTTTTAAAACAACTTCCATAACAATATTTTCATTTCCGGTAATTCGATAACAATTAATAACCTCTTCCAAGGTAAGAACCACAGACAAAAACGGTTTTAATTTTCCCATAAAAGCACGCAATGTTATAATGGCTTTTAATTGATGACCTGTCAACGCATGAGACACCGTAGCCTTATAACCTTGTATAATACCAAGGTCTTCCATTTTTTTAACACGTTCAGCAACTGCAGGTGCCGTTAGTCCTACGGTACGACCAATATTTGCAAATGATTCCCTAGCATTATTTTGCAATTGTTTAAGTATTTTCCAATTAAGCTCGTCTATCTTTGGATTCAAAAGTTTTTCTATTTAATTTTTTATTATCAAAGGTAAAAATACAAATTACATTTGTATTCGATAGAAAATTTACAAATAACTAACGTAATTTTATGTGACGCTAATTACACCCCACATAATGGCATATCGAAGTTTAAAACATCTACCTATTTATAGGAAAGCATTGGAACTCTGCACCATGAGCAGAGAGATTGCGTCTTATGTATCTTTTAATAAAGATTTAATGCGCCTTTGCGAATCAAAGAGCCTTAGAGATATAATGGCTAATTCTATTTTAACTGATTCCATTCTTATTCCTCAAAAAATTGCACAAGTAGAATATTCTAATTGTAGTAATGAACGTTTAGAAACCATTTCTTATATCAACATTATCATCAGAAATATCAACTCGTATTGTATGGGTTTAGAGAAACATGGTGTTAAAGAAACGGAGTATATTAATCTACTTAGAAAAGAAATTAAAAGTTTTAGAAAGTCTTATAAAGTTTGGAAATCTGAACACTCTTAATCAAACTAAATTCTTCTCAAATTACAAGTTATAGCAGCCATTTTAAGAATTATGGTCTATTTTTGATGCTATAATTAGAATTCCATTGAAAACAACAATTTTAATCCATTGTCCGGATCAAGCAGGTATTATATGCACTGTAACCGGATTTATTAGTAAAAACAAGGGCAATATCGTTTACCTTGATCAGCATGTAGACAAACCAGCTAACGTATTTTTTATGCGTACCGTTGTGGAATTTGAAGAAGACTATTATGACTTAGATCATTTCAAAACCCTTTTTCAAAAAGAGTTAGCTTCCACGTATAACATGCAATGGAGTATACACACAGACGATAAATCACCTAAAATGGCCATTTTCGTTTCTAAGTACAAGCATTGTCTTTATGACTTATTAAGTAGATACCGTTCTGGTGAATTAGAAGTTGAGATACCTTTTATATTAAGCAACCATAATGACCTAAGACATATAGCTGATCAATTTAACATTCCCTTCTTTCATGTTCCTTTTAATAAAGAGAATAGAGTTGAAGCAGAAAAAGAACAATTGGCTCTATTAGAAAAGTATGATATTGACTTTATTGTACTAGCTAGATATATGCAAATTGTTAGCGGAACACTTATCAATAAGTTCCCTAATAAGATTATAAATATTCACCATTCATTCTTACCAGCATTTGCAGGAGCAAAACCTTATCATGCAGCATTTAAAAGAGGTGTAAAAATTATAGGCGCAACGAGTCATTATGTTACGGAAGAACTAGATGCAGGTCCTATTATTGAGCAAGATGTAACCACCGTAACCCACTCCCACTCCATTGAAGATTTCATTGTCAAAGGTAGAGATTTGGAAAAAATAGTACTTTCACGAGGTGTAAAGCTTCATATTGCACGTAAAACTATGGTCTACAACAATAAAACCGTAATATTCTCGTAAGTACAATAGACCCTAAATAAAAATCATTAAGATGATAAAAAAAGTAAGCTTAGCTATATGCATGTTACTAGCAGTTTCATGTGCAGAATTACAACAGGTAGTAAATCAATTACCAACTTCTACAGAAGGCGTTTTAAGTAACGATGCCATTGCAAACGGATTAAAAGAAGCACTAGACCTGGGTATTGAAAAACAGGTTAGCAAACTAACTGCAACTGATGGTTTCTACAAAAATGAGTTAGTAAAAATTTTGTTACCAGAAGATTTACAGAAGGTAGATAAGACTCTACGAGATATAGGCTTAGGTAGTTTAGCAGATGAAGGATTAAAAGTTTTAAATCGTGCTGCTGAAGATGCAGTTTCTGAAGCAACACCAATATTTGTAAATGCTGTAAAAGATATGTCTTTCGTAGACGCCAAGAATATACTTTTAGGAAGCAATGACGCTGCAACTTCTTATTTGGAAACAAAAACAAATACAGAATTGTATGCAAAATTTAATCCGGTAATTAATGAATCTTTTAAAAAGGTAGGTGCAGATAAAATTTGGAGCTCGATAATTACAAAATATAATGCTATACCACTTACAAATAACGTAAATCCTGATTTAACGGATTATGTTACTGAACAAGCCCTATCTGGAGTATATAAAATGATAGCTATAGAAGAGGAAGAAATTAGAACAAAGTATTCATCTAGAACAACAGATGTACTGAAAAAAGTATTTGCACTTCAAGATAAAAAGTAGATTTTTAACAACCTTTACAATAACTTAAAAAGTTATGCGTTAAAAACTAAAGAACAGTATTAAAACATTCATTTTCAATTTTTTGAGTTAGTTATTTTTTGAGTTAGTTAGTTAAAAACCGGTGGGAGCATCGGTTTTTTTTTATTTTAAACTTTTTTAAAGAACGAAAAAACTAATACCACAAATTTATTTATTCAATTAACCTTGTTGTGCTAAATAAGCCACCACCTTCTCGTTAAAAAAATTAGGTTGCTCAACATTGACTACGTGACCACAGTCTTCAACTACTATGAGCTCAGAATTCTGATGAGATTTTGCTATTTTACGAATACTAGGTAAAAACAGATAATCTTCCTCACCCATAACATAAAGCGTAGGTATTTTAATATCTGCAGATCTAAAAAATTGTAGTAGCGGATTAATCTCTGACGTAAGTTTGAACCAACGAATAAATTCTTTTTGATACAACTTCTTAGCTTCTCGTACAAAGAGCAATCTAGACTCTCTATGATTCTTATTTGGCATTATTATAATTGCAAAGAACTTGTACAACCATAAGTACGGTATAACAGTTTTAAAAATGACACCAAGTTTCATAAGAATTTGAGAACGCAGGTTCAGTTTCATAATAGCACCACCCATAACCATACTCTCTACTCGTTCAGGATGATTTTCTGCTAAATTTCTAATAAGTATAGTACCTAACGAAATACCAACAAAGTGCGACTTCTCAATTTCCTCATGATCAATAACCTCAACGATATCATTGGTAATCACATCAAAAGTATATTTTTCATCAAAAACATTCTTAAGGCTAGGTTTAGAATTACCGTGCCCTCTTAAATCTAAAAGTAGTACGTTAAAATGTTTTTTAAACTCTCTTATCTGCTTATACCAAATAGAAGAACTACCACCTGCACCATGTACAAATGTAACCCACGTAGTAGATGTTTTGTGTTGATACGTTATATAATGAAGCAAATTGAAAATTTATTTAAAACACGGTTAACTTACAATGTATTAATTCTTTTTGACATAGCATTTAGGAAAATCAAAATTCAATTAAAACAGCTTCTCTTTTATGTTTTAACCTGTCTTATTGTTAAAAAAAAGACATATTACCTAATAATTAGATGTATAGCTCAACATACCCACGTCCAAAACTTGATTCTGAACGTATATTTGTAAGAACATAAATATAGTATAATGAACAAGCAGTATTGTAAGGTAGGATCGGTAACACCAATGGAAGCGAATAATGACATCATCAGCTTATTGGAGTATCAATATCAGACTTTTTTGGAAAAAGCTTCAAACATTCAGTCAAACACTCAATTAGGAGAGTTTTTCGAATCAAAAGCACAGAAAATTAAAAGAACTCTAGAAGAATTAGTTTAATTTTTCTAGCTCTATTTTCATAGCCTCTTGCAATTCTTTTGCCTTAGATTTGGCTGCGTCTGCAAAATTTTCTTGACTAGACGCATATATTATTCCGCGTGAAGAATTAATTAGTAGACCTATATTTTTGGTCATACCATACTTACACACATCTTTCAAGCTTCCGCCTTGCGCACCTACACCAGGCACCAATAAAAAGCTATTAGGCACTATCTCGCGAATTTCTTTAAGATATTCAGCCTTGGTTGCCCCTACTACATACATTAAGTTCTCAGAACCCTTATAAGTCGTAGAAACAGATAGTACTTCTTTATAAAGTTCTACCCCATCTATCTTTTTTGTCTGAAAATCAAAAGCACCTTCATTTGAAGTTAGTGCCAGTAAAATGGTATGTTTATCCTTAAAGGCTAAAAAAGGCTCAACAGAATCTCGCCCCATGTAAGGAGCTATAGTTATGGAATCAAAATTTAAATCTTCAAAAAATGCCTTAGCATATCTTGTAGAAGTATTACCAATATCCCCTCTTTTAGCATCTGCAATAGTGAAAATATCAGGATAATTAGCATTTAAATATTTAATTGTTTTACGTAATGCCGACCAACCCTGTACTCCATAAGCTTCATAAAAAGCAATATTGGGTTTATACGCCACGCACAACTCATGAGTAGCATCAATAATAGCTTTATTAAAAGAGAAAATAGGATCTTCATCTTCCAATAAAAAAGCCGGAATCTTTTCTAAATCAGTATCTAAGCCAATACATAAAAAAGATTGTTTTTTATGTATTTGATCTACTAGCTCTTGGGTAGTCATAAATTAAAATATCTCAGAGGCTTCCCTCAATTTCTCAGTATTCTCCACAAAACTTAATTCGTCTATTATTTTTTGAATGTCACCATCAATAATATTAGACAAATCATACAAAGTAAGACCAATTCGGTGATCAGTAACTCTACCCTGTGGGTAGTTGTACGTTCTAATCTTTGCAGAACGGTCACCACTACTTACTTGAGAATTTCGCTTAGCAGCATCTTCCTCTTGTTTCTTTGCCAATTCTAAATCGTATAATCTAGAACGAAGCACCCTAAAAGCCTTGTCCTTATTTTTATGTTGAGATTTTTGATCTTGACACTGTGCTATCAATCCGGTTGGTATGTGCGTTAAACGAACAGCAGAGTATGTTGTGTTTACAGACTGACCACCAGGACCAGAAGAACAGAAAAAATCTATTCTTACATCTTTAGGATCTATTTGGACATCAAATTCTTCAGCTTCTGGCAAAACCATAACCGTAGCTGCACTAGTATGTACTCTACCCTGTGTTTCTGTTTGAGGTACACGTTGTACACGGTGTACACCAGCTTCAAATTTCAAAGTTCCATATACATTAGTACCAGAAACCTCGAACTGAATTTCTTTATAACCACCACTAGTACCTTCACTAAGGTCAATTACATTAGTTTTCCATCCTTTAGACTCACAATACTTTGTGTACATTCTAAAAAGATCACCAGCAAAAATACTAGCCTCATCTCCACCCGTTCCAGCTCTAATTTCGACTACTACATCTTTTGCATCTTCTGGATCTTTAGGTATCAGCATTAACTTAATATCCTCTTCAAGCTTTGGCAATCCGCTTTTAGCCTCATCCATTTGCATTTTTGCCATTTCAAGCATTTCTGCATCACTTCCATCAGCGATAATCTCTTCGGCCTCAGCAATATTATTGGTAAGCTCAAGATACTCTTCTCGCTTATCCATTAAATCTTTAAGATCTTTATATTCTTTTGTGAGTTTTACATATTTCTCTTGGTCAGATATAATATCTGGCTGAATTATAAGGTCTGAAACCTCATCAAAACGTTGTTTTACTATATTTAACTTGTCTATCATATGCTTACTTCACTTGTATGGCAAATTTACAATAAAATTACAGACACACTAAAGCGATTATTACGGTAAGAATTAAAAAATGAAAAAGTAATTTTATATAAATGACATCTAATTAAGCAATATACCATTGCTTTTATGCATTTTATTGTTGCTATCTACAATAATTACCTCTGTATCACCTAATTGATTAATTAGAGCTAGCCCTGCATCGAGACCCATTACAAATATTGAAGTAGCTAATGCATCTGATGTTTCTGCGCTTTTAGCAAATACCGACACACTATTGATACCCGTAGCCGGGTATCCTGTTTTCGGATTTATTATATGAGTATATTTTTCATTACCTGATAGTATAAAATTACCATCACCACCAGTAGTTGCCACAGAAGATTCTAAAATAGGAATCCACGAAGATATACCGCCTTTTTGATCAGGGTTCACTACACCTATGAGCCACTTATCTCCCGTTACTTTTGTACCCCAAGTAGTGATATCACCATCTATATTTATGATACCCGCTTTAACCTCATTAGAAACTAACAAAGCTTTTACCTTATCTGCTGCAAAACCTTTACCAATACCACCAAAAGAAATTCTCATTCCTTTTTTATTAAGATAGACAGTTTGATCTTTACTATTCAGTATAATGTTTTTATATCCAATTTTACTCTTCACCTCATTCACTTCAGCTGAAGTTGGTATAGCCTCCATAGTACCATCTAGCTTCCAAATATCGTTCAACGTTGTAAATGTAATATCAAAAGCACCATCCGTTATTTCTGATAACAGAATAGATCGTTCAATAAGTTTATACAGCTCCCAACTTACAGGTATAGGTTTGATTCCTGCATTTTTATTTACTAAGCTGGTTTCAGATTCTTCATCCCAAGAAGAAATAAGTTTTTCTATTCTTTGCACCTCTGCCAACGCCTCTAGTATATAAATATACCCCAGCTCTTCATCTTCAGAAATTACGGTAATATCAAATTCACCGCCCATTACCTCATAAGATTTCTTAACCGTTACGTACTGTTTCTCTTGACCGTACGCAAAGCAGGTCATTAGACATAAAATTAAGACATAAAATTTCTTCACTTACTTTCTCTATTTGGTGGTAAATATTGACATAAAGAATAAAATAAGTTATGTTGGTGTAATTATGGTTTATGAATTAGGAGCGCGATGATTATTCAAAAACACGCAACATAGACCCCTCTAGGCTAGTATTATAGATTTTCAATGACTTAGAAGTGCTATTCGGAATTTCATTTAAAGGCGTACCAGTTTGCGAAAATTTAGACCCGTGTACATCACAGTAAAAAATACCACCATCTTGATTCACAAATCGGACTTGATCGTATTGTTCGTGGCTACAGATTTGAGTTGCAGCGACAAATTCACCTTCAAGGTTCTTAACGACAACTACTAAGTTTTTTAGAATAAAACCTCCGTTATTTGCCAGCTTTGCAGCCTCGG
The DNA here is from genome assembly GCF_900142175.1 of Maribacter aquivivus. NCBI lineage: Bacteria > Pseudomonadati > Bacteroidota > Flavobacteriia > Flavobacteriales > Flavobacteriaceae > Maribacter > Maribacter aquivivus. Next base: position 2,141,345 of record NZ_FQZX01000001.1, on the reverse strand, counting down.
AAGACTCAAGGTCAATGGTAAAATCTACATCGGTTGGCGGCGTTACAATATCACCTTCTACATCACTATCTTTAGAACAACTCCCTAGACAAGGAAAAGTAATTGCAAAGGCTGCACCGGCACCTAGTGTTCGTAAAAATTTTTTTCTTTCCATAGCAAGATAGGTTTATACAAAAAGAACGATTTATTTACCCTAATCGTATGTGTTAATACACAAAGGTTCCATACTTACTTGAAATTGTTAGTTTTTTTGAATCTGACGCCTCTACTCTACCAATAATTTGCGCATTTACACCAAAACTTTTCGAGATTTCAATAATATCATTTGCAACATCTTCAGGAAGATAAAACTCTAATCTATGACCGCAGTTGAACACTTTATACATCTCTTTCCAATCTGTACCTGACTGTTCTTGAATCAATTTAAAAAGTGGTGGCACATCAAATAAATTATCTTTCACCACATGTAATTCATCTATAAAATGAAGAATTTTGGTTTGCGCTCCGCCACTACAATGAATCATTCCGTGGATTTCGTTTGAGCTATATTTTGAAAGTATTTTTTTAACTATAGGCGCATATGTTCTTGTTGGCGACAAAACCAATTTACCAGCATCGATAGGTGAATTCTCAACCGTATCGGTCAACTTTACATTACCAGAATAAACAAGATCCTTAGGCACTTCCGCATCAAAACTTTCTGGAAATTTCTCCGCTAAGTAATTCGAAAAAACATCGTGGCGGGCAGAAGTAAGTCCGTTACTTCCCATTCCTCCATTATACTCCTTCTCATAATTGGCCTGACCAAAAGATTCTAAACCAACAATAACATCACCCGCTTTTATATTGGCGTTGTCAATAACATCAGTTCTTTTTAATCTAGCAGTAACAGTAGAATCTACAATAATAGTTCTTACCAAATCACCTACATCTGCAGTTTCACCACCTGTAGAGTGAATGGTAATACCAAACTCACCTAAATCATTAATTAATTCTTCTGTACCATTGATAATTGCCGAAAGAACCTCTCCCGGAATTTTATTTTTGTTTCTACCTATAGTAGAAGAAAGCATAATATTATCAGTTGCCCCAACACAAATAAGATCGTCTATATTCATAATTAATGCATCTTGAGCTATACCTTTCCACACAGAGATATCTCCGGTTTCTTTCCAGTACATAAATGCCAAAGAAGATTTGGTACCCGCGCCGTCTGCATGCATTACCAAGCAATACTCTTCATCTCCCGTTAAATAATCAGGAACGATTTTACAAAACGCCTTAGGAAAAAGACCTTTGTCAATATTTTTTATCGCATTGTGTACATCTTCCTTTGAAGCTGACACGCCGCGTTGCTGATATCTTTCACTGCTTGATGTGGACATAATTTAGATTTGTGGCAAAAATAAGGGAATCATTAAAACTGCCACTGCTGTTCAGCTTAATATTCCCTCATTTTTTTCAATTACGAATTTAACTTACTGAATAAATAGCAATTCTCTATACTTAGTTAACGGCCATAGGTTGTTGTCCATCAGCTTTTCTAGTTTATCACTATGCATTCTAATCTCAACAAAATATGGTTTTACATTATGGCAATATGCTTCGGCCTTCTTCTTTGTATCTTTTAAAGAATTTGCCTTTTTACGAGCATCTGCCATAGCATCTACCATTTTTTTGATACCTACTACATGCTCGGCAATTTCTTCAATCATGGTCAATTGCCCTTCAGAGAATTTTTTATGAGCTGCACCATAAATTTCTTTCAATCCTGAGACGTTCTTGATCAACTTATTTTGATATTCTAACGCAGCCGGCATAATATAACCATACACCAACTCATTATATACTCTACCCTCTATCTGTAGATGCATAATATAATTCTCTAAATCTACCTCTTGGCGAGCGCTAACCTCAATCTCGCTCATGACGTTCATTGATTCAAAAAGCGCAATACTATTTTTTGATGTCAACACCTCAAGAGCTTCTGGCGTATTTTTATTGTTGCTTAACTTTCTTCTTTTAGCTTCATTTTCCCAGTCAGTACTATAACCGTCACCATCAAAACGAATTCTTTTAGATGTTTTAATATATTCACGAAGCACATTAAAAACAGCTTCGTCTTTTTTCAAGCTTTTCTTATCGATCAATACATCGACCTCCTTTTTAAAATCTCTTAATTGCTTCGCTACTATAGTATTTAAAATAGTCATTGGCTTAGAGCAGTTCATTTTTGCCCCCACACCACGCATCTCAAATTTATTACCTGTAAAAGCAAAAGGCGAAGTTCTATTACGATCGGTATTATCCATCAATATTTCAGGAATTTTACCTACAACGTTCAATTTCAGCTCTGTCTTTTCTTCAGGAGATAGTTTCCCCTTAGAAACACCTTCAAGTTCATCTAGTACATTACTTAATTGTGAACCAACAAAAATTGAAAATATAGCCGGCGGTGCTTCATTTGCCCCTAAACGATGGTCATTACCTGCCGATGCAATTGAAGAACGCAAAAGCTCTTCATACGAATCAACTGCTTTAATTGTATTTATAAAAAAGGTCAAGAATTGAAGGTTTTTCATTGGCGTAGAACCCGGACTAAGCAAATTCACCCCAGTATCTGTCGCCAATGACCAGTTGTTATGCTTTCCAGAACCATTAATACCAGCAAAAGGTTTTTCATGAAAAAGAACCTTAAGTTGATGTTTATCTGCAATCTTATCCATCACATCCATCAATAACAGATTATGATCTATGGCTAGGTTAGCCTCTTCAAAAACAGGAGCTAATTCGAACTGGTTAGGTGCAACTTCATTATGTCTCGTTTTAACAGGAATACCCAGTTTGGTACATTCTTTTTCTAAATCGCTCATAAAACTTAAAACGCGACTAGGTATTACCCCAAAATAATGATCATCTAACTGTTGCCCTTTTGCAGGTGTTTCACCAACCAAAGTACGCCCAGTCATCATAATATCTGGTCTAGAATGTGCAAGAGCTTTGTCAATTAAAAAATATTCTTGCTCCCAACCTAAAGTAGCATTTACCTTGGTAACCGTTTTATCAAAATACTTAGCTACCGCAGTTGCGGCATCATCTACAGCACCTAAAGCCCTTAACAACGGCGCTTTATTATCTAAAGCTTCTCCCGTATATGAAACAAAAATAGTAGGTATACATAATGTGGTACCATAAATAAAAGCTGGTGAAGATGGATCCCAAGCGGTATACCCCCTTGCCTCAAACGTATTTCTAATTCCGCCACTAGGAAAACTAGAAGCATCTGGTTCTTGCTGAACCAATTGTCCGCCTCCAAATTTTTCTAACGCCGTACCATCTGGTAAAAGGTCAAAAAATGCATCGTGTTTTTCTGCAGTAGAACCTGTTAATGGTTGAAACCAATGTGTATAATGTGTAGCACCCATGGTAATTGCCCAACCTTTAATAGCCTCGGCCACTTGATCAGCTATTTTTCTATCAATTTTAGAACCTGAAACCATAGCGCCCTTTAAACTCTCTAAGGCATCTTTGGTAAGATATTGCAGCATCTTTTTTCCATTGAACACGTTGATACCGAACAACTCAGAACGTCTTCCTTTCTCCTCAATTGCAATACTTTTTCGCTTCTGACTTTCGGCTATTGCATTAAATCTTGGTGATTTCATATATGAATACATTGTTAATTTGACAAAATTACGTTCAATAAATATAAATATGATAAAATACCCGATAAAAAATAGGGGTAGATAACAATAAATTTAATTTTTCAACATTAACCCCCTAAAAAAACGTAAGCAAATCATAAAAAACATATTTTTGTTTGTCTTTTATTAAAAAATAACGAACATATTATGGCTAAAATTAAATTAGAATATATCTGGTTAGATGGATATTTTCCGACTCAAAACCTGAGGAGCAAAACTAAGGTAGAAGAACACGAAGATTTCAAAGGTACATTAGAGGAATTAGGCAACTGGTCTTTTGATGGGTCTTCAACCAAACAAGCTGAAGGTGGATCATCTGACTGCTTATTGGTACCTGTAGCTATATACCCAGACCCTTCTAGGATAAACGGTTATTTAGTTATGACAGAAGTTATGAATGCAGACGGTACTCCGCATGTATCTAATGGAAGAGCTACTATTGATGATGAAGATGATGATTTCTGGTTCGGTTTTGAACAAGAGTATTTCATTATGGATACCAAAACTCAATTACCTTTAGGTTTCCCAATTGGTGGTTACCCTGCACCTCAAGGTATGTACTACTGCTCTGTAGGTGGTAAAAATACGCACGGTAGAGGTTTAGTTGAAGAACATGCTGATCTTTGTATCGATGCAGGTTTAAATTTTGAAGGAATTAACCAAGAGGTTGCTTCTGGACAATGGGAATATCAATTATTTGCAAAAGGAGCTAAAAAAGCTGGAGACGAAATTTGGATCTCTAGATATCTTTTAGACAGGTTAACCGAAAAATATGGTTACTATATTGATTACCATCCAAAACCATTAGGAAAAGACATGGACTGGAATGGATCTGGTATGCATGCAAACTTCTCTAACACAACGTTAAGAACTTGTGGTTCTAAAGAAACTTACGCAGCAATCTGCGAATCTTTCCGTCCGTTTGTTAAAGAACACATTGCTGTTTACGGTGAGTTTAACGACCAACGTTTAACTGGTTTACACGAAACTGCGGCTATTACAGATTTCTCTTGGGGAGTTTCAGATAGAGGTGCTTCAATACGTATTCCACTTATTGCTGTGGAAAAAGGATATAAAGGATGGTTAGAAGACAGAAGACCTGCTTCAAACGCTGATCCATATAAAATTGCAGCTAGAATTATTAAGACGGTTAAAACTGCAAAGATTTAATACCAAATTAATTGTTGATTATACTAAAAACGCCTTGGAATTTTTCCAGGGCGTTTTTTATTTATTTAATATTTGAAAAAGATTATCTATTGAATTGTGATATATATAAATGCTAGATAAACACTAATAAGTATTAAACCATCTCTCCACCCCAATCGCAATCCTTTTGGTATAAATACTAGAGGAAGAATAAGGAAAGAGATACCTAGCATCCAAAAGATATCATTTGTTAAAAGACCTTGGTCCATAACCGTAATAGGTGTAATTATAGACGTGATACCTAAAACCGCCAATAAATTAAAAATATTAGAGCCAATCAAGTTTCCTAGAGAGATTGCTTTTTCCTTCTTTATCACTGCTATTATAGACGCTGCTAATTCAGGAATACTTGTTCCAACAGAAACTATCGTTATAGCAATTACACGCTCACTTACTCCAAATACAGTTGCCATACCCACTGCACCAGTAATTAACAGCTCAGAACCTCCCCAAAGAGCACCACCACCTAAACCTAAAAATAAAGCAGTCTTGTAAGTAGGCATCATAACATCTGGCTCATCTTCTTCATCTATTACGGCAGGCTTTTGAAAACGTAGCAGATACACCAAGAAAAGAAAAAGAAAGACTACCATTATTATACCTTCATATTGCACAAGTACACCGTCAAAATAAATAAAGAAGAAAAACAATAAAGAAGCAAGCATCATTACAGGCCAGTCTGTAGTATAGAAACTTTTACTTACATCTATAGGGCTCAATAAAATGGTAATAGCAAGTACAAGACCTAGGTTAGCTATATTAGACCCCACTACGTTACCAAGTGCCAGATCTGGAAATCCGTCCAAAGCTGCATTTATACTTACAATAAGTTCTGGTGCTGATGTTGCAAATGACACCACGGTCATACCTATTACTATTTTTGGAATCTTAAGTTTTAACGATAAATCTACCGCAGATTTCAACAACCAGTTTCCACCTGCTATTAATAATACGAGTCCGCCAACGATAAATAAGAAATCTTGCATGAAAAGAATTTTGGCAAATATAAATAGAAGATATCTCTTTGCATATGACAAATGATATCATCTGAAAACTAAAAACACTTCCTTTTTTCATATCATCTAGACATCTCTAAAACATCGACCATTTTTATATTTAAAGATGAAACATGCCTTTTTCACTAATTTTAGTAAAATTCAAGCCTACGATTTCTAAAAAGCATTAAAAAACCCTCTACATTTCTTCTCAAATACAACTTATTTTAATAATATACCTCTACATTAAAACATAACTATAGTAGTGTAGTTACAAATAATAACATAATTCGAATTTACACTTACACATCAGTATTCAAATACATTGTTTTAACGAATTACATTTGTAGAAATACAACTAGCATTATATCTTTCACAAACAATCAAACAAAATTATCAACCACTAAAACTTTACTATATGATTGCTTTAATAAAACTTCTTGTAATGCTAATTTTAAGTATAATAGTCACACTAGTACATCATTAAAGATTTTATCCCTGCTGAAACATAGAAACCTAGCGACTTGATCAATCGTTATGTTATTTATGTATTTTTGTTAAAATTTCAAATTGAAAAAGAAACTCTACAAACTAATTTCAAAGTTTAATAAAGCTTTGCTACCCTCATATAGCAAACAACGGTTAGATTTATCTAAGGCAAGCAAGCTGCAAATGGCTGTTATCGGTTGGCGCTATTTTATTACCACAAAAGCATTAGATTAATATTTCACTAAAGATTTTACAGGGTAGTTATTTATTTTAGAACCTCCTTCTAGAAAAGTTAGTTCTATAAGAAAATTTAACTGTACAATTTCGCCACCCAATTTTTCTATTAATCTACAAGTAGCTTTAGCAGTACCACCAGTTGCTAAAACATCATCATGAATTAATACCCTATCGCCTTTTTCGATGCCATCAATATGAATCTCTAAAGTATCTGTACCATATTCTAGGTCATAAGTTTCACTTAGCGTTTTAGATGGCAACTTACCTGGTTTACGAACAGGTACGAATCCGGCATTGAGCTTTTTGGCTAAAATAGGTCCAAAGATGAATCCCCTACTTTCCATACCTACCACTTTGTCTATTTTTTGCCCCTCTAGCAATTTATATAACGCATTTGCCGTTTCTTTAAGGGCTTTAGGGTTTTGAAGTAACAATGTAATGTCTTTAAAAATGACTCCTTCCTTCGGAAAATCAGGTACATCTCTAATTAAGCTTTTAAAATTCATTTAATATTGTCTTCTTTATTTTGTGGTAAATGTAAAAAGAAATATATTTGCACCCCGCTAAGGGAAAAATTAAAATGGCCTCGTGGCGCAACTGAATAGCGCACTTGATTACGGCTCAAGAGGTTACAGGTTTGAATCCTGTCGAGGTCACTAGTAACAGAACCCTACAAACTACTAAATTTGTAGGGTTTTTTGATTTTAAATTCGTCTTAAGAATAAAAAAATTTTGTCATAACTACACTTTAGATCTAATTTCTTTGACATAACAATTTTTAAAGATCCGCCATGACATTAGTCATTTTAAGAACTACTGTTTCCTTTTACATTTGGGTATGGCAGAGAGAATACCCTCAGTATTTGAAATATCTAAAATACTTGAGCGAATAAAACAGTTTTTTATACAAATTGGAGAACTGTCTTTTTTCGCACGTCGTTTTTTTAAAGAACTATTCTCTGTGCCTTTCGAATTTAAAGAGTTATTGCGCCAATGTTATCAAATGGGTAACCGATCTTTAATGCTAGTAGGTATGACCGGTTTCATTATAGGTTTGGTACTTACATTACAGTCTAGACCTACAATGATTCAGTTTGGCGCAGTATCAATGATGCCGAATATGGTAGGTATTTCTATAGTAAGGGAAATAGGTCCTGTAATAACCGCCCTAATTTGCGCTGGTAGAATTGCATCGGGTATAGGTGCCGAATTAGGTTCCATGAGAGTTACAGAACAGATAGATGCAATGGAAGTATCAGGCACCAACCCTTTTAAGTATTTAGTTGTAACACGTATTCTAGCTACAACATTAATGATTCCAATTTTAGTAGTATTTGGAGATTTAATCGCATTATTAGGTTCGGCGCTTGTAGAGAACCTGAAAGGTCAAGTTTCCTTTCAACTCTATTTTAATACAGTTTTTGATGCACTTAGCTTTGGAGATTTAATACCTGCAACCGTAAAATCATTCTTTTTTGGTTTTGTCATTGGTCTGGTTGGTTGTTTTAAGGGCTATCATTGTAAAAAAGGAACTGTAGGCGTCGGTATAGCTGCAAACACGGCCGTGGTCATGGCATCTTTATTATTATTTATAGTTGATTTTATTGCAGTATTTGTTTCTGATATTTTCTATGAATTATGATATGAATAAGGATACACAAAAAATAAAAAATAATGAACAGCATAAGTTGATAGACCATTTAGAAGGAAACGCAGTCATTCGCATAAATAATATCACCAAAACTTTTGGTGACAACCATGTTTTAAATGGATTCAACTTAGTGCTTTACGAAGGTGAAAATCTAGTTGTTATGGGGAAATCGGGTTCTGGAAAATCGGTTATGATTAAATGTCTAGTAGGATTAATGGCTCCCGACAGCGGCTATATAGAAGTAATGGGCAAAGAAATATCGACATTAGATCGACAAACCTTAGATAAATTACGCTCAGATATTGGTTTTCTTTTTCAGGGCAGTGCCTTGTATGATTCTATGACAGTTCGCGAAAATTTAGAATTTCCGATGCGACGACACAGAGACAAACTGGGTAATGTAAAAGATACGACTCCGCTTGTTTTGGAAGCCTTAGAAAATGTTGGTTTAGCACATACCATGAATTTAATGCCAGATGAACTTTCTGGTGGTATGAAAAGACGTGTAGCACTAGCACGAACACTAATATTGAAACCAAAGATTATTCTATATGACGAGCCTACCAGCGGTTTAGATCCAATAACGGCAAAAGAAATAATTGAGCTAATGAGAAGTATTCAAAAAAAGTACGGTACAAGTTCCTTGATTATTACTCATGATGTGGACTGTGCAAGAGTAATTTCTGAACGAATGGTTCTTTTAGTAGATGGAATTAACTATGCCGAAGGCACCTATTCAGAATTATCGGCATCGACAGACCCAAAAGTAGAAGCATTCTTTAAAAAATAAAATTATGGCAAAAACAAAATTAGAAAATTTGAGGTTGGGTATTTTTGTTGTTTTAGGCACCATACTTCTTCTATTTGCAGCATACCTTATTGGAAATAGACAAAATATGTTTAGTAAAACATTTGAAATTACAGCTGTATTTAAAAATGCTACCGGACTACAAAATGGAAATAACGTTCGATTTTCAGGTATTAATGTTGGCACTGTAAATGGCATAGAAATGATTAACGATACTACCATACAAGTTCGTATGGTAATACAAGATAATATGCGTCACCATATCAAAAAAAATGCCATTGCCAGTATTGGCACAAATGGATTGGTTGGCAGCATGTTAATCAATATTATTCCTGGTTTAGGTACTTCTTCCTTAATAACTCCAGGAGATGAACTATTATCTTCAAACAAAATAGGCACTCAAGATATGATGAGTACTTTAAGTATTACCAATGAAAATGCCGCTTTACTGACTGCCGATTTATTGAAAATCTCAAAGACCATAACAAATGGGCAAGGAACTTTAGGCAGGTTACTCAATGATACTATAATGGCGAACGACTTGTATAAAACAATGGTCAATTTAAAATATACAAGCTATAAAGCAAATTCAACTATTACTCATTTAAACGATATAGTTGGGCAACTAAATTTTAAGAGAAGTGTTGCTGACATATTATTCAACGATACCATTTCTGGCGAAAAAATAAAAAACGTAATTAAAAACCTAGAGACAACCTCTTTTGAAATTGATGAAATGTCTAAGAACTTAAACCTCATCATTTCTGAAATCAATGATGGACAAGGCGCTATTTCTTATCTGGCAAAAGACTCTTTGTTTGTAAACCAGCTTGAGAAAAGCATGGAAAATATAGAACAGGGTACAGAAAGATTTAACGAAAACATGGAAGCACTAAAGCATAATTTTTTAACTAGAGGCTACTTTAGAAAATTAGAGAAACAAGAAAAAAAATTAAACAATCTATAAACAGAAGGCTTGTATTAAACGTGCATGAATTTTTAAGATATTTAAGTGTCAACAAAAAATAATGAAAATTTAAATCCCGATTTCAATGCACAGTATGCTTTTCTTATCTCAACTCATTGCTTTTGAGATAAACTGAACATAAATTATTCGATATAATTTCTAGATACTTAAAAATTAAAATTATCGAATAAGCTATTTGACCCTGTAAATTAACCTCCCAAAAACTGTATAAATGACTTGGGTCATTTGTATAATTCAGTCCTTCCATTACATTTAAATCTTTGTGAAAAATCTACAAAATGAAAAATGATTATAAAAGTGAAGCCGTCAATATACAGATAGACGGTGTTATACTAAAAGGAAACTTAGTTATACCTAAAAATTCTATTGGTTTAGTCATTTTTTCTCATGGTAGCGGAAGTAGTCGTCTAAGCCCACGCAACAATTTAGTTGCTGAAGTTTTACAAAAAAATGATTTGGCTACCTTACTTTTTGATTTATTGACAGAAGATGAGGATAGTGTTTACAAAAATAGATTTGATATAGATTTACTAACCCTACGCCTTATTGATGTAACCCAATGGGTTCAACAACAAAAAGAAACAAAAAATTTATCACTTGGATATTTTGGAGCAAGTACAGGTGCTGCCTCGGCATTAAGGGCTGCTGCATTTTACGAAAAAACAATTAGAGCGGTAGTTTCAAGAGGAGGGCGACCAGACCTTGCTTTAAACGACATTAATAAAGTAACAGCTGCCACATTATTAATAGTTGGCGGCAATGATGAAGTTGTTATTGAGCTTAATGAAAAAGCTTATCAGAAATTACAATGTCAAAGAAAACTAGAAATTATACCCAATGCAAGTCACTTATTCGAAGAACTGGGCAAATTAAATGAAGTGGCACAAATATCAGCCAGTTGGTTTGCTATGTATTTATAAAATTAAAAAACAAAACAATGTTTAAAGATAGAAATGATGCAGGAAATCAATTAGCAACACTATTAGCAAAATACAAAGATGATGAAGTAATTGTATTGGCAATACCAAGAGGTGGCTTACCTATTGGAGCATCTGTTGCTACCTTTTTAAATGCGCCATTAGATGTGGTACTGACTAAAAAAATAGGTCATCCAAATAATAAAGAATATGCGATTGGAGCAGTTAGCCTTGAAAGTATAATACTTTCAAATTCTAATATTTTAGATAATAATTATATTGAAAGAGAGACCGAACGTATTCGTAGAACACTAAAAGAGCGACACGAACAATATTATAAAAATCGCTCTCCTAAAAAATTACAGAATAAGACAGTTATAATTGTTGATGATGGTATTGCAACCGGTAATACCTTATTAGCAACTATAGCGCTGGTACACAAACAAAGACCTTCAAAGATTGTTGTTGCAATACCCGTAGCACCTCCATCTGCAATCTATAAAATAAGTAATTTAGAAAAAGTAGAAGAAGTCATTTGTATATTACAACCCAATAATTTTAGAGCCGTAGGGCAATTTTATAAAAACTTTGAAGAGGTAACCGATCAAAAAGCCATTCAAATATTAGATTCTTTCAATTCTAAAAAAGTTTCAGAAATATGATTGAATATTTCCAATTAAATAATCTAATCATCTCAATTGTTATACTATTTGCTATTTTTTAGTGGCATTTACAACTATAAAAGATCCTTCACCAAAACCTTCTTTAGGTATTTGAACATCTTCAATTTCATCTAAATTGCCAAATAGTGTTTGGTTGAATTCCATTTTTTTGAAACCTGCTTCATTTAATAAGATCTTTATTCTGCTGACAGTATAAAAATTTGCATTTGCAAAAAAAGCACTTCTATGACGTCTTTCTAGATATTGTTGAGCTACACTTCTTTCGCTATCCAAAAAACCGACTAAAATTGCTCCTGCAGGTTTAAGAACCCTATATGCTTCGGCAAATGCGTGTTTTATGTTATCTAAATGACAAACAGTAACAAAGAGAACAAAATCGAATTTTAAATCTCCAAAAGGTAATTGTTCGGCATAACCGTTTAAAACCGAAACTCCTCTTTTAATAGCCAATGCAGCCATTTCTTTTGATGGCTCTACACCTTCTTTTATACCTAAAGATTCTGAAAATCTACCTGTTCCCAAACCCACTTCAATACCTTTTAGATTCTCTGGTAATTTCTGTAACTGTTCTTTTATTGCCAAAAGTTCTGATTCAAATACCTGAGGGTAATCTTTGTACCATTGCTCATATGCTTCAACATTCTGATTAAAGATTTCTGTATTCATCATAACTTATGTTTATTAATTACTTAAAAGTCGAAAGAAATAAAGAGCGGTAAAATGACCTGAGTCACAATGAATATTTTTCATCAAAAATTCAAACCAATAGATAAACCAATTCAAAACAAATTTTATCAAACCTTCTTCTTTTAATTATCCAAAACGATATCATAAAAGATATATTTGTTTTCAGCTGAACATTAATTTATTTTCAAGCAACTCCTTTTTACTCCTGCTCAAAGGCAACGAGTTTCCATTTATTTCAACATTTCTACCATTAAACTGATCAACACTTCTAAGGTTTACTATATATGATTTATGAATTCTTAAAAATTTGTCATCCGGTAGCATTTTTTCAAATCGCTTCATAGTAAATTGAACAACAAAATTTTGCTTATCGGTTACAATTTTCACATAATCACCTATTGCCTTCACCCATATAATATCTCGTAATACAACTTTTACTTTTTTTAAATTACTTTTCAATAATACAAATTCGCCCTCGCCATTTTTTGGATATATCAGGTTATGGTGTTTTAAGACCTTTCTGACCGCAATATTAAAACTGATTGATGTTATAGGTTTTAGCAAATAATAAGAAATATTATATTCAAATGCTTTAACTGCATAATCAGCATTATTTGACATCAAAATTGTTGCCGGAGGATCCTCTATTGATTCTAAAAAATCAAATCCAGAAATCAATGGCATATCTACATCTAAAAACATTAAATCAACATTAGAATTCTTAATATGTCGGTTAGCTTCTAACGCGTTGTTATACACACCAGATAATTCTAAATTAGGATGGTAGTTAACCTTTTTCTCCATTATCTTTTGCTGTATAATCGAATTCTCCAATACAATACAGTTTAGTTTCATGTCTTTATTTTTAGTTTCTTAAAAGATTTGATCAATTAAAAAATAATTTCACTGATTTAAATAATCTCAATGTCACCAAATATTCTCCTATATATATTTAATAGTTCTAAGTTGAAGGGTCAATACCTAAATATTGCATTTAGATTACTATTTTTCATTGGCATATGTTCAGCAGGTAAAAGAAATACCTTACCACCACGCTTATAGCATTCTAAAGCAGCTAAATTGGTTAAAGAAGTATTACTTATATCTTTTGATTTCTCTACAGTTACTCTATTGGTTTTTAAATTGAACGTACCAAAAACATCAGTTTCATTTTCAACGAACAAAACCTCTACAGTACCTTGAAAAGTTGCTCTAAGTATTTCTCCTATTTCGTATGAGGTTTTTTGCGAATAACTTAAATCTTTAAATTTTTGTATCATTTCAGATTCATATTTTTTAAAATAGGGTGCTATTAAATTCCAAGAATCTTGATGTAATGAAGTCTTCACCTTAAATTCTGGATCACCACCCAAATGCCCATCATAAACATTTTTATAAGTACTTATCTCTTTATAAATACTATACAAATAGTCTGTACAGGCTAATAATAATGGTGCATTTTGGTTTTCAATGGCCTTCTTAAGCCCCTTATCTAAAGCCCTAAAAAATTTCACCATCTCTTTTTTATCATCATCCTTTCCTTCTCCATGACCATGAAACACCCCTGCGCTACTCAAATTATTTGCATTTCTAAATTGTAAAACTTTTGGTCTATGATCAAACCCAACAGCTTCTTCTAAACGCTTTGGCGCAAAATCTTCAACAAATAAATCCTTAAATTGATATCGTGATGCTTTGTACAGCTTAACATAATCTCTACTAAGTTCAAGTAGGTAATAGGTACCGTCATTGTGGTACAATGGTAATAAAGGTTTTAGATAAAAATGGTTTGCAACATATGTTTGTGTTTCAAATAAAAGTGGTACTTGAAAATACTGCAAGCCAGTATCTGGATTCAAGAAAATAGCCAGTCCATCCGATGGGTTTCGCCATAAATCCACTCTACCTAATAATTGTGTTATTGGATCAAGATAATCTTCTACTTCATTTTCGTGTAATTGATATTGTAATAATACCGTGCGCACCTTTTCTAGACAATTTTTTAATATAGCTTGAGCTAGGTGAAGATTTTGTTCCATTCCTTTTTTATCCATTGAAAGGTATATGGAAACACAATGAAGGGTCTTTTTTGCCATTAAAGATTCAAATGTAGATTTTGGCAATGGTAGTTTTTCAGCAGTATACATGTTCTATCTATTTTCTACCAAAGTACCTAAAACGACAAAGCAGCTAAATGATTTGAATCAGGTATAAAGAAATTCTGATTAAATCTGAAAAAATAGGATAGATAAAAAATCTAATTTATTGTAATGAAGAACTCTTTACTTTAATTATACACTTCTCAATAATGGTCAACAAATCTTCCAGCTCAAAAGGCTTTACCAAATAGCCGTCTGCTCCGGCATCTATACCAGTTTTAATTTCTAATTTTTCAGATTTAGCACTAAAAAAAACAAATGGAATTCTTTTTAAATGTGGATAATGACCAAGATGACTTAATACGGTAAATCCATCCATTTCGGGCATACGAAGGTCACATAAGATTAAATCTGGAACATTAGATATAATCTTTTCTAAACCAATTTTTCCGTTGGATGCTGTTAGCGTAGCGTAGCCTTCCAGTTCTAAAAGTTCAGAAGTATTTTCCCGAATATCATTATTATCTTCAATTATAAGAATACTGATCATAGCACAACCTATTAAGTTCAAGCTTATGGGGATATAAAAAGATACAAAAAAACTACATATTAGGTAGGAATAATACCATTAATTAATTGAAACCTGTTAAATATTTTTTATTCCATTGAATATTAGTCAATTATAAATTTCGAAAAAGGATGTCGCCAGCAACTGAGTGACTTAAATCATTTCTTACTAAAATCGCTAATCTTAGATTACTGCTAATTTCTTTTAAACTTCAACTTTAATATCCTTAAAATCTTAAGATTAGAGCAGTTCTTCAAATTCTTGAAACAAAAGGTATCAAATGTTGAAAATTAAAGTACTTAATTACAACATCTAGCCATGAAAATAATTCTAATTCTACTTTTCATATTCTATACCGAACAAATAACTTCTCAAAACATAAGCAAATTGTATGAAGAAGCCAATGCATCTGTTGTTCTCATTAAAACATGGCAGCCAGAAATTTATAGCCAAGGTAATTTTAAAACATTGCTGACCTTAGAAGGTCTTGGATCAGGCTTTGTCATCTCAAATGACGGTGATATAATGACTGCTGCACATATTGTACAAAATGCTGCTATTATTAAAGTAGTTTTTTCAGATGGTGAAGAAGTACCTGCGAAAGTCCTATACTCATACCCTACTGCCGATGTTGCATTAATTAGATTGACAGAATTAAAAAAAACTCCACTATCAGTTGTTACTTTGGCAGATTCGGATAAAGTTAAAATAGGAGACCAAGTCTTCGTTATTGGTTCACCATTTGGTCTAGGACATTCTTTATCAGTGGGTTATGTAAGTGGCAAGTATTCTCCCGAAAAAGTATCTAGCGGGTTCATAAAAACCGATTTCTTACAAACCGACGCCGCGGTAAACGAGGGTAGTTCTGGCGGACCATTATTTAATATGAATGGAGAGGTAATAGGTATTGCTAGCTTTATTATAAGTCATTCTAAAGGTTTTCAGGGCATATCTTTTGCCGCAACTTCCAACATAGCAAAAGAACTACTATGTGATGAAAGACCTCTTTGGACCGGTATTGAGGCTTATTTCATTACCGGGTCATTAGCAGAAATATTTAATTTACCGCAAATTGCCGGTGTTATGGTACAAAAAGTAGCTCCGCAATCATTAGGAGCCAACCTAGGCTTACAAGAATCATATTATTACCTACAGATTGATGGTGATAATTTAGCTGTCGGTGGCGATGTATTATTATCTTTTAATGACGTACCATTAACAAATGAGAAAAATATGACAAAAGCCTGGTCTATTATACATAACCTACAATATGGTGACACCCTGAAAGCTAAAATCTTAAGAAAAGGTAAAATCATGAATTTAACATTTATAATTCCAAAAACTGAAAAATTTTCACCAAACTGATCTAGGTCATTTTAAAAAGGTAATTGTGGTATTATTTTAGCACTATAATTATTCAATCAATTATAATAAGTTCTTTGAAATAAATAATCATTTGAATCTTGCTCGGGGGAACCAAGGTTCAATTCAAAAAGAAGAAAGTATTTCAAATTCAAAAGACCATTTGAATTCTTCATATGTTTAGAAATAATCATAAA
This sequence comes from Maribacter aquivivus, assembly GCF_900142175.1. Classification (NCBI taxonomy): domain Bacteria; kingdom Pseudomonadati; phylum Bacteroidota; class Flavobacteriia; order Flavobacteriales; family Flavobacteriaceae; genus Maribacter; species Maribacter aquivivus. The sequence continues at coordinate 2,124,751 of NZ_FQZX01000001.1, read as the reverse complement.
AAAGGATCAGTGTAAGTGTAATTTGAAAAAAATACCGACTTCTTAGAAACCAAGTCATTGCGATGACTTGGTTTCTTATAAAATTATAAGGCATTGATTTGGATTATCGTAAGATAGTACAGATCATAGTAAAGAAAAAGATGCTGTAGTAATCTATATTAATTTTCGAATCAACTTAGCAATAGGTTAATTAAAAGATTGATAAAAGGCCACAACAAATTCTATTCTTTATGAGAAACAGGAAGTTTTGGCTTCCTGTTTTTTCTTTAAAATTTAATTACAAAAAGGCTTCTAAGCAGTAATGCCTTAGCAGTCATATAATGGTATTGCAAATAATTCTTTTACTAGAATTACAAACTGAATATGTAGTTGATACATAGTTACTTGGTCTGCGTTCAAAATTTATAGAATTGCAATATCTAATAAAGGACCGGATATTCTGGCATTCCGGTCCTTTTTAAAACAGATATTAAGAAAAGGTATTATTATCGAAAGTTAATAAATACCGGAAAGTGTTCGAATTGTTAATTGTCCAAATCGCCCCTATATCATTTTAGCAATAAGATGACTTAAGGATAGATGTAACACAAAGAATAAAACGAACACTTCAAAGGAAACAGGAGACCTTAGGTCTCCTGTTTCTATTTTAGAATCAAATATAAATACCAGCTCAATGAAGACTAAGCCAGTATTGGAGACCTATGGGCTTCGTCTATTATATTTATCATTATTAGGTATTGTATTCTTTATTTTTTTCTATGTTATTGCTGCCATACATTATCCTGGAGGATCTTGGTTAGAACCAGATATAAATGGTTTTAGTTTTTGGCACAATTATCTTTGCGATCTTTTAGATTTCAATGCCATTAACGGTAAGCCTAACAAAGCTAGGTTATATGCAATTGTAGCATTATGCTTACTATGTATAAGTATCTTATTTATTTGGTCTTTACTACCTAAATTATTCAAAACAAAAAATAACATCCAAAAATTAATGGGTGGATCTGGATATCTATCTTTATTTTCAATTTTATTTTTAGTGCTTGACTACCATGATATAGTTGTTCGCATAGCAGGTATATTTGGACTTGTTGCTTTTATCACTTGTTGTATAGAACTATATAAAACAAGCTATAAAAAACTATTTGTACTAGGCGTAGTTTGCATTTTTATCTTTCTTGCCAATTATTATATTTATGAAACTGGTATAATTATACATATACTACCTGTGGTACAAAAAATTACCTTTACGCTATTTATTATGTGGTTCATAGCCCTAGATTTAGCTTTGTACAGCATGCTAAGGCAAACCGATGATATACACAGTGAAAAAATGTAAAATTAATTTATCAGAAATTTTTCTTCTCTTTTCCTTCTTTAAAAAAAAGGTTAAAAAACCTATATTTTTCATCATCAAATCGTTCTAAAAAAATATCTTTTTTACGCAACAAACCATCTTCCATAAGATAACTCAAGGGTTTGAACAAATCATAAGTTCTGAATATTTCTTTTGACATCGCTAATATGGGCAAGGCCAAAATCATACCGGCAATACCCCATAAAACACCCCCTATAAAAAGCCCTAAAATCACGAATAATGGGTTTATTCTAACACTGGCTCCCATAACATTAGGTGAAATAAGATTTCCTTCTAATTGTTGCACTATAATATATAGGACAATGACTGCAATTGGCTGCCAAAAATTATCCGAAATCATAAACATATAAACTACGGGTAAAACACCACCTATAGATGTGCCTATATAGGGTATGATTTCAAGAAAACCAGCTAAAAACCCCCAGAAAAAAGGATAAGGAACTCCTATCAACCAAAGTCCGCCACCTATTAATAATCCTAAAATTATAACGATCAAACCTTGCCCTAACATATATCGTTTTGCTAAATACTGGACACTTTTGAATAGTTGATCAAGCCTATTTCTATTCTCTTTATTAGATTGTGCCAACAGAAAATTTTTGAATGCGGTACTGTAAAGTAGCATAAAATAAGTTATAACTACAATTAGCACCAAGTGCGCCAATACCGTTGAAGTAGACTGCAGGCTTCCTCTAATAATATCAATTGAAAAATCAGAAACGGCCAAAACATTTTCTGAAATCCAACTAGCTGTTGTATCTGCCTCTAGATTGAATTTTTGATCGAACGATTCTGAAAACACGATAATCATTTCAGAAAGTCTGCCCTGAACAGATGGTAGTTTACCAAATAGAATTCTAGTTTGATTGAAGAAGAAAAAAATTAGAACAAACAGAGGCGCAACAGCTAAAATATAAGACGTAAATATTGCTAAAATTCTATTACTGAATTTACTCTCAAAATAAGTTACTATGGGCTTTAACATTAGGGCAAAAAAAAACTAAAAACTAATGGTATAATAATCACCTTGGCGGCAATTAAAATCCAAACGCATAGCGTTATGGAAAATAAAAAATAAAAAATATTAGCTAAATTGAGAGTGTATTTTTGCATAGGTTAAAATGATTTAGAATTTACACTAACCTAAATCTTTCCTTGACCTTGAATATAATTCTATCAATAAATTCTTGTGGCACATCTAATATTTCAGCGATAGTTTTTAAGTCTTGATTACCAAAAACTAGCAACTCTACCACGGTTTTACTTCTTTCTGGTATGGTTGAATATAATACCCATAATAACTTTCTTTTCTCAATAGATAACAATGCGGCTTCCTCTAGCCCTAATTTATGTACCAACTGTCTTTCTAATGGTTCATATAAGAAAATGTTTTCTAACCAACCTTTATTTTGAACGTATGATATGTCATCTAATTCTTCGAACATTATACGATCTCCATCACCGTCTGTAGTGAATTTTTCATTTAAAGATTTTAATTCAGCCTTTAATAGAGAATGATAGGTAATATCATCTGGCACTTCTTTAGATTTTATCGCTTCTAGTTTATTGATTCCCGCTCTAAAAAGTAATCGTTGAAATTCAGATATATCAGTAATTAAAGAATAATTTTCGTAAATCTCTATATAGATTTCATCAAGAATTTCATCAGCTTTATAATAGCCTTTATCAAGATGACCTTGATTTTCTGCAGCCTTTAAACTACCGTGAATAAATTCTTTTAAATCATAATTAAAATCTTCCAATTCTTTATAAAATTGTTGAAAGTCATATTCTAGTTTGTCGGTATTTAAATCTTTGGTCTTTGCCATATAAGTCAAGTATTATAATTTCATTATATCAATTCTTTAAGTTGTAGGATATAGTAACAACCTATTATTTTAAAACTACATCTAATAAAAAAAGGTTGAAAATGACTTAGGTCAGTGAACTGTAACTGTATCAAACTTCCTTGATAAACGTATACTTTGTGGCTAGGCTGGTTATTAATTCACCATTTCCATTAACCCAAAAATATTTCCCTCGGTATCCTTACACCTTACTATAAATCCTGTATTGTCAATTATTGATTTTGAATCAATGATTTCGCCTCCAAGTTCCTTAACTTTTGAAATAGCTTCATCAATTGAATCAACCTCGATAAAATTGGTAATTTGCTGTTCTGTTTTTTGTCTTTTAGCAATACCGCCTCCTACTCCTTTTTCTCCGGTCTTAGCTAGGGTTTCAATTAGATAATATTCCTTTGGTCCTTTCGGAAACTTTTCTATTTTCCAACCAAATAGCTTTTCATAAAATTTTTTGGCTCTTAGCACGTCTTCTGCAGAAATATTAAAATGTATTATTGAAGCCATTCTATAAGTTTTAGTTGACACTATTTTTATAAGTGAATATAAAATTGACGAATAACTTCTTTTTTTAAAATGATTAAGATCATTTCAACATTGTATTAATAAAATAACTCAGTTTTTAAATAGTGCCAGCTGATTAGAATCATGGTTTTCTATAACTGACCTAGTTATTTTTAAAAAAATAGAAGACGATGCACAGTATACTACTACCCACAGATTTTTCAAAAAACTCACAAAATGCCATTGATTATGCCATTTATCTTTTTGAACGTGAGCCATGCACTTTTTATCTATTACATGCATATTACCTGGTACCTTCTGAAACAGGAACCAAATTCGATGCAAGTATAGAATTAGATTCAATGTATAAAAAACTAGAAGCTACAAAAAGTGCTAAACATACTTTTGAAAGTATTCTAGTATCTGATACAGCTTTAGGTGCTATAGATAAAACAATTGTAGAAAAAGATATTCAATTCGTTTTTATGGGAACCACAGGTTTTTCTGCCGTACAAGATGTATTTATGGGCAGCGTTACCACAAGTGTGTTAAAGAATATAAACAGCAGCACAATTATAGCTGTACCCGGCGAATATGATTACGATATACCCGATGATATACTTTTTGCAAACGACTATAAACATACGTTCAAACCTGCAGAATTGTCCCCAATTATAAAAATAGCTTCGCTATGGGGTTCTATAATAAACATAGTATATGTAAATTCTAAAAAGGAACTTGAAAACGTTCAACAATCAAATAAAGAATTACTTGATCTACACTTAAAGAATACCAAGCATCGTTATATAAAGGTCAAGAAAAAGAGTTCAGTTACGGCAACCTTAAAAGATTTAGAAAAACGCTATAAAAATATTGGTATGGTCGTTTTTCTCAAAACTGAACACAGCTTTTTTAAAAAACTAATAAACGAACCAATTATTCGCAATATGACTTTTAAGACTGAAGTACCTATAATGATAATGCCAGTCTTAAAATAATTTTTAATGATTGCCGTAGTTTATAAAAACTAAGATTAATCAATCTTTTTCTTTAGATTCTATGAGTCCTGGATGAAATCTTTTTAAGAACGCATTTCTTGTAGAATCCATTCTTCGCATCATTTCTTCCATTTCTATAGGTTTTCTTTCCCAGCGATCAAAGAAATAATCGTCCCTGAAAAAATCTTGCATAAAAAGAGAATCGTTCTTTGGAAAAAATGAGAAATCATTTTCCCATTCAAAAGGTGTATTTTCTTTAAAGTAAGATCTAAAAGAGCCCATTATACTATCTAAATTTACTTTAATAGAATCACCTTTAATATTAGTATATGAATAAGAGTATACCGAATCATACCTAATTAAATTGCCTTGTTCATCATATTCCCTATTAACATTCCACGTACGTTTAGGTTTAGGTGCATCAACCGAATCTTTTTCTATTTCATTGGTTATTGGTTCTTTTTCTTGACCCTTACACGCAGTAAACAGTAATACCAGTATTAAAATTAATTGAGTTTTCATTTTTTACGTATTTATGGATTAATTTCTTTTTGAATTTGAGCGAGTAGCAGTTCTATTGCTTCTACCTCTATTTGCATTATTTTCTTCATGATATCGACGAATATTTTCTTCATTATAATTACGAATACGTTCATACCGCGCTCTGTTTAGATCAACATGCCGGTATTTAGTGGGTAATACATTGCGCCTAACCCATACACCACCATCTAGGTAAATATATGTTCTGGCAGAGAGGTCATAATAAAAACTGTATTCAGGAAAATATACATACCTAACAACCTCCAAACGATTTGGATAGAACCATGGTGGTGGTGGCTCACCTATTCTACTTGATAATACTACGGGGCCACAACTGGCAAAGAATAATAAAATCAACACGATTATAAATAACATTAATGATTTGTTCTCTTGGTTGCTATCCATCACTTTGAATTTTATACAACAAAAGAAGCCGATTATGAAGAGTTTGTAAATGACCTGAATCATTTTATGCCTAATTCTATTGAAATAGTTTTGAACCCAAGATGAGTTAGTTAAGGAGCAATATTCTATAAGGAATGAAAAATTCGAATAATACAGAAGATAAGAATATACATAACAAAAATAGAAATAGAACGCCACCATATGGCAGCTATGGCTATAGCTGGTTCTACATCATGTTGTTTATTTTAATGATTGTTTTTTACATAACTGTCTCAAGTACAAATAAAACTAAAGAAATAGGATGGTCAACTTTTGAGCAAGAAATTTTAGCAGAACATGATGTAGAAAAGATTGTAGTAATCAATAAAGAGATTGCCGATATTTATATTAAACCCGAGCTTTTTGAAAAAGAAAAGTATAAATGGATTACCGATGGGTTCTTTAATAACAAAATGGGTCCACACTTTAGAATGAACATAGGGTCTGTAGAAACTTTTGAAAATAAATTACAACAGGCCCAACAAGATTTTTCTAAAGAAGAATTAATTGATGTAAAATATAATAGCCAAACTTCTTGGACAAATATACTAGCATGGTTATTGCCACTTGTCTTCATTATTTTTTTCTGGATCTATCTACTAAGAAGACTAGGAAGTGGAAATTCTGCAAGTGGTACATTATTTAATTTTGGAAAATCTACCGCTACCTTAACAGAGAAAGACACCAAAAGTAGTTTTACCTTTAATGACATAGCCGGTCTTAAAGAAGCTAAAGCCGAAGTAATGGAGGTTGTCGATTTTCTAAAAAACCCAGAAAGGTATACCAAACTAGGGGCTAAAATTCCAAAAGGGGTAATGCTAGTTGGCCCTCCCGGAACAGGAAAAACATTAATGGCAAAAGCAGTGGCAGGTGAAGCCAAGGTGCCTTTTTTCTCCATTTCTGGTTCTGAGTTTGTAGAAATGTTCGTTGGGGTCGGTGCTTCACGTGTTCGCGACCTGTTTAAAAAGGCAAAGGAAAAAGCCCCAAGCATTGTTTTTATCGACGAAATTGATGCCGTTGGCCGTTCTCGTGGAAAAATAAATGCCTTTCAAGCCAATGACGAAAGAGAAAGTACCTTAAATCAATTGCTTACAGAACTTGATGGTTTTGGAAAAAACACCGGAGTTATCGTATTGGCGGCAACTAATCGGCCCGATGTTTTAGACAAGGCACTTTTACGACCCGGCCGCTTTGATCGCCATATTTACTTAGAACTACCAACAAAAGAAGAACGAGAAGAAATTTTTGGTGTACATCTACGCCCTTTAAAACTATCAAAAAATGTTGATAGTTCATTACTTGCCAAACTGAGCCCTGGTTTTTCTGGTGCTGATATTGCCAATATCTGCAATGAAGCAGCCTTAATTGCAGCCAGAAAGAACAAAAAAGAAGTAGAACATGCAGATTTTATGGAAGCAAGAGATCGTGTAATTGGAGGATTAGAGCGAAAAAGCAAGATTATTTCGGCCAAAGAAAAAGAAATAGTAGCCTATCACGAAGCTGGTCATGCCGTTGCTAGTTGGTATTTAAAGCATGTAGATTCTTTGTTTAAGGTTTCTATAATACCACGAGGAAAATCTTTAGGCGCTGCATGGTATTTACCCGAAGAGCGCCAAATAGTAACCAAAGCACAATTCATGGATCAAATTTGTGCATCGTTAGGCGGACGAGTAGCAGAAGAAATCATTTTTGACGAAATATCTACAGGTGCTTTAGACGATCTAGAAAAAGTAACTAAGCAAGCCTATGCAATGGTTGCCTATTATGGTTTGGATAAAGAAATAGGACCCATTAGTTTTTACGATTCTACTGGGCAAAACGAACATATACTAAGCAAACCATATAGTGAAGAAATGGCAAAACTTATAGATAAAGAAGTACAAGAATTAATTACTACTGCCTACGAGAGAACAAAAAATTTATTAGTAAAGCATAGAGTTAAACTTGAAAAACTAGCCAAACTCTTATTAAAACAAGAAGTGGTAGAAAAAGATAGTTTAGAACATTTGCTTGGCAAACGAGAATTAAAAGAATTAGTGGAAAAGCAACAATAACAAATGAAATCATAAAAGAATTAAAATCAATATAAGAACTAGAGAACTAATTTAAATACTAATGATATGAAAACAATAAACGAAGTACTTAGCAATGAAGATTTACATTTTGAACACAAACAATGGCATAGTGAACTTGCTTTTTGGGAAGATGAGTTAAAATCTTTCAAGAATAGATTAAGCGAATTAATTAAACGTTGGACAAACAAAGAAGTTTTAGCCCAGTTAGAACATTACCAAAATGAATTTATACTTCATGAAGGCATAATCGATAAACTTCAAGAAACTATAGAAAAGCATGAAACTCGTATTGCAGGTCAGTCAAAAACAGGTCAAGAATCAATGGACACTGTGCTAACAAAAAAACATTTAGAATTTAGAAATCAAATGGAAACCCAACGACAAATCTATGCTGATTTAAAAAAAGAATTTTTTAAATTTCTTTCAAAATATATGTAATAGAAGACTGTTAACTTTGTAATAAATAGGTTAATCAGAAAATTAAAATTGACCTATTTATACTTTTGTTAAATGATTTTTATCATTAAACATTTCGCTTTTTAAATATACCTTGTAAGTAACCAAAATTGAATCAAGTATGTGCTTTTGCTTATATTTGGTAACCATCAATAAAGGTATAGTTAAAGAGATTATGGCCAAGAAAAATGCACCCATTCCAAAGAGTAGTAAAACAAATGCTCCATTAAAAAAGAGTACCAATGAAAATTCTGAAAACAATTTTTTAATTGTTGGTATGGGAGCGTCGGCTGGTGGTCTAGAGACTTTCAATGATTTTTTTGAAATCATGCCAGAAAATTCAGGCATGGCATTCGTTCTAGTGCAACACTTAGATCCTACCCACAAAAGTCTAATGGTAGATTTAATAGAAAAACATACCCAGATGAAAATATCTGAAGTTGTTGAACATACCAAAGTACTACCTAACCATATCTATGTTATTCCGCCCAATAAAGACATGGCAATTTTTAATGGTATTTTACACCTTATGGATCCCACCCAAGCACGTGGATTTCGAAAGCCTATCGATTATTTCTTTCGTTCATTGGCAGAAGATCAAATGGATAAAGCCATTGGCATTGTACTATCTGGCACTGGTACCGAAGGTACATTAGGTTTAAAAAACATCAAAAATCAAGGTGGCCTCGCCATTGTGCAAGAACCAAAAAGCGCAAAATATGATGGTATGCCACGAAGTGTAATCGCAGCTAATGCCCACGACTTTATACTACCTGTAAAAGATATACCTCAAAAATTATTACAATACGCAAAGAATCGAAAATTCGGTACGAATAAAAAAAATTCCAATTTTGATTCAGCAAAAGAACATTTAGAAAAAGTTTTCATTTTATTACGAAACGAGACAGGATGTAATTTTGGGGATTATAAAAGCAGTACTGTTATTCGTAGAATTGATAAACGAATGGCTCTAAATCAAATAGATAAGCTAGAAAATTATGTTAAGTATCTACAAAAAGAACGTGATGAAGTATTAAAACTTTTTAATGAACTACTTATAGGGGTTACTGGTTTTTTTCGTGATCCAGAAGCATTTGAGGCTTTACGAAAAGCTATAATTACTGAGATATTAGATAAAAAGAAAGATGGCGAAACTATTCGTATTTGGGTAGCAGGTTGTTCAACAGGCGAAGAAGCTTATTCACTAGCTATACTTTTTGATGAAGAAATACGAAAAGGAACCAAAAAACTTAAAGTTCAAATATTCGCATCAGATTTAGACGTTAATGCAATAGGTTTGGCCAGACAAGGTGTATATCCTGAAACTATTGCTGTAGATGTAGGTGCAGAACGTCTTTCACGTTATTTTCAAGGAGAAAAATCTACCTATAGAATTAAAAAAGAAATTCGCGATCAAATTATTTTTGCGGAACATAATCTAATAAAAGACCCTCCTTTTTCTAAACAAGACTTGGTAAGTTGTAGAAACCTCTTGATCTATCTAAATTTAGAGGCTCAAAAAAGGGTATACACTATTTTTCATTATGCATTGAACACAGGTGCTTTGCTATTTTTAGGAAATTCAGAATCTTTAGGAGAATTTGCCAACCTGTATTCTGTTATAGACCGAAAAAATAAAATTTTCAAACACAAAGATGTCATTACTAAAAAAATACCCGATATAACTCAACTATTTCATGAGCCTATTCAAATTAATACAGAAAATTCAATCCCTATAAAAATACAACCACGTGAAAATTTATCAGGTATAACCGAACGACTTCTTTTGGCTACATATGCACCAGCCTGCACTATTATTAATAATGAGGGTGATGCTGTATATTTCTCTGGTAATACGGGTAAATATCTACAACCGTCACCAGGCGAGGCTAAATTAAATATTGTTGAGATGGCGCGTGAAGGGCTCAAGACCGATCTGCGTGCACTAATAGTAAAGGCCAGAAAAAGTAAAAAAACAGAAGTTCGTAAAGGGGTAAATGTAAAAACGAACGGAAAATTCGAAACAATTATCCTTAAAATAAGACCATTTGAATCGCCCAAAAACTATGAAGGTTATTATATGATAACTTTTGAAGAAATGGAACAAATTGAGGCAACAACTATAGAAGTTAAGCCTGCTCAAACACATGAAGTGTCTGAAATGTTTGCATTAGAACAAGAACTAATCGCTACTAAAGAATATTTACGTTCTACCATTGAAGAATTAGAAGTCTCTAACGAGGAGTTAAAATCAAGTAATGAAGAATTACAGTCAAGTAATGAAGAACTACAAAGTACAAATGAAGAACTTGAAACCTCAAAAGAAGAATTACAAAGCGTAAATGAAGAAATTGTTACTATGAATACAGAGCTTTCATCGAAAATAGATGAACTGGCCCAAGCATATGATGACATGAACAATTTATTGGCAAGTACTGAAATAGGTACTATTTTTCTTGATGCCCAATTGAAAATTAAACGGTTTACCCCGCCGATGACTAAAATCATTAATCTGATACAAACAGATATAGGGCGCCCTATAAATCATTTATCATCGAACCTAATCTACGATGGCCTTAGTAATGATGTAGAAAAGGTATTGAATAAACTTACCCCAATTACCACATCTGTTAAAAGTGGCGATGGCATATGGTACAAAATGCAAATTTTACCCTACCGCACCTCTGAGAACATGATCGAAGGGGTAGTAATTACTTTTGTTGATATAACCAATGAAAAACAATTGACCAATGAGCTAAAAACTGCCAAGGAAAATTATGAGCATTTATTAGAGATGTCAAGAACCATTGTCTATACCCAAGACAAAAATTTAGTCTATACCACAATTGGTAATATTCAACCTAATTTTCAATTTGTAAAAATGATTGGAAAGAAAGACAGTGATTTTTACTCTAAAGAAGATACAGCTAGGTTAGAAGAATTGAAACTGGAGGTTATCAAAAATAAAAAGACCATTCGCAAAAATGTATCTCTAAATATTGGCAATACCGCTTATCTATATGATGTAATGATTAGACCAATATTAAAGAATAATACCGTAGAAGGAATTGCTTGTACCCTAATTGACATAACAGAATTGCATGAAGCTGAAAAAAATATAGCAAAACTTAAAAAAAATTCAAATAATGGCCCTAAATCCAGTTAATAAAGCGTTACGACAAAAGGCGGAAGCAGAGGTTAAAAGTACACCTCTATCTCCTTTAGACTTAACTATGGATAAGGTTAAAAGTTTAGTGCATGAACTTGAAGTACATCAAGTTGAACTTGAAATGCAGAATCAAGAATTACGCGAAACCCAACAACTGCTAGAAAAATCAAGAGACGAATATTCTGATCTCTTTGACTTTGCCCCAGTAGGCTATCTAATTATAGATGAGAAAGGTACTATTGTAAACATAAATCTTACTGCTTGTCATATGCTAGGTGTGGATCGTTTACAACTAAAAGGCAAACCATTTTCAGCATATTTAATGATTGGTGATGCAAATTCATTTTTTCTTAATCTAAGGCGGGCTTTTAGCACAGGCATTTTAGAAAATATTGAATTTATAATACACAGAAAAGACAATACTAACTTTAACGCTCAATTAAGCGGTACAGTTGATACCAACCCTAATGATAATAATCGTTTTTGTCGTATTGCCATGCATGATATTACTGAAATTAGAAATATGGAAATTTTGCAAGTGCGGCATGAAGACCTAGAGAAAGAAAACATAAAAATTGAAAAATACAATTTAGAACTAGAGAAAGTAGTTTTGGAGAGGACCAAAGAGTTGAGCGAGGCACTTGAATCTGAAAAAGATATTAACGAAATGAAAAGCGCCTTTATCTCTATTGCTTCACACGAACTACGCACTCCTGTAACAATTATTATGTCATCAGTAATTCTAATGGAGAAATTTATAAATATTGGAGATTACAATAAACTAGACAAGCATATTCAACGTATTAAATTAGCCACTACAAACTTTACCTCAATATTGGATGATTTTCTTTCACTAGAAAAATTAGAAAAGGGTATTGTAAGGGTAAAGAAAGAAACTTTTGACATGTTTGAATTTATAAGGTTACTAACCGAAGAAATGGACAGCATTCTTAAACCAGAACAGCAAATTTTATATTCGCACGAAGGAAACCCTTCTACATTTCAGAATCAAAAAATACTTCATAATATATTGGTTAACCTCTTAACCAATGCTATAAAATACTCAGAAACAGATGTGGTTTTAAATACTATAAATAATAATGGTGAATTAACCATCTTTGTTAAAGATAAAGGAATTGGTATACCTCAAGAAGACCAAAAAAACCTTTTTAAACGGTTTTTTAGAGCTGAAAATGTTAGAGACTTTCAAGGAACAGGTTTGGGTTTAAGTATTGTAAAAAGATATGTAGAACTCCTAGGTGGTAGTATTGAATATGTGAGCGCCTTAAATAAGGGCAGTACGTTTAAAATACAATTACCAGAAAGAAATCCACCTTTATTTTAACACTCTCATTTATTTATAGAATCTAATAATATAAAAAAATATTCATTTATTGATTTAGAATAGATTAGTATATTATTAATCAATAATCTCTTTCAAAGGAAAAATTCTTTCGTAATAAGTACATGATTTAGAAAAAAGTAAGCCATCATTATAAATTCTTGCGAACTCTTTGGCTGTAGGTTTCAAGTAAATTTGAGTTTGAGTTCTTTCTGAGTCTTTTAGAAAATTAATAGTAGTAATAGAATCTAATTTTGCTAAGTCTTCTGGTATTGTCGCTTTTGAAATTGTCAATAACCCATCACTACTTTGAGAAACAACTAAAACTTCCCAAGTATCATTGTTCAATTTATAATTTAAAACAAGATGACCTCTAAAAGTTTTTACAAGCTGTTTATCACTTATTGCAAAAATAGTATCGCGTAGTATTATTTGAGAAGTTATGCTATCGCCAAATTCAGTAACAGGAAAGTAACCTTCCCAATCATTTACATATAGTTGCTCATTCACTAAATCCAAATCAGGATCTGTCTCTATTTCTTGCAGTGTTGTTTTTATCAAAAACTCCTTACGCCTTACAAAAGCTTTATCATCCACATATAAAGAAGCACTATCTACATTGCACCAGTATATTCCCCTATAAATATCGGGAATATTTGTCAGTGGATCAACAGTAACAGGTTGTGGATCGCCAAAAACTACTGAAGGCTGACAAGAACCTAAAATCATTATTACAAAAATGATACCTAGACTATAATTTAACCCCTTTTTCATTTATCGATTTTTAAGTTAAAAAGTTGATACATATAATTAAAAACTAAGGGTCATCATAATTTTAAAAAAAGTAAATCAGACTTTTACTTATACAAAACCCTACGAGTATTAGAAAATAAAACCAAACATGACAAATACTCCAATGATAAAATCTATGACTAATAAAACTATTAGAATAACCAACAATAACTTTTCAAATGTGATGTTATCTGTTCCAATTCTTTTAGGTTTCATCATCTCATAATTTTCACGGTTCTTTCTTACAAATTCACATTAGCAGTTTGTTCAAACGGTCAATAATTTTATTTATAAATAGAGGTGCCTCACTTAAATTAGATTCGCCAGCAATAGCATCTACTCCTTCCATAGTATAATCACCATCTCCAGATGTGGTCAAGACAATAATTTTATTACTTTCATTGCCATACTTTTCAATGAAAGATTGCACACTTAATGGTGGTTTCCAATTCTCCCAGGTATGTATTATAACCAGCGCATTAAAATCATTTGGGTTTATAACATTCAAAGACTCAATATCGACTACCTCAATATAGACCGAGTCAGATTTAAAATGATTAACAATACCACTAGTCACTTTATCCTTAAAATCACTTCCTTGGGTAGCTATCAACAATTTCTTATCCAAGGTTGGTGCATTAACTGTATAAGGGTTCACATCATCCATAGAATATTTATATTGGTACCAAACAAGAAATAAAAAGAAGGCGACCATTACAGCTAAAATTCGAAATAGAATTTTTTTAAGACGTTTCATATTTTAGTTTTTAGATTAATGTTTATTTTAATGAGGTCTTCTGCACCTTTAGGTCTTTGCAATTTTAATTTGCTGAATAAAAATGGAAAGTTCAATTAAGATCTCAACACTTTAAGCACAAATAAAATTTTACCGTCTGTTAATGGTAAATCGCTAGTTTAAGAAAAGAGCTCATAACTCCTGGTTTATAAGAAAAATATCTATCCTCTAATAATAGTTGAAAGTTCTTCGCTTTCCATTATATATTCGGTTAATTTAAAAGTCTCTTTTCTGTTTAATCTAAAAAATGAAACAAAGCGGATTATTTCCTCTTCTAAATGTTCATGCTCCATGATTATTACACTTGCATCTTTTCTATTGGCATCTTCCACTAAAAGACCTAATCTATTTCTATGCTTACTTACTTTTTCAAGTAAATCATTAACCATTTTATTAGTTTCCTGTAAACCTAATTTTAGCTCTTTAATCATTTGCAGATTTTCTTCTTTTGAAAGCCAAATGAAATATTTTTCTATTAGATGATTTAAAAACTTAAGATCATCCCTATAAAATTGAAGATCTGAAACCCAGTGATTGGTCAATACATAAAGCTCGTCCCAAGGGCCATTTTCTAATAATTTCAAATCGTTTTTATAGTCTAAATCACTCATCATCTACAATTTAATCGCTATCCTGTAAATCTATAAGAGAAATACCCTGCAAGAAATGATCTAAATCATTAGCATGAAAAACCAATTATGACCTTCATCATTTCTTTTGATAAGTGGCAACCTTAGATTTATATCTACAAACAAAAAACTACTGTCATGAAGACTATTCTATATGCTACCGATTATTCAGAAAATTCCGTTTCGGCGTTACGGGTTGCATATATTTTAGCTAAAAAATTCAATGCTAAATTGATTATCATACATGTTTTTGATATACCTATAACACTTGCTAGCACGGTAACGCTAACCTACTTGAAAAAAGAAAAAAAACATTATGTTAAAAATCGCAAGATGTTGAAAAACTTTTTTGCAAAACATATAGACGAACCGGTAAATGATCTAAATATAAGTTTTGTCGTTGATGAAGAAAATTCGGTTACGAACAGTCTTTTAGAAAAAGCCGTTAAATTTAGTGTAGACCTTATATGTGTTGGAGCTAAGGGAACAAACACGGTTAAAGAGTTTCTATTGGGAAATACGGCAATTTCGCTTCTAAGAAAATCTCCTTGTACATTAATAGTGGTACCTAAAGGATGTGAAAAAATACATTTCAATAAAATAATTTACGCTACAGATTTTGAGACAGCAGATATTTTCGCTATCAATAAACTGGCAAATATTGCTAATAAATTCAATGCACAAATTAGAGTTGTACATATAACTACAGGAAAGGAAAACGAAGTAGAGGCTCAAATGGAATGGTTCAAAGAAGACGTAAGAGCAAAAGTAGACTATGCCAAAATAGAATTTGATTTAGTCTTTTCAGAAAAATTTATAGAAGACCTGCTATGGTACCTTGAACATACCAAAGCTGATGTATTGGCCATGTTAGAACGAAAAGAAAATACTTTTTACAATAAATATTTTCATTCAGACCTGGTAAAAACAATGGTAAAAAAAAGTACAGTTCCTTTAATAAGTTTTAATGTTGGGGGACTTTAAAACCGTCTTTACCTTACCTTCTACCCCAGTAATTATTTCTTTATATTGGTTATTTACCTGAGCATTTTCATTTACTTTTTTACCACCGATCATTGTATACTGGCTTTTTATTTTTTCACGATTAAGCCAGATTAACCAATTACTGAATATAGGAAAATAACGAAATATAAAATTGGCTAAATTTCCCAATCCTGTTAAGGTTATTCTTTTTTTCCTTTTTTCAATCATTATACGAATACTCTTTGCCACAGATTCTGCAGTGGCCAATCGCAAATTGTTACGTTTGGGTAAATACACAAGTGAACCATCTACGTCCAAAATTTTTTTATCCGGATCGTTTTGAGTAAATCCCACAAAGGCAATTCCAACATGAATACCAAAATCATATAACTCTATTCTTAATGCTTCTGACAGGGCTGCTTGAGCCATTTTAGAAGCACTGTAAGCAGAATTGAAAGGCATTCCTCTAAAACCAGCAACGCTATTTATAAAAATAACATGACCTTTTGTTTCTTTTAGAAAGGGAATTGCATATTTACTTAAGTGGGCGGCACCGGTAAAATTAGTTTCAGAAAGAATAGTAAAATTTTTATCTGAAGAATGTTCAATAGACCCTCTACTACTCATGCCGGCGTTATTCACCAAAATATCTAGTTGACCATAAATACTTATGGTTTGCTCAATCAAAAACTTGCATTTATCTTGATCCCGAATGTCTGCAATTACTGACTTCACCTTAAAACCGTTAGTAGAAAAGTCATTTTTTGTACGTATTAACTTTTCATAATCACGCCCATTTAAAATTACTTTTGCCCCTTGCTGCAACAACTCCCAAGCAATTGCCTTACCTATACCCATACTTGAGCCGCTTACCAAAGCCACTTTATTTTTTAAGTAATTGTTCTTCATAGCATTACCATTTTATAACAATTTTACCCATTGATTTTCGAGATTCTAAAAATGCGTGAGCCTCTGCAAGTTGTTCAACTTGATATTCTCCACCAATATGTGGCTTAAGAATATTTGTTTCTGTCAAGCGAATGACCTCTTGCATAACCTTTGCAATTTTATTTGGGTTTTCTTCTGCAACTTTCAACATATTAATTCCTATCATTCCCTTAGAACCACTCAAAAATTGAATTGGATGATATAACCCAAATTGCCAAAACACACGTAATTTTCCAAATATGGTTTTAGTCTTATTCATACTAGAAACACCAAAAGAAAATACCCTGCCACCAGCCCCAAGCAACCGATAATCTTTTTTAACCGACAACCCGCCAACTGGATCAAAAACTGCATCTAACCCATTATTCTCCATTACATTACCAACCACTTTTTCAAAATCATTTATTCGGTAATTTATTGGGTATTGCACACCGTTACTCTTTAGATAAGCTACTTTTTCTTGAGAACCACATGTACCAAAAACGACACACTTTTTAAGCAATGCCATTTGTACAAGTGCCGTTCCTACCCCACCGGCTGCGGCATGTATAAGTACACTGTCTTGTTCTTGTAAATTGGCCATATTATGACTTAAAAAATATGCTGTACTATACTGGGTAGCCAGAGCAACAGCAACACCTGCAGAGAAAGAATCAGGTATTTTATGTACAACATCTATGTCTGCCAATGCAAATTCTGCGTATCCGCCAAACTTGGTCAATGCAACAACCCTGTCGCCTAGCTTTACATGGTCTACCATTGCACCAATTTCTTCTATTTTACCTACCACATCATATCCTAAAATAGCAGGTAATCTAGGCGCAGCTTTATAGAGTCCCAAACGCGCCATAACATCTGCAAAATTTAAACCGAAGGCCTCAACTTTTATTAATACTTGATTTGGTTTAGGGTGAGGTTTATTGGCTTCCCCTATTTGAAACGCCTTTTCGGCATTTCCATATTTAACAAGATACGCTGCCTTCATACATATTGTAATTTTCAATATGTTAATCTATAGCCTTTTAAAATCATATGTAATGACTGAGGTCATTTTTAAATTTTGTAATCCTACATAGATTACAGATTCATATAATCTTATAATTATGAAGAGAACAGTATGTTTTATAACGTTGTTATGTTTCTTTTGCGTAGTAGCTCAAGACAATAAAACTTTTAGCACCTATATGACCTTAGATGACTTAAAAACAATAGAGATACATGATAATCTTTGTGTAACACTATACCCTACTTACTTCAATGGTTTACAGATGAAGGGAAACCGAAGTTTGAAGCACATTATTAAATGGAATTACCAAAATAGCACTCTAAAAGTATTTACCGTACAAGAAAATATGTTTGCCAGCTCTATAGAAATTATATTATACGTTAGTGAACCTAAAAATATAATACTATCAGAAAAGGCTTCTATAGAAGCTAATAACAAAGTAATTTCAAATAATTTAACGATATATTCTTTGGGCGATTCAACCTATAACCTTATTGTAGATTGTTCAGATTTTCAATTAATATCAGACATAGCCGGTACGGGCAATTTATCTATAAATGCCCAAAATGTAAAAATTGATGCAAAAGGTACTTCTGCAGCTTCAATGAAAATTATTGCAGATAAAGTGATTGTTAACCAAGCAGACAAAAGTATGGTTAGCATAAAAGGAAAAGCTAAATCATTAAGTGCTACCATTGAGAATAAAGCAAAATTATCTGCATGGGCACTATTGGCTAAAGACGTGTACCTACACACATTAAATTCTGAAGATACCGAGGTATTTGCAGCTGATCGTTTTAAAATAAATGGTCAAGGCAGTGGTAAAATATACGTTACAGGTAACCCAAAAAAAATTGATACTATACATCTGAACAAAAAAACCAAGATTTTCTATAGTTCGAAATGATATATTTTAAAGAAAACAAAAAGCTATTTCAATATTAATTTAGGCAAATATGCCAAAGCCTTAATATCTCTACTCTTAAAATAGTTGTAGGCATAATTAGGAAGCCATACAGCATCAATAAATTCAATAAAAACAGGAAGCAAGTAATTTGGATATTGTCTCGCTTCTATTTCCCTACCATTGGGCAGTCGATGTTTATAAATTTTATAATTGGCTCTTTTTTCGGGATGCTTTTCTTTTAAATATTCGTCAAAATAATTGGCTACACTAATATCTGGACGCATTTCTTTACCGTTCAATGCCCTACTTGGCAAGGTATAACCTTCGTGTTCAAATCGACCATATAGACGAATAAACAATTCGCTCAACACAGAAAAATATCCCTTATCTACCCTATTCCAATTATCATTAAAACGAATAACAAAGTTTGGTATTTCTAGACGTTTTGTGGTATAATATCCCTGAACTCTAAGTAATGGTAATATATGGTTGGTTATCCATTTTCGAAATTTATGGGCATTGTCGGTATCGCTTCGTAAAATCAATGCATATAATCCACTTTCAGAAATTAAGTTCATTGATTTCAACTTACCATCCCTATAAATTTCAGCTAAATTTCGTTCATCTTCATCTAAAATTTCCAACACTTTTACTGGGTCGTTCAATGCCAACATTTTAGTGACATCATCGGCTACAAACCAAATTTGATTATCAATCTCTACAGAAGCCAGTTGTTGAAAGTAATTTAGCCCATCTTGCGGTAATATAGTTTCTAACATCATATACTTTTTATATATAACCTTAAAATTACGTTCAACATTACATCATTACCATGATGCAAATCAGTAGAAGCCAAGAAGTTTAAAATCTATAATTCCATTAAAAAATCTGGACAATAAACAGGTATTATAAAAAATACAAAAAGTAAGAAAAGAATAGCCCAAAGAATCCACATTAATAGAGGGTATACAATAATATTCCCTTTTGTATCTGGTCTAATAGAATGTGCTATAAGTCCGTGAATTCCTAAACTGAATATCAAAAAAGTGATACTAGAAGCAACAATTAAAAATACTTTAGAGTGGTCGTCTTTCAAAGCAACCAAATAAATTGCCAACAGTATGGCAAATACTATAATTAATCTAAATATTCGTCTAGACATAAGTAATTATTTAAACGGTTCTATTAATAATAGAGAGTTTGATGATTAAATTCATTAAAACTTAATAAGGGAATTTTACCATATGATTCCATCTTTTTAACAATGTCTTTATGAAACCATTTTTTTGTAAAACCTTTCTTTTCCCTTTCAAGCATGACTACCATATCTGCACCAACATCACCTAAATAAATGCGAAGTGCATTAAAGATATCATCTGATAGTACCAGTTTAAAAATCATATTCTTGTAGCTGACTTTTTCTTTAAGTGCATCTTTGAACCACTCCATCTGCATATCACCTTTGTATTCATCTTGAGTAGAAATATGTGTAATGTGAATTTTTGCTTGCAACGGCTCTGCTATTTCAACAAGTTGCTTTATGGTACGAATATCTTCTTCTTCAAAATCTGTAGCATAAACAATTGTTTTAATCTGTCTATAACCAACCTTAGTAGGTATTGCCAATACTGGACAAGGTGCTTTTTCAATAAGTTGTTTGGTAGTGCTTCCTACTATTATTTCACGAATACCACTACCACCTTTCATACCAATTAAAATTAAATCTGCATGCCATTCAGCTGCACTTGAAAAAATACCTTTTATTACAGATTTATTTTCTTTTATCTCTAAATGAATATTAGACTCGTTCCAATCATTGCCCAAGTGTTCGGTACAAAATTCCTCTAATTTGCCACGATGCATTTTAAAATTGTCCTTTTCTAAATTGGGAAAAGGTTCTGAAAGTGCTTTGGTGCCTAAGACTGTAGGATAATCGAATACATGCATTATGATTAAGCGAGTACCTAATTTGGTATTTAAGTAGTAGGCATATTTCAATGCTTCAACAGAATTCTTTGAATAATCTGTAGCGTATACTATTGTTTTCAATTTGCGTGTCTTTAAGGTCAAAAACAAAAATATCAGTATTCAATATGCTTTCAAATGACCCCTGTCATGTGCTTAAATTAAATCACGGAATATATTTATGTCTAAAACTCAACAATTCTAAAAATGAACGACTTAAGCAATGTACTCGTAGAAATCACTCAGCTTACCAACACTATAGAAACCAATTACCCCGAGGTTTATCGGTTTCTAGATGAAAACCCTCTTACGATACCTACAAATGACCATCCACATATTGATCAAGTGACCATGCAAGATTATTTAGAGAGTTTAAAGCAATTATTGAAACATCATTTAGAAACCCATAAAAATTACATTTAAACTTTTAATTGAATAACATTTTCTAGTTACCAAATCTTTAATTGCACTGATTTTAATCATTTCTTTCTTTTCTAGTTCTTTCTAGATTTAATAAACGGTTTTTATGCCCTGTCGTCAATAAGCCTGAATTATAGCGATCAAAACCAAAATGAAACTCATGGTACTTTTGTTAAAGCCTATTACTGCACTATTAATTGGAACTATATTTCTGATGCTATTGGCATGGCTACTTTGGCCTAGAAAAGGGCTTATTTCATTATGGTCAAAAAGATCACAGAACATGAAACGGAAGCTACAAGAAGATGCACTAAAATTTATTTTTGATTGTGAGTACAAACATAAAAGTTGTGGTTTACATTCAATTTCGGGCAATATGAACCTATCTACAAATAAAGCTGCCAAGATTATAACACAGTTACAATCTATAGGTCTAATTGTAATGAAAGAAGACCAAATTAGGCTAACTGACGCTGGTAGATCAGATGCGCTTAAAATAATAAGAATACACCGTTTATGGGAAAAGTACCTGGCTGATGAAACTGCAATTGGTAATGTAGAATGGCATCATGGGGCAGATTCAAAAGAACACCTTATGTCATTAAAAGAAGTTGATATTTTAGCCGCAAATATGGGTAACCCCGTTTTTGATCCACATGGCGACCCAATACCTACAAATAAAGGAGAATTACCTACATACCAAGTGCAATCTTCTTTAAGTTCATTGAAAGAGGGAGATATAGCCAGAATTACCCATATAGAAGACGAACCGTCTATCATATATGCCCAACTAGTCGCTTTAGACCTTTACCCGGGCATGGAAGTTTATATTATGGATGTTACAGATGAAAAGATTCAATTTGCGGCAAACGGAAAAGAGTGTATTCTCAATGTTCTTTTTGCGTCAAACATTACCGTAGAAAAGCTATCTAAAATTGAGCCTACACAAAAAAAATATCAAACACTTTCTTCTTTAAATGTGGGAGACAAAGCCCAGGTTATTGGAATTTCACCTAAATGTCGTGGTCAAGAGCGTATACGTTTAATGGATCTTGGCATTGTACCAGGCACAGAAATTTCTGCAGTATTAAAGAGCGCTTTTGGCGATCCTACGGCATACAAAATAATGGGTGCTACCATTGCTATCAGAAAAAAGCAAGCAGATAACATTTATATAAAATCAAGGCAAAATAAAAATGAGCAAACAGCGAGGTTGCGAGAATTGTCAAGCGTATCGTAAAGAACAATTAATTAGACTTGGCATTGGAATAGATCAATACGACTATGTCATTGCCCTTGCGGGTAATCCAAATACCGGTAAGAGTACGGTATTCAATAATCTAACAGGGCTACGCCAACATACCGGCAATTGGCCGGGAAAAACCGTTACCAGAGCTGAAGGTGGATATTCATATGCAGGCAAGCAGTATAAACTGGTAGATCTACCTGGCACATATTCCTTACTCTCAACAAGTAAAGAGGAAGAAGTTGCACGTGATTTTATTTTATTTGGCCAACCTGATGTCACTGTAATAGTAGCCGATGCAACCCGTTTAGAACGCAACCTTAACTTAGTACTTCAAATACTTGAGATTACAGATAAAGCAGTACTATGTCTTAATTTAATGGACGAGGCCGAACGCAACCATATTAAAATAAACGACAGGGCATTATCAAAAGCATTGGGTATACCTGTTGTTACAGCGGTGGCCCGTCAAAAAAAAGGGATGGATGTACTCATAAATACTATTGAGAACGTAGCTACAGGAAAATATGTTTGCAAGCCACATCGTATTAAGAGCTTTTCTCCCAAACTAGATCATGCAGTTGCTCTTTTAGTAGAAAAACTTTCAAGAAAGTTTAAAAACATACCCAACTTAAATTGGGTCGCATTAAGGCTTTTAGAAGGAGATCAACGCATTATTGAAGCAGTAAGGACAGAAGAATTAGGACAATTAAGTGAAAATCTAAAATCAGTATAATAACTTTTGTTTTAAATAATGTTCAATAATCAAGAAATAAAAAGCGATGATATTATCTCATTGACCAACACGTTACGTTGGGAGTTGGGAATAGATTTTCATGATAAAATTATAGAGTCAATTTACGCAGATGCCTCTAAAATTGCCAAGCAAAGTATACAAATAGAAGATGCTAAGAACAGTACAATTTTAGATCAAAAAATAGATAACATAATAACCAGCAAATGGTTTGGTTTTCCTATAATGTTTTTGCTATTGGCAATCGTTTTTTGGATAACTGTAGCTGGCGCAAATATTCCATCTTCATGGTTAGCTGCCATATTATTGGATACTATTCATCCGTTTTTAAAGAATATTGCATCGCAAATAGGAATGCCTTGGTGGTTAGATGGTGTTTTAATCGACGGGGCTTATATGGCATTTGCCTGGGTTGTTTCGGTAATGCTACCACCAATGGCTATCTTTTTTCCTTTATTCACATTATTGGAAGATCTAGGATACCTGCCCAGAGTAGCCTTTAACATGGATAGCCTTTTTAGAAAAGCTGGCGCACATGGCAAACAAGCCTTGACAATGAGCATGGGATTTGGCTGTAATGCTGCCGGTGTGGTCGCAACTAGGGTTATTGATAGTCCTAGAGAAAGATTAATAGCCATTATTACCAATAACTTTTCGCTATGTAATGGTAGGTGGCCAACGCAAATATTAATAGCAACTATATTTATCGGTGGTTTGGTTCCATCTCATTGGGCAGGATTGGTATCTGCAGGAGCAGTAGTTAGTATTGCTGTATTAGGTATTGTTTTCAGTCTTTTAGTATCATGGGGTTTAAGCAAATCTATTTTAAGGGGCCAGGCATCCACTTTCAGCTTAGAATTACCACCATATAGACCTCCTCGAATTTTACAAACATTATATACGTCATTAATAGATAGAACAATTCTTGTTCTTTGGCGTGCTATTGCTTTTACCATTCCGGCAGGCATTATTATTTGGCTGGTAGCTAACATATATACCGGTGAATTAAGCTTAGCTGAATATTTTATTGATTGGGCAAATCCCTTTGCTTTTTACTTTGGTCTTAACGGGGTAATATTACTTGCTTACATAATTGCCATACCTGCAAATGAAATTGTAATTCCTACCATACTTATGCTCACCGTAGTAAATTCAGGTTTAATTGATATTGGCGAAGGTGCCGGTGTTATGTTTGAACTTGATTCTGTTGCAGATACCAAAAGAATATTAACCGCTGGCGGCTGGACACTTTTAACAGCCGTTAATTTAATGCTGTTCAGCCTTCTTCACAACCCCTGTTCAACTACACTCTACACAATTTACAAAGAAACCAAAAGTATAAAATGGACCATTATTTCGGCATTATTACCGCTGACCCTAGGTTTTATAGTTTGCTTTTTTGTAACTCAACTTTGGTTACTTTTTAGCAGTTAGATCAATACATTCAACTCTAACTTTTTTTTAAAAGAGGTCAAAAAGTAGAAAAATCTACCATTTGAAATAAAGATGGCTGATACAGATCATTTCATGCTAAGT